>CAIXIX010000595.1 GCA_903919615.1 uncultured Chthonomonas sp.
AGGTTTTAAAATCCGGTGTTGACCTTGTTATCCTTGCGACGCCCCCGGGTTTTCGCCCAATTCATTTCAAGGCTGCCGTCGAAGCCGGCAAGCATGTTTTTATGGAGAAGCCCGTTGCCACAGATGCACCGGGCATTCGCGAAGTTATCGCCGCAGCGCAGGTTGCCTCCGCAAAGCGCCTCGCGGTGGTTGCTGGCACACAGCGCCGTCATCAGGCCTCTTATATTGAGGTAATCAAGCGAATTCAGGGCAACGCTATCGGCGAGGTCCTTGGCGGCCAGATCTACTGGAACGGTGGCGGCGTAGGCAATGGCACCGGCCCGATCCCTTCTAATCCTACCGTGGAGTGGCAACTGCGGCACTGGTACTTCCTCACATGGCTCAGCGGCGATCATATCGTGGAACAGCACGTTCACAACATCGATGTGGCGAACTGGGTAATGAATAACCACCCGCAGTCTGCGCTCGCCGTTGGCGGCCGATCTCAGCGTACTGCAGAGACCTTTGGACAGATCTTTGACCATTTCGCGACGGACTTCACCTATCCTGGCGACGTTCACATTGCGAGCATGTGTCGGCACTGGGATAACACACCTGGAAACGTATCGGAGAGATTCGTCGGAACTAAAGGCACGAGCGATGCCAATAGCTATATCACCGGCCCGGCAGAGTTCAAGTTCATGTCTCCGGGGCGCGACCCATATGTTCAGGAGCATGTCGATCTAATCGCCAGCATCCGCTCCGGCCAGCCGCTCAATGAAGCGAAGCGGGTAGCAGAGAGCACGCTAACCGCTATCATGGCGAGAATGGCCGCCTATACTGGAAGGGTAGTAACCTGGGAAGAGGCGCTCAACTCCAACGAAAGCCTTCGCCCAAGTCCACTTGCTTTCGATACTTCCGCCCCTGTGCCAGCGGTTGCAATACCCGGCAAATCGTAACTTATCTTTTGGCCGGCTCATGAACGCTTTCGCGCGATCATGAGCCGGCACTATTTCTGCACTTCAATTTGATTAGCAAATTCATTATTGCCGGGAGCAGACTAATGCAACTAGAGAGAAGACAGATCCTAATGGGTGCAGCAACCGCTGCGATTTCTGCGTGTGTGGATACTTCATCCAGCGCTCAGAGCGCACCTGCTCCAAAATCCGCGGTTCAAAATATTTCGAGCCAGGAGGGCATTATCCCGGGTAAGGATCTCAAGGAGAAACTGGATAACCTGGAAAAATGGGGATTTGATGGCATTGAGTTCTGGGGTGGCGGCTTGAGAGAGCGTGTATCCGCGATAAAAGCGGAAATGAAGGGGCGACCGCTCCGGATGTCTGCGACCTGCGCGGGCTTTGAGGGCGCTCTGATGTCGGATCAACAGTCCGAACGGGACAAAGCGCTTCGTACCATCAAGGACATTATGGAGGTCGCGGCTGACCTCGGCTCAACCGGCATGATCATTGTGCCCGCTTTCAGCGCGCAAACCAAGCTGAACCATATTGAAGGCCGCAAGATCCTAATGGACCTGCTGCCACTGGTTGGCGAGCATGGTGTAAAGGTGGGCTCGCGCGTGCTGCTCGAACCATTGAATAGAGGTGAGGCATGGTTCCTGCGACAGGTGGCGGATGCCGGGGCTATCTGCCGGGAGATCAACAGCCCAGGGGTTTGCCTCATGGGCGATATGTACCACATGTACATAGAAGAGCCATCCGATATGGGAGCCTTTATCTCCGGAGCTGCCTGGCTGCACCATGTACACCTTGCTTCGATAAAACGTAACCTGCCGGGGCAAGACGCGAGAGATTTCCGCAATGGCTTCAAGGGATTGAAGATGATGGGATACCAGGACTTTATGAGCCTCGAATGCGGAGTTATAGGGGATAGAATGGTCGAGATCCCGAAGGCAGTTAAGTTTTTGCGTCAGCAGTGGGCCGAAGCCTAAATCGGCTGGACCACTGATGAGCTTTTAGTCTCAAACCTTCAATAACATCGGTGCCTGCCGTCAACGCAGAAGGGAGCGCCGCGATGTCGATTGCTATAGAAAAACCTGAGCTTAGCTGGGATAGCGCTTTCATTAATCGAATGCGCGACCAGCTCACCGATATTCAGGCATCCCTTTATGCCGCCGAAGCCAGCTACGACCTCATAGCATCTTCGCTTTCGCCACGCCACAGGCTCAGCGCTCTCAACCTATTGCACTATCTTGCGTTTCGGCAGCACGATGTGCGACAGCTTCAGGATGATCTTGCTTCGATTGGGCTCTCCTCATTAGGCAGGGCCGAGTCGAATGTGGTGCACAGCATTGACCAGGTACTCAAGATCCTGAGCGCACTCGCTGGTGAACAGGAAGCTGCGGGCCACCGGGAGTTTGCTGTTCCAGATCACATTTCTGGGCCCGGACTTTTAACCTCCAACACGGTTAGCCTTCTGGGTGAGAGACCTTCTCAACGCAGTGTCCGAATTATGGTTACGATGCCGTCGGAAGCGGCTGACGATCGGAAGCTCATCGTCGACCTCATTAGCAGTGGAATGAATTGTGCTCGCATCAATTGCGCGCACGACGATGCGACTGTTTGGATGCGAATGATCGAAGGCGTGCGAGCGGCAGAAGCGGACACAGGCTGTCTATGCCGAATTCTGATGGACGTCGCTGGCCCAAAGCTTCGAACCGGTCCGGTTAGTGGCGAATGTGAAACCCAAGACAAGAACTATCTGCTGCTCAAAGAGGGAGATATTCTTAATCTCACGAAGAGCCTAACGCCGGGAGCACCAGCGATTCTCAACGGTAAAGGCAAGACCGTACGTCATGCGCATATTGGATGCACGCTGCCCGAAGTATTCTCTTATGTGAAGAAGGGTGAGCGGATCTGGTTCGACGATGGAAAGATCGGTGGCGTAATTGAGAAGGTAATGGATCGCTCTATTCAGATACGCATTTCGAAGGCACGCGCGAAGGGCCGAAAGCTGCGTGGTGAAAAGGGCATCAACTTACCGGATAGCCGGTTGCGACTGCCAGCGCTGACAACGAAGGACCATAATGACCTCGACTTTATTGCCGCTAATGCAGACATGGTTGGGCTATCGTTTGTTCAGAGCGTGACGGATGTCGATGACCTGATCGAAGGCCTGAAACAGCGCAAAGCGAACACAGGCGTTGTTCTCAAAGTGGAGACGATGCACGCCTTTGAACTGCTGCCAGAACTTATTCTCGCAGCGATGAAATCCGATCGAATCGGAGTGATGATTGCGCGAGGCGACCTTGCTGTGGAGTGCGGGTACGAGCGGCTCGCTGAGGTTCAAGAGGAGATTCTCTGGCTGTGCGAGGCAGCGCATGTTCCTGTTATCTGGGCAACACAGGTCCTCGAAAACCTGGCGCAAACCGGCCAACCATCGCGCGCAGAGATTACAGACGCAGCCATGGGTGTGCGCGCTGAATGCGTGATGCTCAATAAAGGTCCGTACGTTGCGCAGGCAGTGCACACGCTGGACGATATCCTCCACCGCATGGAGGCGCATCAGAGTAAAAAGCGATCGCTGCTTAGGCGGTTGATGAGCTGGGGCCGAACCGACCTGACGCCGGAGGCTCACTAAACTTAGATGGCGCCCGGAGAAGTCTTCAGAATGGGCATATTCTCTTCTCTCACCAGATCGACAACAAATAGTATATGGCTGTAATTGGAAACGTTGCAAGTAAGAAAAGGTCGTAGGCATCTTTTACCGGATCAGGAGTGCTGACATTTGCCTTCAGCGTTTTATTGCCAAATGCGATCGCAATACACGCAAACACGTGCACCATCGCGACACATAACATCACAGTGGGCTTGATATACAGATGAGCGCCCGTAACGGCAGCAGCAGCCAAAACCAGGCAGCTGGAAATAGCAAAAGCAACCAAGGACGAACTATTTTGCCTGAAGGTGGTTGCGCATATCACTACAGCAAGTGCCAGGGCAGCCGTTGTAATACAGACAAGCTCCGCAGAGCCCGAAATCGTATGGTTCATTAATCGCCCGACACCAGCATAAACGAAACCGTCCAGTATGCAGAGCATACAAAACTGGAGCTTATACCATGGGTTATCACTGTCGTCTTGCTTGAGGAACGGCAGCTGTGGCATCACAATCAGTCCAAAGAACATTACGATGCAAACAGCTAAGTCCGGCACTACGACAGTAACGATCGCTTCCGTTGCAGCTAGCAAAAGCATGGCCAGCGATATTGAGCGATAGGCTGCAGACCGGCGATCAAGCACCGGTGAGCCAGATAAGTGGGGTGGCAGTTGGGGCTGAGTCGCGTACGGTAAAATCCCGTTGGCATTACCGACTTTGAAGACGTATGGCATCGTTAAGTACCATTCCGCTTGCGCCTGTTATTCCTACTGGGAACCTTAGGAATCCAGGGTGGCGCGTTCCATGGGAAAGCTGTCAATGAACTGATAGGATAATATCACTAGAGGTATTGCTTGTAAAGTGGAATATTGCACATAGGTGAGGTTGTAGCCGATAGCAGGCGTTGCATGCAGTTAGTGATTCGGTGGACGTGTACTGGGCGGGAGCCTTTGGACCCTCACCTAGCCTCTCCCTAAACGCTCGCCGGGGCTCGCTAGGGAGAGGGATCGCAGAGTGCCTACGGACGTGTGCCATACCTTGCGCCGAGTAATCAACCAGTATCGGATTCCCGAGTGGGGACAGGCAGGCCCCGCCACCGCTACTTTACAACGTCGCCATTCACGAGAATTGATCCGGGATAGAACGCCGTATCGTTGAAACGCGCCGGGTTATCCATTTTTGCGCCGTTTCGGGCAAGAATGGCGACCTTATCTACCTGATCTGGACGAATTTCGATCTTCACAGTGTGGATCGTATCCGGCAAATCTGCGCCAATGACCAGTGTCGCGAGGCGATGGTAGGTACAGAAGCCGTCAAATCTCGGCACTACTCGAGGAGCCTGGCCATCGAGGGTCACGATTACCTGTCCGCAATCCGGACCGATGATATCGTAAATCGCAGCGTACGTCCCTTTGAATTTGAAGCTGATCGCCTCACCGGGTTTGTTGGACCTGTAGAGCCCACCTGTGTAACTAGCAAAGTTCATTGCGATGCCATTATCTGTGGGCGCAAGCTTCTGGAAACCGGCCGAGAGCATGTTGGCTTCGAGCGGGATCAACTTTGCGCGTTCGTAGTTGTCCGGTGCGATCGGAGCAGGCAGTTCATGTGCACTGCCATGGCGCGATGCCGCACCGATAAGTACCCCAGACCGCTCGATCGCCGCTAAATACAGCTTATGACCGGTCTCAGGATACGGGTGAACTGAGTCCGGAGCAAACACCACCTTGTCGCCCAGCGCGGCACGCTCTGCGTCCGTTTTAGGCAGGGGAGCACTCCAGAGAAGCTTACCTGCCTTTGCAAGCGCTGCAACCTCCATCGCCATGTGGATGGTCGGAATGCCGTACCGATCTGCTACCCTCTCCATCACACTCGCCGCTCTCGGAAACTTGCCTTCGAGCAGAGGTGCAACCAGACTCTCGGTTACGGTGTAGACAAAGCAGATATCGCATTTTGGCAGAATGCGCCATGTCTGCCGAACGATGCCCTCCATGCAGCGCGTGATCTGCTCTGGTGCAGCCCCGCCGTCATTGACCGCAAACTCGACAAAGAGCAGATCGGGTTGCTTGTCCAGTACATCCTGCTTTAGACGGAAGACGCCGAGGTCGGAGCCGGTACCTCCAATCGCAGCATTGATCTCGGAGAAGTGAGCCAGCGGAAACCGCTTTTGCAGGAGCTCAAGACTGAACACACGCCAGCCCGGCTGCGCGGTAATTGAGCCACCCAGATAACCGACCTTCAGCTCAGCTCCGTTGCGCTTAGCCTTCGCGCTGAAATTGGGCGCGCCTTGTCTCGGTGTGCACTCTGCAGCGTTCGCGAGAGGGTAATCCTGCTGGGCCAGAGCAGGCAGAGCGGCACCGGATAGAGCGAGCAAAACCATGAGGTAGAATCTATACATAGCAGGTCATCCTCTGTCGAACACGGTTCAAAATTGCACTGTTGACGCTAGCGGGTACCCTGCCGTAAAATCACACCAGAAATGGGTGTGCAGCATGAATAACACCAGAAATCCTCAAACCGTTGTCCCAGTTCGCGATTACGTGCGAATCCTAAAGCAGATTGCCGGGATGAAATCGCTTGGAGCCCTTACAGGCGCGATTGGCACTGTCTTCAGCGTTGGCTGCGTCATCTTTGTGCTCGGTATTTTCACGAATCTCTTTGAAGCCCATGCCGGTCTTGCTCTGATACTGGCGCTTGGCGCGGCCCTGTTTGGCGGCATAGCCGTTGGCGCTTTTGCTCTCATGCGAGATATCCTCATCAAGCTCGAGGCGGTTCCAGACGTACAACCAGCAAACGCGCATACTGCGGTAGATCTTCCGCTAGATCAATTGTTTCTACGAGGTTCTGATGCTCCCGCATCTGATCCTCAGGAGCTGCTTCATGTTAACAGTCAGCAGGAAGAGACGCACCGAGAACAGCTTCTCCGCAGCAGCGGCAACTCGTTGTAACTGGTTCAATCATCCGACGTACGGCGCGCTGCCGCCCAGTGCCATCACGATTTCGATGATTAGCGCTTTTGCTTCTGCCGAAACTGTTGGTGAGCCAGAAACCACCTCCCAGCGCGCCAGGCCGTTCTCGCTCTGGCTGATGCGCTGGCAGATCTGAACCCAGCCCTCATCTAGCGTGGTGTTCTGATCGATTTCGAATGGCAGTCCGCGACGCATCATGGTTGCTTCAAGATCCATACCGTTTTGCGTACTCGATCTAGCGGCGGCGCCAGCACTTACAAAGTGATTGCGCACCGCGTCGAGCGCTCGCTCCCGATCAGTGTCCGAAGTAAAGTGATGCCCCCACTCCCGTTCGCGGCTTGTTTGAGCCTGAATCTCGAACAACTGCTCAAATCTTCGCGGGTTGACGTACCAGGACTTCGCGGTGAGAAGCGCGATATATAGAGTGTTCTCGGTGCTGTACGGACCGGCCCCGTTCACCATAAACGACTCATAGAAGTGCGCAGACTCTTCGACGGCACCCACCATGGCAGTGTCTTCGATGAGGGCGTTCTTGATCTGGGAGTGACCGTTGCGCATCACGCCCACTCGAAATCCGGTTCGCGCCATCTCAATCAGCGCCAGGGGATTCGATTTGAGATCGGCGTATACTCCATAACCGGACCCAGGAAATCTCTTGCGTAGTTGCGGCAAGATTCCCGCGTACACAAAACTGGAGGAGAGATACCTTCCGTCACCCGAGTAAAAGTCGACTCGATCGGCATCACCGTCAAAGAACGTTCCAAGCAGAAACTTACCATCCTTCAGGCGATCGAGCCCTGGCTGAATAACTCCAGCTTTTACGGGATTTGGGTCGCCCAGCGGAAAGCTTCCGTCCGGCGCGAAATGCAATGGCGTAAGCGCAGCCCCTGCCCTCTCAAACGCAAGCATCATCTCGCGTCCGCCGGCGCCGAAGAGATAGTCGTGAAATATCTGTACACCCTGAAGTGAGCCGGGCTCAACTCCAGCTAGCTCCATGCTGTATTCAATGTAATCGTCCAGGCTATCGATCGGGCGAATGCCGCCAGGCTCATCCGGCTTAAGTGGTCCGTCCTCGATGTAAAACGCCTTGATCTGATCCAGTCCGCCAGCCCGGCCGATATGCTCCGCAATCGGCTGCACGTTCGGCCCCAGTGTCTTGCGGCCCGTGTCTCCTGCCGGATTGTGCGATGCGCCGCACATCACCGCAGCCGCATCGGGATGCTGCATCGCCGTGAAATAGAAGTGGGATGTTGAAGTCACTCCCGGCATATAGAGCACTTCCAGCCCAGCCTGCTGATAGATATCTGCCGCAATGGTTAGATATGCGGGGCCCGAGCTTCGTGCGTCGTGAGCCAGAAGCACGCGATCGACACCGAGTGTTTCAAGGAAGTAACGCGCCTCAGCGCGGGATAGCCGCTCGGCAAGTTCAGGCGTGAGCGCGGAAGAGGGCGTGCGGATATCGTAAGCTCGAAACATCGAGAGGTTCAGATTCAGTTCGGTGCTCATATAGCTCCTTCGCTGCTACCAATCCAGAATGAATGCATCCACCTGCCCGGCGGGAATCATCGACTTGATCACCTGTGACTTACCGTCCAACTGACATTTGACCGCCGTATTCGACGCCGCAGATCGAGTGCGTTTTGGCTGATTCCTACGGCCCAGTGCCTTTAAATTGATTGTTAACGTTACGGTGCGATCTACAGCGCTTAGATTCGTGCCGGTTAGAACAACCTGGTTCTTGCCTCGGAACCAGTGTACTTCCGTTTGCGGATCCGAATTCAATCCAATGTTATCCATAAATGTCGCTTCGCGCATCAACTTTCCTGCTGCGGCGTCAATACGCGCTGCTCTATGAATGTCCGTCGGACACCAGAAGGGTATTCCACCCATGCGGGCATCACCAAACAAGGGGTGATCTTGCAGCGTGTAGCGATACATCTGTGGGAACGTAACCGTGCCGGCGATGCTCTCCCAGTAACCGCCTTGCGACAGGTCGATATACGGGCCAGCGCCTTCCCATGCGCCTTCAACCCAGTCCCAGAAGAGCGGGTTCAGCTTGCGAGCTTCAGCCTGGACCTCCTTCAGCAAGGCGGGATAACCCTCACCCCAGGCCGTCGCGGGAGTCTTGTGACCATGATTTGGATTGAAACAGAGTACGGAGCTTGCCGCGCCAATCTGATCCAGTTGGACAACCTCGGCGCCATACTCTCCCACGCAGCGCAACACCTCGCCCTTTAGGTGCGCTCGCCATTCGCTAGAACCCGGGCACATGAGAGCAAACTTCTGGTTGCCATACTGTTCGGAGTACTTCTGGCCGTTGCCCATTCGCACTTCCCAATCAGGATGCGCGAGAAATGTCGTGCTTGTTACATTTGCGAGCCGCGCGTTAAGATAAAGCCCGGGAATAGAACCGATATCTCTCATGCCCTTCAGTGCGGCTATCAATCCATTTCGGCCACCCATCACATCGGAGGGTAAGTGATCTGGATAGGTCGTATCGTGGCCTTGGCCGAACCATCCGACGAGCTGTGTTCCCTGGTATCCGCCCTGTTTCAGGCTGCGCGCCTGCTCGAGAGCGGCGGCGTAGGCGCCGACTTCCTGACGTTTCATCACATCGTGCAGGTTGGCATCGTCCACCGGCCTGGAGAGCACTACGGTGCCACCCATAATCGGATAACTCTTCACTCTCTCCGATATTAAGGGGCGCGAAGCGATCGTATTGAACCATGCTCTATAGCGATCAGCCGCTTCATGCCAGTCCGAATCGAGTGACTGCCACATGATTAGCGGTGACTTCCAATCGCAGCCAGGCCGCACAAATGGATACTGACATGCGCTCATCTCGCGATCTGGCCCGCCAAAGCGAAACTGCTTGAGCACCATATCACGGTCGAAAACATGGTATGCGACTCCGCCTTTCGAACCAGCGTAAGCTAGATACTGCATGGAAGCAGGTACTGGATAGTTGATTGCTTTCCGTTCTGCGGCAAGGGCTGTCCAGGGATTATCAAGCTTCTGTCCCGGCCGATCCGGAATGTAAAGAGCGCCAGCAGGCACATCGGGAATCTCGCGGAGAATCGGCCCAACGATGCCGACTACCACTCCCTGGGAGTGATTGCTCAGTTGTACAGACCAGCGGAGCTCATTGCCAACATACTTACCGACGGCTGTGCATTCAATTGCGAGGCCGCTAAAACGCCCTGCAGCGTACTTGACGCCATGGCGTTCCGACGTGACTTTCGCGTCTTCCGCAGTGATCTCGCGCCATGATTCCGCCTTCCAGATATCTGGAGTATCCGAGAAGTAGAGTGAAAACAGTGGATGAGCGGCAAGCTGCTTTTCGCTCCAGCACGATGAAGCGCTGTTTGTAACAGCGCGGGCGATGCCCGGCCCGCACAATAGAATTAAGCCAACCAATAAAAAAGGCATATGGCGCATAAATTTCTCCAGTGTTCGGATCGAGGCACACGAAGGGCGGGCGGCTTTGCGTGCAACTATTCCCTGATCCCTCTAACCATTTCCCTTTTTATTTATGCGGTGGTTTGAATTTCGTCGCTTCGGTGATTGCAATCCGATCCCATTGGGCGCTCACCACGGATGGGTCGGTGAGGCCATATGAGCCATCGTAGAAGATGCGGACAAGGGTGTTCGTTCCTGTCTTTGCAGTGTTGAAGCGCCCGTAAACGAAGTAGCCCGCAGCGCAGGCTTCAAACCGTGGTGAGATCGTGAGGCGCATATATCCGGGAGTTTCCAGTCCGATATCCAAGTTCGCCATCACCGTCTGCGCGCCATGCGGCATGTTCCACATATAGCCGCTAAGCACATAATCGGTGTTTGGTTTAAGCTTAACGGGCAAGGTCATCGTGGCCGCAATCTGCTTGAGGCGAGCGGGATTGGTCGTAACCACTGTCTTTCCGGGCCATCCCTTCGGCAGCGGCACGGCTGCGTTGCCCGCAGTGATATCACCGTTAACACTCCATCCAAGTGGCTTGCCTGCCGCTTCCAGCTTCTCGAAATCTCCGTTTGCCACGAGATCGACGACTTCCGTACATGGCGAAATCAGGCCGAGCCGAATTTGACCACGCTTCTCTACTACAGCATTGTAGGCAGCCTCCGTCTCGCTGGTATTATCGGCGATGCGCACCTGCCCGGTTGAGTGGTTCTCGATCTGCATCTTCCCGTTGAACTCGTTCGCAACGATAATGGCAGAGACGACCTTATCGCCAAGGTAGATCGGTATCGGGTTGACGCCTGTGAACTCGCTGGTAACAAACTGGCAGTTGACGATGCTAAGCCTTCCGCTGTTGGCGACGATGAGGTATTTGCCCTGATTGCGCGGATCGATGCAGTGGAAGCTGCAGTTATCGAATGAGATACGGCCGTGACCGTCGAGGCGAGCTTGCGCGAACCCCGCTTGGCCCTCCAGGCTGCCAAAGAAACCGCATGCTGTGAATTTCACCATGCCGTTGTTGGACGGCTTTACGACAACATCACCAAAAAGCTGGCAGTTATTGAAACTGATGCCGGAGTGATCCTGGGTTTCGTCGACCTGTGTTGCAATGTCGGAAACATCGGACCCAGTCTGTGTTAGCAGGTAGTTGCCCGCACCGAGGTTGGAGTCGTGGCTGCGGACAAAGTGAATGCCGATGTGATAGGCGATTGCGAAGGAGTTGGAGACATACTCCCAGTCGCTCCTGGCAAATATAAAGCCTTCACCCTCTTTCTGGGTGAGCGGAATCCAGGGACCATCCTTGTCGCCGACGGTCCAGAAAGGCCATAGGTGAACATTTTCGATTCGGCCGATATCGAAACAGCGATCGACGTATATGCCGCGACGGATGGCCTGGGCATTCAGACCGCGAATTGAGTTTCGGCCGCCGGTGTTCGTGCCAAAATCGATACCCTGCCAGGGGTTCAACAGTAGTAGATCGATCACAGCACAGTTGTTCGCGTTGCTCCGGATGCACCATGGGTAGGGCATAGGGTGCTTCTTATCCTGCTCGGGATAGACGATGCAGAGGCCCTTGATCGTCGCGCTGTCGCGCAATGTGATGAACGGGGTCCCATCCTCTTTTCCCTTGCCTTCCGTAGTAAGAAGTATCGTACCGATGGGCGAGGACGGAGGCGCGGTCAGCACGCCCTGCAGCGTAACACCTGATGGAACCTCGAGCGTTCCTTTCAGCATGTAGGTGCCCGCAGGCACTTCGACGACTCCGCCGCCCGCGTGTCCGGCTACTGCCAGCGCTCCGGCAAATGCCGGAGTGTCATCCGAAACGCCATCCGCCTTAGCGCCGAAAGCAACGACAGATTTGCGTTCTGGCGCCTGATTCGCGGAGACTGCAGTGCCTGCAAGGCAGAGACACAAAGTGCAAAGAGCAAAAGCCGCAGCGTGAAGAACGCGCATAACTATATCTCCAAGTTCCCCGGAACTGACATAAAAACGATTACATCTAGATTTTAGCCTACGGTGCCACGCGATCGCCGAAGCGCGTGAGAGGTGCACCCAAGGACAAGGTGTTTGGTTTTAGGCGTTCGGTTTTAGGATGGATGTGTCTCCTGAAAACCTGTCTGACGATTATGACGCGCACGACCTTTGACACGCGCGATGGTGGCGGTGCGCGTGCTGAAGGCGCGGAAATGCTCCGGATTTCTCAGTCGCGCGGTACCCGGTCCAGTTTCATAGCCAATGTCGCTTCTTCGAAATGACGGGGCTCGGAGCTCGAACTGCGGTCTATAAGCAATGTGCGACTGCAAGCTGTGGGGCGCGGCAAGCAGGCGCCCCAATGGTAACCTATGCGTGCTCTACTCCTCCCACACCCGTTAACCTGGCGCAGCCAGTACCACCGCTGCGCAGAACCTGCCCCTCACCCCGACCCTCTCCCACGCAAGCGGGAGAGAGAGGAAATACGTGCGCACTTCAAAGACCTAATCCGGCATAGCCACAACACGACCTGAACCCGATCTGCCGGTCGATCCTTGGCAGCACAATCCGCGTTCATTGCTTAGGCGGAGCTACGAAGCCCGGCGTGATGGGTGGCGTCGGTAGATCTGTAAGTGCGCCTTTCCGCGGTCCGACCGCCTCAAGATCCCATGGTTTGAAACCTATGCGTTCCGCAGGAGAACCGTTGTGCAGATGGAAATTGTTCTTCTCGGCGTTCATGAAAAGTGGATCGGCAACAAAGGAGTGCACATCATGCCCTGTCGCCTGCCAGTCGGATAGGGTTTGGCCATTCGGGAAGGTGATTGGCTTCCCGCCGACATGCCAGTAAAGATTGTTATCTAGCACGAAGTTCGATGTTGTGCCCGACCAGTTGCTGCCGAGCAGCGTTTCACCATCAAAAACAACCAGGTTGTGCGTGGCTGTAAACGACAGATGGTCCTCCGCCCGGGTGCGCCGGAGCTGAGCATCCCTACCAAAGGCCAGGATATTGTTGTCTACCAGGTTGTTTTTTCCATAGTGCTGGTGGAACGATGAGTCGGTGCAGCGGTATACCAGGTTGTTACGAGCCGATACGTTGGTGCTGCCCTCGTCGTAATAGATGCCCCAACCTCCGTAGGAGAAGGATGAGATGTCGTGCATGCGGTTGTTCTCGATGGTCGTGCCGTCAGAACCACCAAGAGTGTAGACCCCACCCATATCCGATAAGATGTTTTGCCCAATATCGTGCAGATGGCAGCCTGTAACGTGATTGTCACTTGCCGCAGTCGTGTTGTATCCCCAGTTCCATCCTATCGAGATGGCGCTGTAGTAGAAATCTGCAATCTCGCACCGCTCGATGCGGTTACCGTTCGATTTGCCTATCCAGACCCCGATTCCAGCGGGATGGATTCTTCCGCCTCCAACAATGCGGCAGTCTGAAACATGGTTTTCTGCCGTGCCATCTGCCTCTCCCGCACCGATCTTGATGCCGCCGGCGCCAAGATCAGCCAGTAAGGATCCTGTGATCGAGCAGTCTTTGCTGCCGCCGACTAAGGCGATGCCGTACCCACCTGTGTGGGTGAGTGCACATCGGTCAAATACGACATTCTGCCCAGCGGTAACCGTTATCGCGGCATTGATGTCGCCATCGGCCTGCCAGGTGGAGTGGCCAGTGACAGGAAGATAGTACGCCGAGTGAGCAAACATAATGTGCTTAAAGCTGAGGTGAGTTGCGCCCTGGACGTCGATGAGCGACTCCAGCCGCGGCGCAATGATCGATATCGTGCGCAGATCCTCGCCGGGCCGAGCCAGGTAGGTCACTTTGCCGGTGGAGCGATCCAGGTACCATTCGCCCGGGTTGTTCAGCGCCTCGGCCACGTTCTCTACAAGGAATCGTTTACCCGCGCCAAAGTCGGTGAACTCCGGGTCGCCGATGGTCCTTCCCGCAAACTGTACGGTGTTGGTTGCTGTATCCACCGATGCAATTGGAAACCGGTTCATCTCCCAGGTACCGAAGGGCAGCACTTCAACGTCGGTGAGGTTGTGCCAATCCCCGTGGATATCGCCCTGTGAGAAGCCGAATCGATCGTATCCCGAGGCAAGGGCACCCTCGGCCGGGCGTTTCTCGCCTGAGCGCGCGATCTTGAAGTACCCCTGGGCTGGCAGCCGGGGACGGTATCTCCGCTCGTTGTTAACGTAGATCTGGCCGAAAGCCTTGCGATCTCCGCTAAGCCCGGCCGACGCCTCATACCGGTTTCCGCTTACAAGCTTCCAACCTGAGATCCGGGAACCTCCGCTCAGGACAACATTGCCCTCGCCCTCGTATGTCGTTCCGGAGTCGCGCTTATCGAACTTCAGCGTCTGTGGAAGATAATAAACCCCTGCGCGGATACGAACGGTGACCATTTGGTCTGGATGTGCGACATGGTATTCTCGGGCGGCTGTCTGCGCAGCCTCGACCGTACCATACGTGTTGGCGCCTGCGCCTCCGGCAGACACGTAGAAAATGCCGGGATCCACGCCGACGGCAAGCACAGCAAACAGAAATGCAAAAAACATTGTACTCTGGCTCCTGAGTGTGAAACGGTATCTCTCTGCACTCTCAAATTCCGTTTCTAAGAACACACTTGCAGGTTCCACATTACGGTCGTTGATTCCGCACGCATGCAAGAAGAGGTAATGGGGTAAAGCGGTAATGCGGTAAAGAGGTAATTGCGTGCGCTCGTTCAAACGGATTGCGAACCCGAGAGCGTGGAACGGCGGGATGCGTTTAGCGGTCGCAGCAAGCGGCGAACTTACCGACCGACAGCCTTGTGATGTACTGCGACGAATTTACGCAACGTGCATGGTTGCGGACAACGAACTCGGCGACACTAAACGCTCTTCGGCGCCCTAACGACGAATCCTGATTTTTCCCCTGCAGTGAATCCGGCAGAAACATAAAAATTCAGCACTTCGGGCTCTTTGCGGCTTGTCATCAACTGCACTTTGTAGCAGTTGGCGGACCAGGCGATATCCTGCGCGTAGCGCAAGACCAGAGTCCCTATACCACGCTTTCTAAACTCAGGAAGAGTCACTACATTCTCGATGAGGGCGTAAGATCTGCCGCCGCGGGTGAGGTTGGGGATAACGCTTAGTATGCAGGTGGAAACTGGGCGACCATCGCTGCGCGTCCGCGCAAAGACAATATGCATATTGGTATCTGCGAGCATCGAGCGCCACTGCGCTGCGATCTTCTCGTCGATCTCTATAATCGGATCGGAGGTGTTTAGATGCCGGTAGAGTGTCAGCAGGGCAGGTAGATCCTCCAGCCTCGCTTCGGTGATCTCGATTTCGTTTACCATTGGTTTGCTCTCCGAGTTTGCTTCACTATTCAATAACAGTATATATCGCACGCAGCAAGCATCGAAGCCAGGGCATTCACCTCATGGACCTCAACGACTTGATCGACGTCAAAGACTTCTAAAACCTGATTGGGGTGAAGGTAAATCTCCAAAGGCCGCAGAAAGTATTCGGGGTCTGTTCACTACGTTATTGTTTCGTTGTTTATTACCGGGCAAACCATGTTCCACCTTAAGGACAAGCCAAAACCAGATGATACTTTGGAGATCAGGGCTCGCAAGGCGGTAAACGGTTGCGATCTGGAGGAGTGCCAACGCCTGTTTGAGATTGCGAAGGCGATGCCAGTTGAAGAGGCTCAACCGGTATTTCTAGCGTTTTTCTCCAGGCCATACCGGCAGTTTGCTGCTAAGAAGTGGCTGCGGCGTGACCTTATCGGATTTCGGCATGACGTTCTGCAGTACCTCGAGCAAATTGGCCCGCCACATTGCGTTCAGCCCTTAATTGAGGCGATGGGATTGGCGCCTCTAAGCATCGCACAAGAGGCGTGCGAAATTCTCATCTTGATCGGAGAACCTGCCCTCCCGAACCTTATCGCCTGCATCCGCGAGCCCAATGGCATCTTGTATCGAAAGCCGTTAAAGGCCATTGAGGCTATGGCGCGAATCGATAGCCCCGAGGTGGCGTTAGCTCTTGCGAGCATGCTCAGTAGGCAGCGCAGTATTCGGACGGCAAATGTGCCTTTCCTGGTTAATTGTCTTCTCGTGGGCTTATTTCCAGCCATAGTGTTACACTTCCTTCGGCACACCGTCTCGCCAAGCCACATCGCGCGGATGATCTTGATTGGCACATTTTCTAACTGCTGTGCTATGCGGTACATGGCAGATAGAAACTGCTTGAAGGGAGAGGAAGAGCTCGACAAAGCGGCATGTTTTGCGTTGGTCGAAATTGGCGATACAGCCGCCATTCCGGAGCTGATATCCGCCGCGACCACTGCGCGAGCTCCAAGCACACGCAAGCTGGCCGCAGGTGCATTGGTGAAGCTGGTCCCGCTCCTCCAGTCGCCACAAGCGCCCGAATTGACCGCGGCACAGGAAAAGATGCTTACCGGTCTTATCGGTGGATCCCTACAGATACGGTTTGGCGTGAAAGACATCAACGTCGCTCTGGCATCAGTAAAGGCGCTAGAGTTTCTCGGAACTGGCCAATCCGCATCGTTCATCGAGAAGCTGACCAGGGGGCCGGACAGTCCAATCGACGACCTGGTTCCCGCCGCTATCCGGACCGAGGCGCTGCGTCTGCTTCCAATCCTCCAGGAGCGTAAGCGCAATGAGGAGCAGGTGGCAGTGCTGCTGAGGCCGGCTGAACTGGTCCGTCAGGAACTGCTGCTGAGACCGGCGTCGAAGGTGAACATGGATGATGAAACGGAGAGAGCGCAATTGTTGAGGCCAGAGGAGCGGTGAGGGTAATGCGGTAATCGGGTAAAGCGGTACTGGGGTAATTGCGGCGCTTGATGCGGGGAGAGTGTTGGGGCGGATCCGTGCCCATTTAACGAAGGCGGAATAGGAATAGGCGCGGCGTGCGAATTGGCAGGGGACGCGGCTCAGGTTATGCGTCGTACAAGCGTTTCAGTTTCTACCGCAGCGCCCCTACAGAAATACGCGCCTGCCGGTAGGTTGGGTTTACAGTGAAACCGAACGAGCGCAGCCTAACAATGTATCATATCTCGGCCAACGTCCGGAGTCGCGCGCAGGGGAGTGAGGTAACGCAAGCGCCTACCGGCATTGTGGTATGTTATGTATTCACAGTTAGTCAAGCGGATGCCAGGCACGTTTAGATAGTGGATGGGTGCAACATTGACCGACCCGCGGCAGCAAACGAGCATCGATAAGGATAGAGATCGTTTCTGGTCGCGAGCCAGCATTCGCGCCTGCGAAGCTCGCGTTGAAGATGTGCGGCACCTTCCACTTGATGAGGAGATGGCGGCGTACATTCAGCTGTTGAAAGAACCGTCCGGTGTTGTTTCGCGGCTGAGTCGCCGAACTCCCCGCTGGCGCAATCTGCAGCTTCAGATTGTTGAGCGACTATCTGATGTTGAATCTGATATTGCGATCTATCCGCTTACCGAAGCGCTCCTCTCACCCCACCCTGCCGTTAGCTCTCTTGCCAATGATTCGCTGCGCAATCTTGGAAACGCGCGCGCCTGGACACTTGTTGCGCGAATTCGGCAGGATGATAAGCTCGATTATCAGGACAAAATCCGGATCATCCACAGCCTGAAAGGTTGCCGCAGCGAAGAGGTTCAGGATCTGCTACTCTCCGTTTTGCGCGGCGAACACACCAGGTCGTTTGGCCAGAAACTTACTGCCGCATGCCGACTGTTCGTACTTTGGGTTGTGACCGGCATACTGGCGGGGTTCTTCGTTCCGCCGGCGATCGGGTTAGATCTTTATCTTCCTCCGTTTCTAGTATTGTTTGTACTCTTCCCTCGCAGCTTACTGTTGCGACACGAAGCGCATCAGATGATTACCTCGGCAGGCGATGCGCTTGAGAGCTGTGTAACTGCCGATATGCTCCCCGCACTATTGGATCTCTATAAACGTAACCTGACGGTACGAGCGGCTGCCCTGCCACCATTAGCGATTGCTGTACAACAGGTTGCACCAAACGCATCTGTTACTTTATCCGCCGATCAGGAGCGCTGCCTGAACCAGATCATCGACGGCAGCGCGCATGTCGAATCCAGTATTATCTACGATCAGCTTGTCCTCAATGCCATTCGCTCACTGGAGTTTATTGGCACGGGCCGCTCTGCCCCATTCCTCGAGCAGTTTATTTTAAGCCGCCCTGTTGCCCACGACGCGGGCCTTCGTATGAACGCTCGGACAGAAGCAGAGCGCGTGCTTCCCATCCTCCGGGCTCGGCGAATCGAAGAAGAGCATGCCCAACTGCTCTTGCGCGCAGCCGATCATGCACCTAAGGACGAACTGCTCCGCGCCGCAACAAATCTGCCCGATCATGAGACGGATCGAACTGAGCTCTTGCGCGCTGGCGAGTGAGTTGTCGCGATATAAATGCACCGACGTTTTACCACTTTGTTTTTGATGCAACCAAGCCGCCACAATCGCCAATTCACGCCGTAAATGCCTCAGCATGCAATAAATGCTTCCAATATCCTCCATTTAGCCGATGGAAGTAACCGGCACATATTCCATGATTGCAGTTAGATCAGACTCAGGTCCACGCAAGATCAATGCAGACATGCGAGGGACAGTGAAAGGAGAAACTGATGAGCGTACCGGCAGGAGTTAATGGCGCCGGACCGCCAACCGGAGCAAAGCCCCACCCAAGTGGAGACAATCGCTTCAAGATATTGGAAGCGACGATGAAGAAGCATCAGCATCAGCCTGATGCGCTTATCGAAGTGCTGCATACAGCTCAAGAGCTATTTGGCTATCTTGAAAACGACCTGTTGCTGCACATCGCCCATAGCCTCAAGTTACCCCTCAGTCGTGTCTACGGCGTCGCAACGTTTTATCACTTCTTTTCGCTCAAACCCAAGGGTAAACATACTTGCGTCATCTGCATGGGCACGGCCTGCTATGTAAAAGGAGCGGCAAACTTGCTGGCGGCGATTGAGCAAGAGACCGGGATTCACTCTGGTGAGACGACCCCGGACGGAGCGATTTCGCTGCTGACGGCACGCTGTCTGGGAGCCTGTGGTATCGCTCCAGCAAATGTGTATGACGGCAGTGTTGCCGGCAATCAGTCCACTGACGATGTGCTGAACAGGGTTAAGGAATGGCGGAACAATGATAACATCGCCACTAAATGAAGTTGTAGAAAAAGAGACCGCTGCGGCGAAGCCGAAGTGCCTTCGCTGCTGTGTAGCAGCCGGCTGCCTTTCGAGCGGATCGCTGGCAGTAAAGCAGTCGCTGCAGGCTTCGGTAACCGAGGCAGGGCTGCAGGACGAAGTTCATGTTAAGGGTGTCGGATGCATGGGCTTGTGCAGCCAGGGACCGCTGGTTCAGGCAGATCCTGATAAAGTTCTGTACACCGGTGTAACCGCAGAGTCGGCCCCAACCATCGTATCGGCGCTGCAGGGCGCCAAGGTTGATCTTCCAACTACAGATCTGAATCATCCGTTTTTCACGCTGCAGCGGCCTATCGTCCTGGAGAACAGCGGTCGAATCGATCCGGAAAGGATCGAGGAGTATCTTGTCGCGAATGGCTACCAGGCCCTCTACGCGGCAGTCCGCGATATGACCCCGAAGGATGTGGTCGATGCAATCACAAGCAGCGGCCTTCGTGGCAGAGGCGGCGCAGGCTACCCGACCGGCCTAAAATGGGCTCTTGTAGCGAAAACACCAAGTCACCAGAAGTACATTGTCTGTAATGCAGACGAAGGTGACCCTGGCGCATTTATGGATCGCAGCGTGCTCGAAAGCGACCCCCATCGTGTGCTCGAGGGCATGGCCCTCGCAGGCTACGCTGTTGGAGCCACCCAGGGCTTTATCTACGTTCGAGGTGAGTATCCGCTGGCTATCAGCCGCCTTCAGACGGCAATCAAGCAGGCTCGCAGACTTGGCGTGCTCGGCTCGCAGATCTTCGAATCTGGTTTTGACTTCAAAATCGACCTGAGGATCGGGGCAGGAGCATTTGTATGCGGCGAAGAGACCGCATTGATGGCATCGATTGAAGGCAAGCGCGGAATTCCACGCGTTCGACCTCCCTACCCCGCTGAAAGCGGTTTGTGGGGGCAGCCTACGCTTATCAACAATGTCGAGACCTTTGCTAATGTTGCTCCAATCATCCGCAATGGTCCAGATTGGTTCTCCAGCATCGGCACGGGCAAGAGCAAGGGTACGAAGGTATTTGCACTCGCCGGCAAAATCACGAACACAGGCCTAATCGAAGTTCCCATGGGAACGCCGCTTAGCACTATTGTTGAAGTAATGGGCGGAGGCACACCGGATGGCAGCGCCATTAAGGCGGTGCAAACCGGCGGACCATCGGGTGGCTGTATTCCTGCTCACAAGCTCGATACGCCTGTCGATTACGAATCCCTTGCGTCTATCGGGTCGATCATGGGGTCGGGCGGTATGATCGTGATGGACGCCGACAACAACATGGTTGATGTCGCTCGTTACTTCATGGAGTTCTGCATGGAGGAGTCGTGCGGAAAGTGCATCCCATGCCGTGCGGGCACCGTTCAGATCCATCGGATTCTCACGAAGATCCATGAAGGCAAAGCGGGCCAGGAAGATATCGAGACGCTCGAACAGCTCTGCGAAATGGTTAAGAGCGCGAGCCTTTGCGGGCTTGGACAATCGGCGCCTAACCCAGTGCTCAGTACACTGCGCTACTTCCGTGAGGACTACACGGCGCTGCTGCCGAAAGCATCAGAGGTCACGGTATGAGGACATTTGCAGCTCGATTTGAAGAACCGAGGAACCTGTTATGGCTGTAAAGACGCTAACGATAGACGGCACCCTCGTGACGGCGCAAGCAGAGAGTACCGTCTTTGACGCGGCGCACGAAGCTGGGATTTTTATCCCATCTCTCTGCAGGCTGGAAGGTGTAACAACAACTGGATCCTGCAGATTGTGCCTGGTGGAGATCGAGGGCAGCAACCGACTCATGCCCTCCTGCATTTTAAAGGTTGACGAAGGAATGCAAGTGCGCACCGATACTCCTCGGCTGCGCGAATACCGTAAAATGATCGTCGAACTTCTGTTTGCCGAACGTAACCACACCTGCGCAGTATGCGTTGCCAACCACAATTGTGAGCTGCAGGATCTTGCCAAGTCGGTTGGGATCGACCACGTGCGTTACGAGTATACATTTCCTAAGGCAGAAGTTGACATTACTCATGAGCGATTTGGGGTTGACCATAACCGCTGCGTTCTCTGCACCCGGTGCGTGCGCGTCTGCGACGAAGTTGAGGGCGCTCATACGTGGGATATATCAGGCAGAGGAACAAATAGCCGGGTAATTACCGACATGAATCAACCATGGGGCGATGCACAAAGCTGCACCTCTTGTGGTAAATGCGTTCAAGCCTGCCCGACGGGCGCGCTGTTCAAACAGGGTTCAACGGTTGCAGAGATGCAGAAGGACAGGACGCAGCTTGAGTTCATCGTTACGGCGAGGGAGAAGAAGCAATGGATAGGCTAAGATTCGCCTCAGTGTGGTTGGGCGGGTGCTCTGGCTGCCACATGTCTTTTCTAGATCTGGATGAATGGCTGATCGATCTTGCAGAGCAGGTAGAGCTTGTCTACAGCCCAGTGGCAGATATCAAAGAGTTTCCAAAGAACGTTGACATTTGCCTGGTTGAGGGCGCTGTGGCTAATGAAGATCACCTAGAGCTCATCAAACAGGTTCGGGAGAACTCGCGTATTGTAGTCTCCTTTGGAGATTGCGCCGTAACAGGCAATGTCACCGCGATGCGAAATCCGCTCGGCAGCAGCAAGTCGATATTGCAGTACGTGTATCTCGAGACGCCGGGGATTCAGGGTCCACTGCCGTGCGAGCCAGGAATTGTGCCTGTCTTGCTGGACCGCGTTTCACCCGTGCACGAGATCGTGCATGTAGACGCGTACCTGTTCGGATGTCCGCCGTATCCATCGGTAATTCGCGAGAAGCTTACCGAGCTTGTAGCTGCAGCGCGCAATGAATCTGCGCCAGTCGCCAATTAGAAACGGAACGACCATGTCCCAACGAATTGTCATTGACCCGGTGACCCGCATTGAAGGCCATGCCAAGATCACCATTGAACTGGACGACACGGGTCAGGTTACGGACGCTCGATTCCATGTTACCGAGTTTCGAGGATTCGAAAAGTTCTGCGAGGGCAGACCGCTCTTCGAAATGCCTGGAATAACGGCAAGAATCTGCGGCATCTGTCCCGTAAGTCACCTTCTGGCATCCGCCAAAACAGGCGATGCCATTATGGCGGTTACCATTCCGCCTGCAGCACAGAAGCTGCGCCGACTGATGAACCTCGGTCAGATGGTTCAGTCTCATGCGCTCAGCTTCTTTCATCTGAGCTCGCCCGACCTGCTGCTGGGTTTCGACAGCGATCCGGCGAAACGCAACGTGTTCGGATTGATCGAGGCTAATCCAGACCTCGCCCGCAAGGGAATTCGCCTTCGCCAGTTCGGCCAGGAGATTATCTCTCTCCTCGGCGGCAAGCGGATCCACCCATCGTGGTCCGTTCCTGGCGGAGTGCGAGGCCCGCTAACTATCGAAGCGCGCGACCAGATCAAAGCGAATCTGCCAGAAGCGTTTGAAACCGTCGGTATCGCGTTTGATATCTTGAAAGGTTATATCCGCGACCATGCCGGCGATCTACAGATCTTCGGCAACTTCCCAACGCTGTTTCTAGGGCTTGCCAACAGCGGCAGCACCTGGGAGCATTACGATGGTTTCCTACGCATTGTGGATAGCACCGGCAACATCATAGCGGACGAACTGGATCCGAACGATTATAAGTCCTTCCTTGGCGAAGCCGTGGAGGATTGGTCTTATCTGAAGTTCCCCTACTACAAGCCATTCGGGTACCCAGAAGGCATCTATCGGGTTGGTCCGCTCGCCAGGGTCAATCTGTGCAGAACGATGGGCACGCCGCGGGCCGATGCAGAGCTCGAAGAGTTCCGCCTGGCTACCCATGGCGCGCACAACTCCTCCTTCTTGTACCACTATGCGCGCCTGATCGAGATCCTCGCTTCGCTTGAGCGAATTGAGGAGATGGTGTCTGACCCAGAACTGCAGTCATCGCGACTGCGCGCTCAGGCCGGCATTAACTGTCTGGAAGCGGTGGGCGTAAGCGAGGCGCCGCGAGGAACGTTATTCCATCACTACAAGGTCGATGAGAATGGCCTGATCGAGAAGATGAACCTGATCATCGCTACCGGGCAGAACAACCTTGCTATGAACCGCACCGTGGCGCAGATCGCAAGCCACTACATCAGTGGCAAGCAGATCACTGAGGGCATGCTGAACAGAGTTGAGGCTGGTATCCGTGCGTATGACCCATGCCTGAGCTGCTCAACCCATGCCGCCGGAAAGATGCCTCTGCAGATTCAGCTTGTTGATGCAGATGGCACGATCCTTGACGAGGTGATTAGAGGATAGAACCGAATGCCCGTAACAGACAAGGGATGGTTAGTTATTGGCTATGGAAATGACCTGAGGGGTGACGATGCCGTTGGCCCTCAGGTCGTGGATAAGATTGTAGAGATGGATCTCGCAAATGTTAAGACGATCATAGGTTTTCAATTGCTGCCGGAGATGGCCGCCGAAGCTGCGTCGGCAGATGTGGTTGTTTTTGTGGATGCGGCTGTTGATCGGCTCCAGGTATCCGTAGAGCGAATAGTACACGGGGTTCCTTCCGCTATAACCCACATCGGGTCGCCGCATGAATTGATATCGTTAACGAGGGCTATCTACGGAAGCAATCCCGATGCCTGGATAGTTAAGATCCCGGCAGAGCAATTCGAGCTTGGCGCTCCACTGAGTGAGTTGACAGAGAGATGCGCACAGGAGGCAGTTGATAGGATTAGGGGGTTGATTGAGGGGTAGAGGGAGGGAGCCCGTTGCACGAAGTCGGAATCATGGAAGAGATACTCGATACAGCGATGGCTGCTGCCGCGGCTCAAAATGCCACACAGATACACCGCATCACGGTTGTAATCGGCGCCCTTTCGGGAGTGTCCGCGCCTGCTCTCCAGTTTGCGTTCCAGGCTCTCTCCCCGGGCACTATGGCTGAAGGCAGCGCGTTCGAACTCATCGAAAAGCCAGCGATATGTTTTTGTACAAATTGTGAAATTGAATTCTCACCTGAGGATGTGATCTATGTATGTCCCAGGTGCGCCAGTCTCAGCTCAGAGATAAGAAGCGGCAGAGAGCTTGAGCTCTCAACCCTGGAGGTCTCCTAAAGCATGGAAGCTCAGAATAAAACTCGGACCGTCACCGTAGGCAAGGCGATGAGATCCACAAATTCGACCATTGCCTTACAAAACCGGCAGGCATTCAAGTCGGCTGGAGTCTGCGTGCTTAACATGTTGTCGTCACCTGGCTCAGGCAAGACGGCTCTGCTCGAGCGCACAGCGCGTGAACTTGGACAGAACACCTCACTCGCCATCATCGTTGGCGACCTCGCCACAGAAAACGATGCAAATCGCCTGAAAAGCGCAGGTGCGAGAGCGCTGCAGATTACTACAGGAGACGTTTGTCACCTGGATGCATCGATGGTCGAGCGCGCAATCGACGAAATTGGCATCGAGGGTCTCGACCTACTTTTCATCG
>CAIXIX010000596.1 GCA_903919615.1 uncultured Chthonomonas sp.
AGGATAAAACTTAAATCGCGGCGCAGTCTCTGGATTGTTCTGCATATCCGCCATCGTCGATAGGTTGCCCGCATAGGTGAGCGCATCGAGCGCGACAACGCGATAATCCGGATGATTCTTAAGCACGTAGCGACAGTAGTTGCTTCCTATGAAACCGGCGCCGCCGGTAACCAGCACTGTCTTTGATGAGCTCATAACTTATAACACCGAACCTTTACCTTTGTGAAACATGCGATCTACCGGCAGTTTTGCCAAGCCAACGTAGAGGCAACCTCGGCAATACAAAACGAATACGGTAGGGCCTCCTATATTCTGACAGGCAGAAGTAAGACGAGGAGATAAAGCGAGCACAACCGGCCGTAGTCGCCGAAAATCGCCAATCATTCACCTCCGATAGTTCGATTGAACTGGGCGCCCGTAGGCATTCGGGCGACAACACGGTCGCGGACCCAGGGCATACCCTTCCGATAAAACGACACGCTTCAGCAGCGGAAACCCAAACAATACCTGTCCGAATGTCGACAGGCTTACTTCACCCGACGAGATTATCATCAGCGCATGAAGTATCGAGCGACGTGGTTGAACGCACAGTTAAACAAAATACGCGAAACGAGTGCTGCCCTTTAATCGCGGATAACGCCGCCGGTAACAAGAGCGGACAGATAGCGACTGTACTCAGTCTTGCCCAAACGACGCGCCTGTTCCAAAACCTGATCAGCACTAATGTAACCAAGCTGAAAAGCGATTTCCTCAAGGCAAGCCACCTTAAGGCCCTGCCTATTTTGGATCGCTTCGATATAATTACTGGCCTGCAACAGGGAGTCGTGCGTTCCTGTGTCGAGCCATGCAATCCCTCTGCCTCGCAACTCTGCATGTAACATGCCTCTGTCTAGGTAAACCTTGTTTACATCCGTGATCTCAAGCTCGCCACGAGCACTGGGCCTGATACTGGCTGCGATGTCAGAAATCTGGTTGTCGTAGAAGTACAGGCCCACAATGGCGTAATGAGACTTCGGCGCTGCAGGCTTTTCCTCAAGCGAAATCACCCGATTTTCGTTGTCGAACTCCATCACGCCGTACCGCTCCGGGTCCTTTACACGATAGCCAAAGATAGTGGCGCCATTCGTTCGGGCGGCGGCAGCGCACAAGCGTTCTTTGAGGCCAGCGCCATAGAAGATGTTGTCTCCGAGAACGAGCGATGCCGGACCCCCCGCCAAAAACTGCTTACCTATATGGAAAGCCTGCGCAAGGCCTTCGGGTCGGGGCTGAGCCGCATATTGGATTTCAATGCCGTACTGACTGCCATCACCAAGCAGCTTTTCAAAGAGGGGCAAATCAACCGGTGTTGATATTACGAGTATCTCACGAATTCCCGCGAGCATTAAGGTGGAAACCGGATGATAAACCATAGGCTTATCGTAGACCGGTAATAACTGCTTCGACACGGCATGCGTAACGGGGTAAAGGCGCGTTCCACTACCACCAGCAAGTACAATGCCCTTCATTATTGGCCTCCAAGCTTCGCGGCGGTCGCCATTTAGTATCTGAGGTTTTGCTCCAACGACCGAATGCAGACCAGCCCTAAGCCAGCATTACGAAATTTCGAAATAGGCAGCTGTGCCCGTACAAACTCCGTCCAACGAGACCTTTGCACGTCGAACCAACGGCAGACACCAGCACACCAACCGAAAAATTCACCGTCAACTAAAAAATTGCAGGTCCGACTCCGCAGACGAAAACCGCGGCACGCGAACCAGGCACCAAAACTGCATAGGCCGCCGCAACGATAACCACCACTATAGATTTTAGCACACGACGATCCCGGTGCGGGAACAAATTCTCACGATCCACGGTCCAGTCGCCACAACTACGCTCCGTCGAAATGATGCGCTGCGCCACAACCAAATCACTCGCACGGCCTACAGCCCAGTCGCCACAACGATGTATAATCGGTACGAAGTACAATCGGGAGCAATTGAAACCGACACCGTTAAATAATGGAGATACGCCGCCTCGGAACAGCCAGACAATCATTAGTTTCGAGCCCATTACAAACACGAGCGAACGTCGACAGTCTCGACGTTGGCCGGCTCCAATCAAGATCGCAGAAACAGGCTCGCACAAGTTGACCGATTACGATACAGCCAACCCACGCGGCGCCCAAACACACAACACTACGCAAACCAACTAAAACCAAAGCCCCAATACAAGCCCAGCGGCATAAATAGCAAACCTATCATTAGACATACAATGCGGGTGCTGCTACAAGTCCGTCATGCGGCGAACCCAACGCAGCCACAGTACCACACGACATGCTAGCACAAAATTACTAAATTCGCAATCGAAACGCACACCAGGCTCACGTATGACCCATAGACCAGCACAGCGGCGGCAGCGCAAACAAGTCACTGTAGGGTATTAGTTCGCTTCAGCCGAGCCGTGAAGCGGGCATAAACCCCAGGAAGTGCACGGTTCATAACTCATCGCATCAGAGAGGCTATGAACAAGACCCACGAGGAGCAGTCGCTCGGCGGCACGCTACAGGCCGATGCGGCACACGTTGCCGGCAATGAGTGTGAGGCCAGGTCTCGGATTGGCCTGAGTGACATCTTTGAATTCGCGGCACGACCGTTCAGCACGAAACAGATCAAAAGGTCGGAGATACAGTCCTCACCTCGCGTTACCATCGGGAGGCACAAAATTAGCGGGCCACCCGCCAGTTACCAGGTTGCCTGTCGAGGCAACCGGCAGGTCTAGCCTACGACCTGACCCCCAACACCAGGGCACCCAATTTCGCGCTCGTTAGAATCCTAGGCGACCGTGATCTCAGGACCCCGGCGCGAATGTTAACGAGTGGCGCCATACACGACCGCATACCTGGACACGCACCATCCTGAAAACGCCAGAACGATCGGCCGGCCGGCCTGATCC
This sequence comes from uncultured Chthonomonas sp., assembly GCA_903919615.1. GTDB lineage: Bacteria > Armatimonadota > Chthonomonadetes > Chthonomonadales > Chthonomonadaceae > CAIXIX01. The sequence goes on from CAIXIX010000596.1 coordinate 2,932, forward strand.
CTGTTATTTCCCATAACGTCCTTTATGGGTTATAAATAACTTACCAAGCGAACGAACAAACATATAGGGTCAAACCAGAGTTTTGTGTGGCAGGGTTGGGGGACGAGAACCGCTTGCGTCAAAGTCACGTTGTTGCTATAATATATTTGGCTAAAACACACAAATAGTCAATCATGATAGCAACCCGAGCTTTAGCACCGTAACCAATAGGAAACTCGAACCAAAGTGATCTCGCCATATGAGTTGCAATCCCGGTTACTGAAGTCGCTTGCGCATCCGTCTAGACTTAAGATGATAGAGGAACTTGCTGAGGGCGACAAATGCGTCACCGACCTTCAGATCAGCGTTGGTGATCATATCTCCACGATCTCAAAACACCTCGCCGTCCTCCGGGCAGCCGGCATCGTAGAGACGCGCAAGCAGGGGCTGCAGGTCTTCTACAGGCTTCGGACACCATGTGTCAAGTCGTTTCTGAATTGCCTGCAAGCTGCCAGCGATCCCAACCGCCCCGACGAACAGAACAGGACCGTTACCCTATGCGCCCAACCACCGAAAGACCTGAAGCGCTCCGCGCCATCGAGCTTGTCCAGCCCGTCAGCATAGCTCTTGTCGGAGGATTTCTTGGAGCGGGAAAGACCACTGCGATCGGAGCATTGGCCACGGAGCTTATCGGCCGAGGCAAGCGGGTAGCGGTTGTCACGAACGACCAGGCGGCAGGACTTGTGGACACATCCTTGGGCCTACGGCAAAAACTACCGATGGCTGAGGTTGCCGGAGGCTGCTTCTGTTGCAAGTTCGAGGACATGCTGAACGCTATCCTCAAGCTGTTGCCGACTAAACCCGAGGTGATCCTCTGTGAGCCGGTCGGAAGCTGCACCGATATGGCGGCAACCGTCCTGAATCCACTAAAAGTTTACTATCCGGATACCTTCAACCTCGTGCCTTTTTCAGTGCTTGCCGATCCGGTTCGTGCGCGAGAAACAGTTCTCGGCGAGGCAGAGCCAAGGTTCGACCCGCAAGTCGGTTACATCTTTCGAAAGCAACTTGAGGAGTCGGACGTCATCGCCCTTACGAAGTGCGACACACTGGCAGACGACGAAGCTACGTGTGTCGCTGCCCTCCTTAAGGAGCGATATGAACGCCCGGTTCTGCTTATAGCAGCTATTGAAGGGCGCGGGATCTCAGACTGGGCGGACTACCTGCTTTCACAGCAGCCGGTCGGCGGACATGTGCTAAGTGATGTCGACTACGGCACCTACGCGACGGGCGAGGCGGCGCTCGGATGGCTTAACGCCACCGTTCGGCTCACACATAAGTCGGGCTTCGATGCGCGCGAATTTGTAGGCGCATTGATCCAGTCGATGCAATCGTCCATCGATTCCGCAGGTGCAGAGATTGCACATCTCAAGGCGGCCATCGATGGCGGAGTACCTTTTGTACGAGGGCACCTCACCTCCACATCCGGTGCCCCGACGTACCACCCGGATAATACAGTCGAGGTGGTGGAAGGTCAGCTCATATTGAACGCCCGAGTTGCCATCGATCCCGACCGCTTAGAAAAGATAGCCCTGTCTGCCATAAAACAAAGCTCAGCGGAATTGGACATTACGGCCGAGAACGTGACCATTCGATGCTTTCGCCCTGGGTATCCGCGTCCGCCCTACCGCATTCTGGGTGTACAGTAACCACCTTTTGTTGGAATGCCAACGAGATCCCCTATTTCCAGGAGGCAGCAATGCTAGAACGTTTCGATTTGCACGGTGCACCTGTTACGTCCCTCGACCTTAAGTGTCTCCTTATCGGAAACGGAATGAAATACCCGGACGAAGTGTATCAGAGCGTCGCTTCTGTGGCACGCCTGGAACCCCCGACCAACCCTTTTGCCTGTAACTGCATCATCCTTCCTGGCGAAGTGGCCGTTCACCTGCAGGCTAATTCCCAATCGCCCTTCGCACTCGCTCTCGACGAAGACGGCAAGGCATGTCTCTTTCATGAGGATGCTCGGCTTACAGAAATCACGTTTCCAGCGGCCAGCGCCTACTATGGTCAGAAGACCAGCGTTGGTACTCCGTTCGGCTCAATTGCCGTGCTGGAAGGCGTCAGCACGCTCGCCTTCTTCTATATGTGGAAATGTCAGTACATTCAGACAAAGGAAACATGTACTTTTTGCTTCCAGGTGGTGGCGGATATTATGGGCTACCCGCTTCCTAGCTCGTCATATGATGAGGTGGCCGAGATCATAAAGTGGTCCATTGAAAATGCCGGAGTGCGGGAGATCCAGTTAACTGCCGGAACACTCTTCACCTCACCGGAAGAGTGCAAACGGTATGCCGACCTGCTTCGCGCGATCGACGAGCGTGTGGGACTGGATAAGATCCCTTCGGAGATCTACTGCTACATGACGGCGCCGAAAGACCCGGCCTCGGTCGACCAGGTCTTCGAGGCGGGAGCAGATCGTGTAGCGCACGATCTGCATGTGTGGGATTCCTCCCTACACGCACGGTATGCACCCGGTCACGCACGCCACATTGGGCGAGCAGGCCAACTCCGCGCATTGGAACATATTGCCGACAAATTCGGCCCGAACAGAGCCTTCAGCGCATTCGTTGCCGGTCTTGAGCCACTCGACAGCATGCTGGAAGGCGCAGAGTACCTCGCCAGCCGGGGAATAGTCCCCGCATTCTCAATCTGGATGCCGACACCAGGTTCGGTTACCGCAGACACCGCGCCTCCTGGATTGGATTACTACCGCCAGGCGCAGAAACAGTTTGCCTATCTGTACAGGAAATACAATCTGGATCCGCCCGGCGCGGCGGCGGGCTCACATGTCTCGCTGTGCCGCGACATCTATCGGCATAGGGATGCTCTCCTCGCGGATTGAGCCAGCACGATTAAAACAACCAGAAGATTGGAGTACACAGTGTTACGTGACCACCGCAGGGGATTCACCCTGATAGAACTGCTCGTAGTTATCGCTATAATAGCGATACTTGCAGCAATTCTCTTTCCAGTATTCGCACAGGCGCGCGAAAAGGCGCGTCAGACGAGTTGCCTGTCCAACCATAAGCAATACGCACTCGCGACGCTGATGTATGTGCAGGATTATGATGAGACGTTTCCGTACAGCACCTATCTGGACCCCACATTCTGCGTGGTTACGTTCTATCAGGTGGTAAACCCATACGTCAAGAATCAGCAGATCACAGTATGCCCTTCAGAGACGCAGGCGATGAATCTGCAGCTTCTCGTCGGTGCGCCGTGCGCTAACACACCACCGTATACCAGTTATTCCGTCAATGCGCGTCTCTATGTGAATGGATTCGTCCCCGGTGCGACGCCTGTCGCGCTGGCTGCAATCAGCAGGCCGTCTGAGACAATAATGAACTATGACGGGAATGTCGCATTTGGCGCAGCGAACAGCCAGGTGGAGATTGTTCAGGCACGGCATAGCGAGACGTTTAACGCGAACGATGTGGACGGGCACGCCAAGGCCATCAAAACCACGCTTTACGGTACCGCCAACCAGTTTACGGTAGCAGGACCCGGGAAGCTGCTCAAATCCTGGAGGATTGGCGCGAACGGCGGACAGTACGTTAATAGGATTGACGGATGTGGTCTGCCAACCGATAGCGGTGCGCTGGATCTCGGCGGCACTCCGCCAAATGCGCAGTGCCAGGCGGCTCCCTGACGGACGACTGTATTCGGAGCAATGACAATTTCAACAGGATTAGCAAAGCGGGACTCAGCGATACGCTGGGCTCAGGTTTGGTTGGCTGCTGCCGCAATGGTAGGAACGCTGCCCGGAAGAACGCAGGGGATCGGACTAATAACCGAGCCCCTGATCAAGAGTCTGGGTTTGAGCCGCGCCACGTATGCCGAGCTCAATCTGTGGGCAACGCTCATTGGCGCGTTATTCGCGATAGGCATCGGCAAGATGATCGATAAGTGCGGCAGCAGGACAGTGATTGCTGCGCTCGTGTTCAGTCTTGGTGTCGTTACTCTGCTAATGAGCGGCATAACCGGGATAGCCGTACTGGCGGTGTATCTAACTCTGACAAGAGGACTTGGTCAGGGCGCACTCTCCGTCGCGAGTCAAGCTCTTGTCGGAAAATGGTTTTCAAGGCGGCTTGGCAGCGCCATGGCGGCCTATTCCGTAATTCTCAGCATTGGGTTTATGGCAGCATTCCCCATCGTGGGAGCAATCGTTCAAAAGGCTGGTTGGCGAGTGGCGTGGGCTGATATTGGGTGGGTTCTCGTCCTGTGCCTGACGCCGCTTTCTTGCCTCGTGGTTCGCTCGACTCCGGAATCGGTCGGGCTCACTCCGGATGACGCAACTGAGCAATGCAGCATAACGGAACAGAACTCATTCACGCTGCTCCAAGCGATGCGTTCGCCAGCCTTTTGGGCGGTCGGCTTGTGCAGTTCCACTTACGGCCTGATCGCCTCAGGTATCGGTCTCTTCAACGAAAACATTCTGGCTGAACGCGGTATTGCTGCCGGCGTCTACTACGGAACCCTTGTCATTGCCGCGCTCACGTCGCTAATCGGTAACTATCTTGGCGCACAGATGACGAACGGCCGCCCTGTAGAAATGCAGATGAAAGTTGCTGCAATTGCCATGCTTCTGTTGGGGATTGGCCTGTTGGCTCTTACTCAAATTCGCACCGCACCGCAGGCCTATGCACTTGCGGTGATCATGGGCGTCGCCGGCGGAATGGTTATCGTTGTGTTCTTTGCGTTCTGGGGACATGCATTCGGGAGGACGCACCTCGGACGGATCCAGGGCGTCGCTCAATCGCTGACGGTTCTCGCGTCAGCAGTGGGTCCTTTGCTGCTGGCGCGTGTCGCTGCGCTTGGTTCCTATGCGAACGCGTTCTATGCACTCGCAATATCGGTCTTTGCTCTCGGAATCTGGGCATGGCTCGCGCCGGCACCCTTATTGCAATCGAATGAGCGGTGACTGAGAGTCAGAATAAGTTACTCCGGATCTATTGGCGACACCTCACCCGTCGCAGTGGTATCGTAGCCGCAGAGCGCAGAAAGCTGCGACCGCACCTAACTCAACCAAGCGCTTAGCGACGCTGTCTAGGTGAAAGTCAATTGCGTCAATCAGCGGACCCCTATATGAACGGAACCTTTTAATTTTCGTAGCGTCACGTTAGGTAGGTCTGTTCCCAGAACGGTTACGAATTCAGGATAGGTTTTTAGGGTTTATTCCTGCAGGGCAACTGAACAGCAGTGGTCGGCGTCAGCCCGTTGTCGATGCGCGCACAGCGCCGATACACATAATCGGTCGTCAGGCATTCCTGTACACCCCATCACTCACCGACAACTACCAAAACGGAAAAGTACGAACATGAAGCAGAACACGGCCATTGCGATCCTCACAGGCGCGGCATTTCTAGTTGCGATCACTTTACTCTATGTGTTACTGGCCCCTGTAGATCGGTCTATGCTTTCCCGCATGGGGTGGATGGCGTTCGGGAGCATTGCAATGCTCCTGGTAGTGGCCGTCTTGGCTCCGCTGATCGCGCGCAGACTTAGAGGCACATCCGCTCCGAGGCCATTGACGCCTGCCGATATCCGATTCACCATTGCCATCCTCGCCATTTTATGCCCGCTCATCTTCTGGGCAGGAAGCGCATACGGTTCCCTGCTCATTATGCTCGTACCGATCTCGTTTATCTTGCGGAAGCAGAACAAAGTCACGCCACACGACACCGACCTTTAGAGAGTGCTGCCCTCTGCGGAAATTCGCACCCTCGCTGATACCGAAATCCAACGCTACCCGCTTACGTATGCCTGCCACAAAGGTATCCAATGGGGCAATCGAAGATAAACTTCGATTGTCCTGTAGGGGTCCCCTCATGAAACGAAAATTATCGTATATCAGGGAATGTCAACCCAATCCGACGTCCCGAATTTCCCGTTTCAGCCCTCAGCAACTTAAATAATCAATATGCCAGGACTATACGGTATATCGGTCGCAATAGGCTCCCATCCACGCGATCCAGCTTCTGACAGCCAGAGGTTTCCACCACCATCCGCAACGGCCGCGCGACCGCCGCCAGTGGCGATATGCGCGGTATCTATCTTGCCCTCTAACCACTGGGGCAATCCCTCCTGGACGCGCTCAAGCCCTCGACCATCCATCTTCCACCGCCATACCTGCGAACGTGCTGCAAACGGCCCCTCCTGAATACTAAAAAGCACTTCATCAGCAAGGACTGCCACAGCAAGCGAATTCGTTATCTCCAAGCCCTCATTCAGGACTTTCCAACTGAGCCCAACATCGTGGCTAATACACAAACCGACGGTAGTGGCTGCAGCTACTATCGCAGGCAAATAGGGATGCGCCCGCACCTCATGGACATCGAATTCAATAGGCAGCGTCGGAATCCATGTTAATCCTCCATCCGCCGAGCGTGGAATTCCACCAACATGAACGGCGGCTAAAATAGCGGACTCATCTGCGGTCGCTGTTAGCGCGCGAACGCTTAGGGGGGGGCCCTCAGCGAACCAAGCTTCACGCCCCGGCATCTTATCAAAGCTCACGAGTCTTTCTTCCTCTTCCTGAGAATTCAGACGTACAATGGCGGCGTCGGAGCTTGATCCTCCGAAGATGGTAGTTCCCATTGCCAGGATGGACTCTAACGCTATTTCCGTGGAGGTAAGGAGTGACCATGTCCCTTCGGCACTACGTTGCCATATCTCATGTTCGTCGACCACAGCCCAGCACGTCTTGTCGAACCCCGGGGCTAACGCCGTTACATTCCGGTGGACCAACTCAGTGTGAAACGCGCCAGTGGTCGTAAACACTCGGCATCCGGTTGGTGTCGCGACAAGAATCATGTCCATAGAAATTCTCCAGCGGGCAGCTCGCGCAGCGGAAAATCGTACTTCAACAAATAACTCCTGCTGAAACTGGCCATTTCTGCCCCCAGTCGGGGTGAAATTTACCTTTGCTACGATAAAGAGAAATGCCACATACGAGTCTCAAGGATGCAGGTCCTCCGTTGGGGCTGTCGGTTTAGAGTATACGCTATCCAGACGTCATGACGTGCACCATTCGACGGTCAGCAATGGGTACTATTTCGCATTTTCTGACAGCACATCCATGACGACACCCCTATACCAGCGATACAAGCTGTGCTTCAGCTACCCGTTCACGTAGAGAATTCTTGCCTATATTTTTAAGCCGGAGTGCCCACTCCTCGTTGATGAAACAGTGCGCAGCCAAACCGTCCGATAATGGGCATGTATGTGATATTCGCCAGAATCGGCCGTACGCCGAATCAGAGCACCAGCAGCGCTTAACAAACACTCTTCCAAACATCATACAAAATTTCCAGATCAGGGTCAACTGCTATTCCCAGGATTAAATCTCCTCCGTGATCGCAGCACACCAGTTCACCCGAACCGCAACCACTCACTCACTAACTTGCTAACCCGGTTCCCGCCCGCCACCCACATCGAACAATCCAATGGTCCAAAAAGTCGTACGGGAACGCCCAACCCGCATACCCAGAAAAATTTCGGCTATTTTTTGTTACACCGGTAAAAAGTGCCCTTGGGAACGTACAATATAATGTAGGGCATTGTTTTTCTGTGAGCTTACGTCCGAACAGCACGCATTTAACATACCTGGATCTTCTCCACGACGTCCGCGCTTTTCACGTTCTGCACCCGACTCCTGCAGCTAGATCTTACAGGTGTTGCGCACCTACAAGCCGGAACAACCACCGGCCAGCCGGCCAGCTAACCGCAACCGCGCGATTTTTGTTCAGTCCAACCGAACCCGTCCAAGTTGTCCACTCCGTCCACATTGCGCAAATCCGCATCCGGCATAGGCAACAGCGTTCCTGAAAGTGTAGGGGCGCTGCGTGCCGAGCCGGGTAAGAGTCTTTGGGCCAGTAAAAGCAAACGGTAACATCCGTCGCCTCGTGATTTTAGCATTCATTTCGGCGTGCGCCTGTTAGGGGGACACGGCTCAGGCAAAACGTTGTCTGAGCTGTCCAGAGTCTACCGCAGCGCCCCGGGTTCACTGCGCCCGCGCGAATAGTGGTCTCCACCGTGTTCTCTGCTGCGCCCGAAGAGTGGTCTCCACCGCGCCCGAGCTTGCGAGGGAGGCAAGCGGAAGGAGGGAGGGACTTGAGCAGAAAGAGGCCCGAGCTTGCGAGGTCCGAGGGGAAGGAGGAGCGAT
>CAIXIX010000597.1 GCA_903919615.1 uncultured Chthonomonas sp.
CGGGTTGCCGTATGATTCCAGGGCCTTCGACCCTGGCTAACTTCTCGTCGCCCCGTTGGAGCTTACACTTGACGACATAGCAGTCAAAGATTGTCCGAGAATGTCATAGTCCAGCACTATCGGAAATGTTACATTGACGTGTTAGGTCAGCAAGCCGCTCTATCTGCCTTCCAACCGCATCGAAATTCGCAGGGTCGAGCCACCTTTCGAACGCGGCTTTCAATCGGGGCCATTCACCATCGATCACCGAATACCACGCGGTATCCCTGTTGCGGCCTTTTGTGACAACTGCCTGCCGGAACAGGCCTTCGTACTTAAAGCCAAGCCGCAAGGCTGCAGTCTTAGATGGTTCGTTGCAGGCGTTGCATTTCCATTCGTACCGGCGATAGCCAAGCTCAAAAGCGCGCTTCATCATCAGATACATGGCTTCCGTAGAGACCGTTGTGCGCTGCATCAGGGGCGAGAAGGTGAGAAAGCCCACTTCGATACAGCCGTTCGTAGGATCGATCCTCAAGTAGGTTGCGAGGCCAACCGCTTTGCCGGTTCCAAGATCGACGATAGTATAGAACAGCGGGTCTGTCTTCTTGCTGGCTGGCCCGAGGAAAGCATCGAAGCTTTCTCGGTCTGCAAATGGACCGACGGGCAGGTAGGTCCACATGGCGCCTGTTTCATCGAGTAAATAGGCTTCGAACAGCTCTTGCGCATGTCGCTCAGGATCCAGCGGGTCTAGACGGCAGCTTCGCCCCTCCATCGGCTCGTGAGGAGGAAAAGGTGGCGGCGACCAACCTTCGAGCGGCTGACCTACCTGCTGACCTAACTCATTAAAGCAATCTTGCATTGTATCTCCGTTGATTACGTTATCCTCGCTAATCTGGACCAACGACAGGTTTCTGGTTTCGGGTTTCAGGTTTTGGGTATTAGGCGTTGGGACGGACATTGAACCTGACGGATGGAAACGGCGTTGAAACTCAAAGGTTTCGATTGCCGAAGGCTATTACCGATTATGTACTCCAGGCTTTCATCAGCGCAACTGTTTCCCAAATGGTAGGGTCACTGCTTGCTGCGACCGCCAAACCGAACGCTGCACGCATCCGGTAGGCGCTGGTCGAAAATGCCCCAATCTTAGGGCCTCTAGCGACCCGTTACCAATATTGTTCGAATGACCATTCTGCCTAATGTTATCTGACACCAACCGGGTAGAATACACCATTATTCTAACAAACTCTTCTTGGCGCGAATTCCCGGTATGCGAATATCATTCCTTTTCTGGAACCTGAACAAAAGCGCGTTGCAAGATCACGTGGCGAGCATTGCCGCGCAGCACAAGGTCGACATTGTAATTCTAGCAGAGTGCCAGGAGGCTACAGACGTAATTGAAGCTGAGCTACTCAGAGCGACGGGATTTAGACTTAAATTTGTGCCGACCAGTGGATCAAGGGCCAAAACTCAGACCTATCTCGGCTCCGCCAGAATAAAAATGTCGGATCAATTTGTCAGCATCAATGGTAGGCTGTTGGTGCGCAGAATGAGAATTGATGGATGTCTGGATGCATTACTTGCGACTGTACACTTTCAGAGCAAGGTCAACAACAGCGAGGTTGACCAGACTCTTGAGTCGACCAATCTTGCAGACGATATTCGAACAGCTGAAGCGGACTCTGGTATCACGAAAACTTATTAATTGGCGACTTGAATATGAATCCGTTTGAACCTGGTGTTTGCGGAGCGCAAGGCCTTCACGCTGTTATGACCAAACATCAAGCACGTAAGGGAAGCCGGACCATTTCAGGTCGCGAATACCGCTATTTCTATAATCCAATGTGGGGGCTTTTCGGAGATCGAACATCAGGACCGGCAGGTACGTATTATCTTTCATCAGCAAAGCCAGTAAACTACTTCTGGAATATCTACGACCAGGTATTAGTGCGGCCGGAGTTAATGGACGGCATCGTTGACATCCGACTGCTCGAATACGACGGCAAAGTATCATTGAGAACACCTGATGGCGTGCCTAGGGTTTCGGACCATCTGCCAATATATCTCGAACTGGAATTGTGAGGCATAACGATGACAACTGCGATACCAGACCTCTGGGGATACTCGGATGTAAAGCCTGAGGTCCTAACTCCTATCGCAGTACTGCGGGCTCAGGCGAGCCTATTGTCGCAGAAGACCAAAGGCCTGCTTATCGGCGAAACGCGCATTTCTACGGCCGCAGCGGAAACTGAAGGCAAGGAGACCATATCTTTCGACGTCAGGGCCCCTGCGGCCAACAATAGCCGGTATCCGCTATTGCAAGTTGAGTACGCGTCGGACGCGCTATATCCGTGTACCGTTACGGGCAGAGGTCTGGCGCGAAAGGAAGAGTTGCAGATTACAAACATCATTCCCACATTTCCTAACACTCAAACTGTTACGCGAACCGTTCACAACAAGACCGCACATTCGGACACAGAGTTTATCGAGATCGTGAAGGAGGTGCTTCAAGCACCCACCACGGTCGCGCTCCTTCAAACACTAATAGCTAAGAGCAACGAATGTGCATCCGAATCGAAAGTGGAGGCTGAAGAAGCAGCAGAAGATGCGGTTGCAACGGAGTAACATTGCGCGGTAGCCCCTCCAAATCAACGTTCACCGTGAATCAACTGATAGCATGCGAAGAAAGCATCGCAACCACCGATCTAGGAGGATTGCTGTTCTGGGCGGGCAAGTGCGCCGGATTTCTCAGTCGCGAGTTTGCTTAATATGATCTGAAAGGACGGGTCGCTTCATCGAAATGACGGGCTGGAAGGCACGGTGTGATGCTTGTAGCGATGTGCACCTCACTGCTCTCGGTCGCAGCAAGCAGCGACCCTACCATCTGAATAGCGGTTACGGTTTGATGCATGGCGATTCTGTCCAGACAAGCTGCGGCAGGAGTAGACAATGCTGCGCAGCAAGCGGCGCGACCATCAATACGGGCGGTGTGCAGCTACCGTCATTTCCAACAAGCGACGATACCTGGCAAGCCAAACGTTCGCGACTGAGAAATCCCCCACCTTCCGTCCGCAAAACGTACTTAAATCCTCACACCCGACACCTACTCCTCCTATTGCGGCTTCGCATCCATATCCAGCGGCAGCACAGTTAATGGGCTGCACCATACTCGGCACAACACATGGGAGTTTGGTCCCGCTTCGGTCTTATCTGTCGTATAATGCCACTGTTTATCCTGCCCTTTAAACTGATACAAGTCCTCAATCGGTCCTGTTTCATCGGCGCCACCGGTGACTTGTGGCAGGGCATAAAACAACATGTGTGAGCGGTTAGTTCGTGCGCCTATCAGGAGACGGGAACCGTCGCCCGCGGTGACAGGCATCAGATTTTCACGAACACCCGGTCGGCCGGGAGCGAAGAAGGCAATTTTCTCGATCTTCCCAAACTTTGCATCTTCAAACCTGCCATATGCTATCTGATTGGATGCCGTTCGATACTGATAAACAGGTTCAGGCAGAGCGAGTTCGGGCCGATCTAGCGAGAGAGCATACATGATCTGGTTGTACTCGTAGCGCGGAGTCGGGTCGGCATTTTGCGTAAACGTTTGGGTATACGTTCCCTCAAAATGGATGCGCTTCCCTCCGTCGCTATCCAGATACGGATCCTGCGTGGGATTATAAAAGCTGTAGTTATTGTGCGTCACGACTTTGCGGGCATAAACCCACGGACCAGTGGGTGTATCCGCATACGCGTACCAGACCTCTCCGAGCAGCGACGTTCCGCCCACCTCCTGCAGAATCATCACCCACTTGTGCAGATAGCCGTTCCAGTAGGCGGAGCCGGAAGCAGGATTGACCGTCTTGCCTGTTTCAACATCGCGAAAGTGCAGCAGGCGCTCTTTCTGTTTCAGAGAGCCAGCCTTAACGAGCGTCTCCTCCTCCTTCCAGCCCAGCGCATCCGTGTTGTGTTTCCAGGCATAAGCGAGCTGGCCACGTGCATCGCGATCGAGGCGGGTTGTGGCGCCATGATAGCGCTCACCGAGAGCAAGGCATGTGTAAGACTCGTAACTCTGCGGCCTCTGCACGGCCTTTAGTTCGGCAGGCACACGCACGCACAGCGCTGGGACTCCGTCCGGCAGGGCCGCATAAATCAGGTCTCTCGAACCCGTGCGGACTGGTGTCGGATGCCCAATCGGACAGATGGGTTTTATGATATCGAGGGGACAGAGCGGATCAAACCCAGAGGTCGAGTCGTTGAAGATCGAGAGACCTCGCTCCACGGGCTCTCCCAGGCTCTTCATCCGGGCGAAGTTGCAGATGAGCCGCTCGTTTCCGGCATCATCTCGCACCACGCATAGGCCGCCAACCCAGATTGGTCCAGGCAGATTGCTTTTCAGCATCTCGCGGCAGAAACCGTCCGGGCCGGTGAAGTAATTCAGGTCGACACCAACTTCCGGGTCCAGCCCGCCTGCTGCTGGCAGAAGCGTTGTCGCCCCGGAAGTGTGAAAATTGCCGAGCGGATAGGCCGGGCGATTGGTATCCCCGTAGAACCAGTAGAGCTTCCCCTTGTATCGGGTAGTCTCCACCGTGTCCTGCCCCATCATCAACCCGTTTAGCAGAGGATTTTTCAGAGGCGCCGTCAGGCCAAGCAGAACCGTGTCTCGGTAGATGCCCTCACCGGTAGTGCGATAGAGTCGCTCGGCCGCTAGCATACGCGTCATACGAATTACGCCACTGCCACCGGGCTTTATATCAAACGACTCGCCGGAATAACCGAAGTTATCCTTCTTGTAGCTGTAGCCGTTCGAACGGACGTTGAAGTATACGCGCTGCCCAACGAGCCCGGGTTCATCGATTGCCGCATTCCCGGCGCTATCCGTAAACCACCGGATCTCATTGGTGGTCCTGAGTTCGACGAGCGGAATACCGCGCCCAGTCTCTGCGTCGACAACCTGAATCCGAAACGGCGGGTCACTGGCATAGCTCGGTAGAACCACGAGCAAGCACAGCACGACTGCTGCATATCGTAACAGTGCGATCACGCGTCGGCTCTCGCAGCCGCGTCGCCCACGAGAGTCAATCCGCTAGACCGGTGCGCTGCATTGGCGATCGCCGGCATGGCACCTTCGGGGCGGTCGAGGTAAAAATAGGCCGTTCCACTCCAATCATCCTGTCTCCAGAAGTTAGTCCAGTGCGACGGAATAGCGGGATCCTCGAGGTTTACCGGCTGGGGAAGGTCCATCAGTTTGAGGAAGCCTCCAGCTTCGCCCGTATCCACGCTGATCGGAATGAGCGGCATTCCAGCCCGCTGCATCTCGACTACATGGTCTTTTCCGCTTCCTCCGATCGTCTGGATGGTCACTTCGCAGGCGTCATCAAAGTAGATCGGATCGTCGATATGGTAGCGATAGAAGCACCACTGTCTGTTATCGCGATCCGCAATGAGGCAGCCTTGTGTGCGGTGGCCGTACGCGCCCTGCCCCCAGCCGGTACCAATATAATCCTCTGTGCCGGTACCACAAAGCGTCGGATGCGCATCGTCACCGAAGCGAACCTTCACTTCGCCTTCTCCCCACCAGGAGCCTTTGTATCCCTCGTGTGCAATCACACCCAGATTGCAGCCCAGAAATCGGCCTTGTCCCTCTACCCGAGGCAGGATGACAAACTCCTTGCCGAGATCATTCGGCGATTCTCGATGCCAGTGAGCATGAAAGTAGAGTGCATCCGGGCTATGCTCCACGTTCGTTAGCAGATCAACATCGTAAAAGAGGTGCGAAAGCCGCTTGTCCGAATCGTTGCTCAGGGTAATTCTTGCGCCTGTTCGAAACGGCATGGGGATGCAGCAGTTGAAGCTTCTTCCTTCTGGATCAGAAAACAGGGCATTCTCAAAGGGGGTCTTCCTGCCATGCGCGATCCCAAAAAAGTCTCCAAGCGGAACGGACACTGCGGGGCGGTGGCTGCCATCCCAGAACATCTCCAGCCGAAGGCTTCGTAGCATCTCGGGAGAGCGATCGTTTACCGTGATCCAGATTCTGGTAACCGTTCCGCTGCCCTGAATATCGAGCAGATCGACCGTGTGACCTGCCGGAAGATGATCAAACGCATGGCCCTTGGCGCCCTGGTTCTCGAGCCCGGCATGGCCGCGGCGCGGATCTCTATTTTCAAAACTGTACCATCGCGTCTGCACACCTTTTGGCTTCTCAAACAGGCTCATCGCATCCTCCGGGGGGTTGTTGCTGCTGCAAACTACTACTGGCGAATACAGTACAGCAAGCGGTGTGATGGTTCCTCTTTTTGAGTTGCGGGTGGAGAGGATGTAAGAAGATTATGCGCCTTACGCCGATTAAGATGGAGGGCGCTGGAAGCGCGCAAAGAAAATCGATTTGTGTTGATCGCTATTCGCTAGCGGCGTGCTTGATGGAAGCCTTTTGACCCTCACCTAACCTCTCCCTCGCCGCTCGCTGGGGCTCGCTAGGGAGAGGGATGGAGGGCGTTGGAGGCGAGATATGCGAAGGAAATCGATGGGCAGGTCAGTGCGGCCGTTAAGAGCGAGATCGGCGAGGATCTCGCCGATAACGGGCATGAACTTAAAGCCGTGACCGCTAAAGCCGCATGCGAAGGTAACACGGTCATGTTCAGGATGCTTGTCGATAATGAAATGCGAATCAGGTGAGTTTGTATAGAGGCAGACTCCGATCGACTTCAGTGGCCCGTCTGCACCCGGCAGGAAGCGGGTGAGCGCCGGCCTAAAATCGTCCTCATCGCCAGGCAACGCCTCACGAACCACCGTGTCGGCATCCGTCGTCTGAGCATGCCAATGGTGCCCTAGCTTTAGGCCTCGGTTATCCGCCAGCATCGGGAAGCCGTAATACAGATTCCCGTCTGGCGCTGATAGCGCCCACGTCGGAAATGTGCCGAGGGCAAACCGCTCAGGGCGTACCGGTTCAACCCATCCAACAACCTGCCGTGTCACCTTCAGGCAAACATCCAGGTTCTGCAGCAATCTCACGGACCATGCGCCGCCGCAGATGACGATCTTCTCAGCCTCATAGGTGCATGTAGTGGTGCGCACTTCCACGCCATCGCTCCCTACTTTCCATTCGATTACGGGTTCATTTGCATGAAGTTCTGCGCCGGCACGTTCGGCGCGCGATGCAGCCGTGGAGATCGCTAGCTCAGGCAGCAGAAGCCCTGCCGCGGCCTCATGCATTGCAACGAAATCGTCCGGAAGATTGAATTGAGGATAGCGCAGCGCGATCTCATCTCGGCTGAGAACCTCGTGCTGTAAACCATGCTCCCTGGCAGCTCGAATGGAGCCACTCACAAGATCAGAATCTGCGGCCCCCATGTACAGACCACTCGTCATATGCAGAAGCTGGCATTCTGACGCAGCTTCCCACTGATGCCACAGATCATAGGCGCGACGGAGTAGCGGAACATAGTCCGGGTGCTCGTAGTAGCCCATTCGGATTGCCCTCGAATGGCCGTGCGAACTTCCCATCGTGTTTGGAATGGAGTGCTTATCCATCGCAAGCACGCGCACCCCGCGATTAGCGAGCGCCAGAGTTGTGGATACGCCCATTGCGCCGGCGCCGATTATGATGACATCAAAGGGTTTGGGCAAGTGGATGGCCTCTTTTGCGTCCGGAACTGAGTAGGACGGGATTACATACTGTAAAGATTGTGGCCGATTGCGCTCCTGTTTTCATGTAGACGTTAGTTGCCTTCTTTGTGACTCTGTGATAGAATGGATACATTATTCTACTATTTCTTCTGGTATGGTTGGAGGATGCATCCATGCTCAGCTATCTACCTGATTTTAGCAGCCGGCCGAGGCAGTTCTTTATCGACATGAACTCGTTCTTTACCTCCTGCGAACAGCAGGAGCGGCCGGAACTTCGCGGCAAGCCCACCATTGTGGTTCCTATGTTTGCAGACACAACCTGTGCCCTCGCAGCAAGCTACGAGGCGAAAGCTTATGGCATTAAGACCGGAACGGGAGTGAAGGAGGCGAAGGAGATCTGCCCACATCTCCAGATCGTCGAGGCACGCCCGAGAATCTATCTGCAGTACAACGCTCGCATTCAGGAGGTTCTTAACGATCACTTTGCCACCGTGAAGGCGCTTAGCATCGATGAGATGGCGTGTCGTATGCCGCATATTTATCGGACTACCGAAGACGAGAAAGCAGCAGCAGCAAGGGTGAAAGCGCAAATGCGCGCGGACCTTGGGCCCTATATGCGATGCTCCGTTGGTGTTGCCCCGAACGTATTTCTCGCAAAAGTCGCTTCGGACTGTATGAAACCGGATGGCTGCACCATCTGGAATGAAACGAATTTGCCGAACGCACTGTTTCCGCTGCCGCTTCAGGCTCTGCCAGGGATTGGAAAAGCGATGAAGCGCAAGCTTTCACAGCATGCGATTTTCACCACCGAGCAGCTTTGGAATTGCGGTCCGCAAGAATTGCGGCGAGCCTGGGGAAGTATTGTCGGAGAGCAGTGGTGGTACATGCTGAGGGGAAGCAGCACGATCGATTACGCTCCCTCCATGCAGTCTCACGATATCCGTAAATCGGTTAGCCAATCTCATGTTCTTGGCCCACAGAACCGAACGAAAGCCGCTGCAACAAAAATATTGCTCGAGTTATCGGAAAAGGCGCTGAAGAGACTTCGCACGTATGGTCAGGTAGCAGGGTCGGTTTCGCTCTCCATGCGATTTCGCCGCAATGGAGCGAATGGGAATGGCGGCTACACGCAGAGGGATAATCGAGAATTGAAATGGAGTGAATCTGCGCGACTTCACTCGCATGCATCGGACGATCTAACGTGGCTTCAGATAATCCGGCCGATGGTAAACGCAATCCCAGACTTTGGTGTTGATTCTGCGCCGATCTCGGTTGGAATCGCGTACTCTGATCTAATCGAGATGAAGGATGCCAACTTATCGCTTTTCGATGAGCGAGTTGAGAAGCAGACTCTCGCGTCAACGGTGGATAGCCTGAATAAGAAGTACAAGGGGTCTGTTGCACTCGGGAGCTTGAGCAAAGCTCGGGAGGTGCCGCTGAGAATTCCGTTTGGCACACCCGAACAGCCGACGGTTCATCCGTATTGACGTAATGCTACTGGGTGCGAAGGGCAACATTTCCGTAGTCGGAAGAGAGCTTCACCTTGGCCGCGCCACTGCCTAACATCACCGTTTTGTCGGTGCCATCTTCATTGGAGTTCGTACACACGATCCCGCCAGGTACCTGGACCTGACCGCTCGATGTTACGGTTTGAACAGTTGCCGATGCCGTAGACGTCAGCGTGAGTTCGACTCCGCCGCTTGAGCTGTGGAGGTTCGCCGATTTAAGCGGCAGCCTATCGGCTAGAGAGCCCGTGACCTCGCCATAATTCGACTCCAGATTTAGCTCGGATGCGTCCCCGGAGTAGGTAACCGCACCACTATCTGCCGAAATCTCAACCTTCAAATCCTTACCGGTCGCCACAATACCCGTGGCAGAGACGGCGCCATAGGCGCTATGAAGCTTCAGATTCCCCGAGACGTGCGATCCATCTATAGATATCGCTCCGCTCGAAGCCGTCGCCTCAATGCGGCCAGCGGCCTTCGTAACGCTGATGGCGCCGTAGTCGGAATGCAGTTTCAGGCTTACGGCTCGAACCGCATCCGCGATGTGGATTGCACCACTTGCTGTCTCTGCTTCAAGCGCTCCGCCTACATGCTCCAGTCGGATATCGCCGTATTTTGTATTTGCGCTGATGCTGCTGCTGTCCGGCGAATCGCTCACTGAAATCGCACCCGAATTGCCGGAAAGCTTGATCTTGCCGAAAGCATCATGAACATGTATGGCGCCATAGTCGGATTCAGCTTCAATATCCCCGTGGATCCCTTCAAGCTTTATTTCGCCACTAGATGTATTGAGCTTAACGCCAATTCTTGAGGGCACCGTTACGACATAGTTAACCGCAACCTGCAGGTTACGCCCCTTAAAATCGGCTGGTTCAGTAGAGCTAAGCCTAAGAGTACTGTCCTTGAGCTCTGCCGTTACAGCTACCGACGGAAGCAGCGTGCGCAGGGATTCGATTGGGTCGTTACCAGTAATAATTCTGGTAGCTTCAACATGAATCTCATCAACTCCCGCGGGAGCTGCGCGCACCTCGATGCTGCCAACGGGTGTTTCGGCCGAAACCTCGCGGACTTTAGAGGCCAGGAATAGCTTTTGAACTGTGTCCCTGGCCTCGTTCGATCCAGCATTTATGTTCACGTTCTTACCGTTAACCGTGATATTCAAGCCATGTCGCCCATGTGCAGCGCAGCCAAAAATCAGGCCGCAGGCAGAAGTTAGCATAAGGGCGGAAATGCATCTACGAATCAATGGTTAATCTCTGCTTTCCTCATCGCCTATGCGCATGAATGCACCTAGCCCGAATTACACATAAAATTCGTAATGCTCGGGCGCAGCAAGCAGCGCCACTGCCATTCGTGAATAATGCAGGCTAACGTCTATCTCCGAAATCCGGAGCCCGTAAGTATTACCGCAGTTGCGCCCACGCCAGCTAAGGCCATGGCAATCTCAACACCGAGGCACATGATGCCAAGGCCAGGATTGATGCTGCCGAGAATTGCGTTTAGCACGAAGAAACTGAATAGCCCAAGCGCAATCCTTCCGAAATGCGAACCTTCGCTCCTGGATCCCATTTTGCGTGCCAGATAATCTCCCATGGTCCTCATGCTGGAGAGCCAGCCAAAACCGAGGAGCAGCAGCGGCGCAAATGCGACGATGATTCCTATAGGGGCCCACAACAGACGGATCAGTGGCAGTTTTAACAGCACGGCATTCGCCAGGATGAGGCTGAGCAGCACCACTCCCGCTGCAATACCGACTGCCAGATCTCTTCGTGGCTGCTGCGAGACATGCTCTGCGACACGTCGAGATGCAACCGGTGTTACGATCACGGCAAGCGCCGCGCCGATCAAACCAAGCAGCATTAGGGCAAACTGCCCGTCTGCCCAGGTTCGTTTTGTACGGACTCTGGTTGAATAACGGATAACAGGAGCAGACATTGCCGCAGAATGGGTACCTGTTGAGATGGCTATGGAACCAGGCTGATCAGATTCGCTCTTTACTTCATCCGAACCGTTCACGCCGTTCGCGCCGTCCGCCCCATTACCGCCGTCAGCTCCGTTTGCTCCGTCACCGGAAGCGTTCACGTTGTTGACTGTTACGTTCCCAGTAGCATCGGTCGTGACACCATGGCCGGACTCATTATTGACGGTTATATTCTTCCCACGGATAGCGCCTTCGACCTTACCGCCCGGTTCAATCGTGATTGTCCCGTCTTCTACGTCGACATCGTGTCGGATCGTGCCACGGACTATAACCGATTTCCCCTTTACTTGAAGGGCATCCCGAGTCTCTCCTGCGGAAATTACGATCGTATCTTTGCTATCCTCACTGCCAGTTTTACCCGCCAGAGGAGCCGCCGCTACGGGCTCGTCGATCGCGTGCACACCCGATCCGGGATCTACCGCTTTACTTACACCCTGAGCCTCAACAACCGAAGCTCCATGCAGTGCGAATAAAGCAATCGCAGCAACAGCAACACCGAGTCTCTGCATTAGTTTCTCCCTAAACCCTGTGTACCATCGAGCGTTGCTTGCGCGCCACCAGGAAATAGTAACCTGCTATGCAAACGCCTATATCCATTGCGAGACCGTGAACGGCCATATCGCCAACGTTGCGATAGGTATCGCCCAGCAGCGTGCCAATCTGCGCCAGCGCCGCAAAGACCAATAGCGCCAGCCGACCGAAAACCGGGATCTTCTCCAGAGTAGCTGCCATCTGCGCAACCCACGCCTTTGCCGTTGCAAGGTTCGCGCCCAGCATCTCTCGGCCCCAGTTCGAGGAGACAAAATAGCCCATTACCGCAGCGGCAATTGTTCCTGCAGTCATCCTCTGTACGGCGGTGTAATTCTCAAGTTTAGAACTGCTCTTGGTTGCAGTGCGCGTTTTGGTTGACGCGGAGTTTACACTGCTCGCCGATACGGTTTGCTGCTTTGGCTTGTATGCGTTCTGAATCGCAGCCGCTCTGGCTGCATTCGCAAGCTCAGGAATAACTGAGTTGACGATTGAGCGTGGTTGAATTGGCGTAACCACGGCTTCCGATTCCGACGCAGCCTGCTGCAGTTGTATCCTGCGCGCAATGGCTCCCGTGAAATCCATCGGCATTTCAAGTGCAGGCATCGACTCGAGAACCGAGACAATTCGCTGCTGCTCGTCAAATTCACGCGAGCAGTCGGCACAGATGCTCAGATGACCATAGAGAACCCGTACCGTTTCCTGAGAGAGTTCACTGTCGCCATTCTCCATCAAGAGCGGCAAGGTATCCTGCACGCGCTGGCACATGCTATGGTCGCCCGGCAGAATCGGACGTCGTGACGTCTGCCCGGAATTCGCGCCTTGCTGTCCCACAGTAGGAGGAGGTGTTGCATAAGCTCCCCATGCCTGCTTCTCCTCAGGTGGGGTCTGTTCAAATCTATTTTCCATCCGTTTCCATCTCCAACACCGGGCGAAGTCTGCCACGCAGCATGTCTCTCGCTCGGAATAGATGTGTTTTGACCGTGCCCGTCGGCAAATCCAGTACTCGGGCAATCTCGTCTACGCTCATGTCCTGCAGGTGTCGCATCACCACAACGGCGCGATACTTTTCGGGAAGATTCAGTACAGCCTTCTGCACCACATCTTGAACCGAGCTTCGCACTGCGGCCTCTTCTGGCCCACAGCTGCGAATATCGGCGGCAGGTTCCCTGCCCTCCTCAAGTTCAACATCGAGTGAAAGAGTGCTCTTTGCTTTGCGTGAACGCAACTGGTCAATGCAGAGGTTCGAGGCGATCTTATATAGCCAGGTTAGAAAACTGGCGTCCTGACGGAAAGATGCTAGGGCGCCGTAGGCGCGCAGAAAGGTATCCTGCACCAGGTCTCCGGCATCCTCGGCGTTGCCGAGCATTCGGTACGCCAGGTTATAGACCTGGCGCTGATACCGTTGTACCAGGCTGTTATAGGCCGCTGTATTCCCGTTCAGTGTTTGGCGAACGAGATCGGCGTCATTTTGTTCCACCAGAGTAATCGTCCTCGTCTCCCCCTTGGTTACGAGCGCTTTCAGGGGGACTACGGCCGGATAAGTGTTACGGTTTCAAAAATGCTGCGCTAGATTCAATCATACGAGGCTGCGCCTTCGTTCCCAGCACGAAGTAGCTCATCTGCTGTGAGAGTTGCCACACCGGACTTACGTACGACGCAGGCGCCGGCGCGGTTGGCGATGACCGCCGATTCATAGGTAGTTGCTCCCGCAAGCACGGCAAGCGTCATGGCGCTAATCGTTGTGTCCCCTGCGCCAGCAACGTCTGCGACTTCAACTCGATGAGCGGGCACATAACGGTACTCGCCATTGCGCCGCCAGTACGATAGACCGCGCGCCCCCCAGGTAATAACCAGCGTATCCACGTCCAGCTCAGAGCGAAGCGCTTCACCGAAGATATCATCCGAATAAGCGTCAACACCAAGACGCCTGCGGCCCAGGTCTTCAGCCTCACTGCGATTTAATGAGAGAACCTGTGCTCCCGCGAGCCAGGGAGCGCTGGACGGTTTTGGATTCGTGATGAGTGGTTTACCAGCTTGGGCTGCGATACCGATGACTGTTTTTGCAATCTCAGGTGTCAGCACGCCTTTCCGGTAATCCGAAACAAGGACAGCGTCGACATCCTTAATGCTCGCCGAAATATGATGGATTAGACGCTGTGCAACTGCTTCGGAGACCGGCTGTGTCTGCTCTCGATCTACGCGGATTACCTGCTGGTTCTGTGCGATCACACGCGTCTTGCGCGTTGTGGGCCGTGTCGGGTCGGTAATTACGCCACTGACGTCGATGTTCCAGGCGGCAAGATCGCTTTGAAGCAGCCTGCCTCCCTCATCATCTCCGACAACGCCTGCAATGACTACATGTGCCCCGAGCGCCTGCAGATTGTTGCCAACATTGGCCGCGCCGCCCGGCTTAAACTCATCGGATTCGACCTCCACGACCATCACTGGCCCCTCTTGCGAGATCCTGCGAACGGCGCCGCACAGGTACTCATCCATCATCAGGTCGCCAAGAACGAGCACAGATGCCGCCTTGAATCCACCTACAATCTCTTCAAATCGCTGCCTACCGATCTCGTCTCCCATGGCTCCCAATCTCATTCACAGTTAGTCTAGCTGGCATTCTACCGCAAAATAGCGAGGCCGTTAAGTGGGGGTGAACCTCGCCCACTCAGCGTTCGATCCTTTGAACAGGCGCCGCCTCATGGTATTCTGATCGGTATGGATAAATTGGTAACGGTTATTGGTGGTGGCTTTGCAGGGGTGGAGGCCGCGTGGGCTGCAGCTCAGCGAGGATGCCGGGTGCGCCTTTACGAAATGCGACCGCAGCGCGGAACCCCTGTTCACAGAACAGGAGACCTGGCAGAACTGGTCTGTTCGAACTCTTTCAAATCTAATCTGCTAACAAATGCGAGCGGCGTTCTCAAAGAGGAGATGCGCCGATTGGGCAGTCTCATTTTGCCAATTGCGGAGCGGTGTCGCGTTCCGGCGGGCGAAGCGCTCGCAGTCGATAGAGAGCCCTTCGCGCGCGAAATAACAGCCGCTCTGGAGGCTCATCCTTTGATCGAAATAATTCGAGAAGAGGTAACCTCCCTGCCGGCTGGGCGCCCAATCATCATCGCCACAGGTCCTCTCACTTCAGACGCCCTTGCAGCGCAGCTTGCTCAGCTTACAGGCAGCGAATCGCTTAGCTTTTACGATGCAGTCGCCCCGACGGTCACGGCAGAGAGCCTCGACATGAGCCGTGTTTTCCGTGCATCGCGGCGCGGAAAAGGCGCACAGCTCGCTGGCGACATCGCCACAGAGAAGACAAACGAGACTGCGGAAACAGACGAGCCCGATGGCCCCGGATGTGCCGGCGCACCGGTTGAAAGTTCGGATTACCTGAACTGCCCCTTTACCAAGGATGAGTACCAGCGTTTCTGGGAGGCTCTATCACAGGCCGAGATGGCGCCGCTGCACGATTTCGAACAGGAAGACGATGGCGCATCATCTAGCCAGAAAATGGTATTTTTCGAGATGTGCGTGCCGGTGGAAGAGCTCGCACGTCGCGGTCCGCGCACGCTGGCCTACGGCCCCATGAAACCAATTGGCCTTATGGACCCGGTTACCGGTCGCCGCCCATGGGCTGTTGTGCAGCTGCGTCAGGAGAATCGCGAAGGCACCCTGTGGGGGCTAGTCGGTTTCCAAACGCGCCTCAAGTGGCCCGAGCAGAAGCGCGTATTCAGGTTGATCCCGGGCCTGGAAAACGCAGAATTTGTCCGCTATGGCGTGATGCATCGAAACACATACATCAACTCGCCCAATCTACTCACCTCAGCCACAATGCTTAAAGGGAGCGATGGCATTTTCTTTGCCGGTCAGATGACGGGTGTTGAAGGCTATCTGGAGTCGGCCGCTATAGGGATTATCGCTGGCATCAACGCGCAAAGGCTAACTGTCGGATTGTCGCCAGCCGTCCCGCCGCGCGAAACGGTGCTCGGGTCGCTCTGCGCCTACCTGGTCGAATCGGATCCGAAGCGGTTCTCACCGATGAACTCAAACTGGGGCATCGTCCCAGAACTGCCCGGCCCAACG
This sequence comes from uncultured Chthonomonas sp., assembly GCA_903919615.1. Taxonomy (GTDB): domain Bacteria; phylum Armatimonadota; class Chthonomonadetes; order Chthonomonadales; family Chthonomonadaceae; genus CAIXIX01. The sequence continues at coordinate 15,691 of CAIXIX010000597.1, forward strand.
GTTCGTGACAAACGAGAAAAAGGACGGTTAAAGGGCGAGAGAGCGCTTAATACGATAGATCAATTCATCCAGGAAATCGGCTAGCGGGAGATTATCCTGAAGAAGGTAGCAAAGATATGAATCGAATCGCACGTGGAGCGATATCTGTTATCATCGGTATCGTGTTCTGTATACAGCAATCCGCACATCAGATGGGTAACGCAACAAATGGCTACGTGTTGGGCGGACTTCTGATTGTGTTTGGTATCTATCGAATCGCGATTGGTTTTAATGGCAGGTGATCGATACCGGAGGTTAGGGTGATGACAGAACAGCTATGGGCTCCCTGGCGGCTTAAGTATATCGAAAATGCAGACAAGACTGAGGGCTGTATCTTCTGTGAATTTCCATCACAGGGCGAAGACAACGATCGGCAAAACCTGATTGTGTATCGCACGCCGCACGCCTTCATCATCCTGAATGCTTTCCCTTACTCCAACGGGCATCTGATGGTGGTTCCCTACCGACATACCTCAGACCTGGGCGATTTCACTGAGGATGAGATGCTTGAGGTCATGAAGCTCACCCGGCTGTCGGTGCGCATGCTAAAGCGCGCCTTCAACCCCAACGGGTTTAACCTCGGCGTAAACATGGGTCGCGTCGCTGGCGCGGGCATCGCCGATCACCTTCATTGGCACATCGTTCCACGGTGGAATGGAGACACAAACTTTATGCCAGTACTGGCGGACGTAAGGGTTATTCCTGAGAGCCTCTGCGTCGTCTACGACCGATTAAAGGCGGCGCTTGAAATTGAGCTGGCAGGCTAAAAGTCCATTCTTCAATTGCGCAATCGTGTCGTGGCGCAGCAAGCGGCGCCACGGTCTTTCGCGAACTCTACAATTTGACCACGGTTTGACCACGTTATGAGATATGGCTGAAGAGAGCAACAGCGCTAACATCTTGCCAGACGAAGAGAGCATCTCTTCCCGCATCCTGCACCTTTCGGAGCAAGCATCCACGTGCACTGCTTGCGGACTCGCTTCATCGCGCACCACGGTGGTATTCGGTGATGGTAATCCGGAGACGCCGCTGGTTTTCGTTGGCGAAGGTCCGGGGCAAAATGAGGATGCAACGGGGTTGCCCTTTGTGGGCCGATCGGGAGTTCTGCTTGACGAGTGCATGCGGGAGAACAGCATCACGCGGAAACATGTTTACATCTGCAACGTCATCCGCTGCCGTGCCTGCACAAGGGATTCATTTACTGGCCGTCTTGCAAACAGGCAGCCCACTCCAGATGAAACAAAAGCGTGCTCGCCGTGGCTCATTCAGACCCTGGACACGATTCGTCCACTTATAATCGTCTGCCTGGGAGCGCCAGCCGCCAATGCGATCATACACTCAGGCTTCCGGATGCGAGACGAACGTGGGCAGTGGTTTGAAAGCCGATACGCACCCTATGCCATTGCCACCTATCACCCTGCATATATCCTGAGGATGGAAGGGGCGGAGTTTCAGGCGGCGCGTCAAACTCTGATCGAGGATATCGCTGCTGCTAGAAGGCAGGTAAAAGAGGCGCGCAAAGCGGCGAGAACATCTCTGTTCTGACGTCTCACCGCTTTACATCATGAAGCTCTCAAACTCCAAGCATGGAGAGAAGTGGGGAATCTTCGATCGTAATTGGGAGCTTAACTCGGCCACGAATTCGCGAAGATTCGTACGTAGCGAAGATCAACTCTGTGGCGCGGATCGCGTTATCTGTGCCAAGGGTTGGCGTTCTGCCAGTCTGCATGCAGTCGATGGCATCCAGAATAGAGAGCGTTGTATCTCCGCCATCCGGAACGGCGCCACTCAGATCGGGAACGATCCAGCCGGCATGAGCTGAACTCATGTAGCGAAGCGATGGCCCTCCCTTTACGTTCACTTCGATCACACCTTCACTGCCGATTATCCGGTTATCACAGGTACCGCCTGTGTTTTCGCCCGTAACCAGCAGGCCTGTTACCCCATTGGCATACATGATGTAGGACACACCGTAAGACTCCACATAGACACCAAAAACGGTCTCTGCGTTATCACGATCGATCTGCGCCATCACCCACTCTGCCGGCGTCTCATTGTTGTAATAGTTGAACATGTCGAACCAGTGCGTACCCCAGTCGAACATGTTAGAGCAGTAGCCTTCAAGCCGCGACACTTTGCCAATGGCTCCGCTCTGAGCGAGCTCTTTCGCCTTGGAGTAGTGCTTTCCAAAACGCCGCTGATGGCAAAAAGTCAACTGAACCCCCGCCTCTTTCGCGGCCGCATGCATTCGCTTGGCATCGCCCCATGTCGGCGCAATCGGCTTCTCACTGTGAATTGTCTTCACTCCGGCAGCGATCGTATCCAGTACGTGCTCAGGATGTAGGCCCGTCCAGGTGCAGATGCTTACGATATCGGGCTTGTGTTCGGCCAGCATCGACTTGTGATCCGGATAGGTCGCACCAATATTAAATTTGCTCGTAATCTGATCAAGCGCGCTTTGCAGCGGATCGCAGACCGCCACAATATCCGTCTGTTCCGAGATACTGTAGCCTCGCGCATGCTCCGTCCCACGTCCGCCACAGCCAATAATCGCTGCTTTAATTCTCGTCGCCTCTGACACTTCCGTCCTCCTGTATCCACGTTCGCAAACTGGATAGAGAATACCTGATTGAAGGAAACCGACAAGTCCAGAGGGAATTCTGCCGTCAATATCGGAAAAGGATTCTTGTACTTATGCCGCTCCGTAAATTGTTTCTTCTTGCCCTGGCGCTATACGGTACCGGAGCATATGCAGACGGTAAAATCGTCGGGAAAGCAGCCGCTGGATCGGGACGCATTTGTGTCGATCCCACAACATTAAGCGATGCCCGAAAGGCGCCTGAAATCATGGCAGACACACCCTATTCCGAAACGTACCGACCGCAATTTCACTTTTCGTCGAAAACAAACTGGCTCAACGATCCGAACGGCCTTGTGTTCTTTAATGGCGAATACCATCTCTTCTTCCAGCACAACCCATCTGGGATCAACTGGGGCAACATGACGTGGGGACATGCGGTAAGCAGGGATCTGGTTCACTGGAGTCAGCTGGCGAATGCGCTGGAACCCGATAAACTCGGCACGATGTTTTCTGGCTCGGCCGTTATCGATTGGCATAACTCAACAGGCTTCGGCGCCGCCGCTAAGCCGCCGTTAGTCGCAATTTACACGGCAGCAGGAAATACTTCCCCGGAGTCGAAAGGGGCGCCGTTCAGCCAATGCATCGCTTTCAGCCTGGATCATGGCCGAACGTTCACCAAGTTCACTGGCAATCCGGTATTACCTCATATCGTCGCAGAGAATCGAGACCCAAAGCTTGTTTGGTTCGAACCCACCCATGAATGGACTCTCGCGCTCTATCTGGACGGTGAAGACTTCGCACTGTTTACGTCGACGGATCTTAAACACTGGACACAAATTCAGAAGGTCCACATGCCTGGCTGCGGAGAGTGCCCGGACTTTTTCCCCATAAATGTACATGGAGAGAAGACGACGAAATGGGTGCTGACCGCAGCGAATGGCCACTACCTTGTTGGCGATTACGACGGCAAGAAGTTTCATGCTGAAGGCACGCCGCGTGTAGCGGATTCTGGAGCAAACTACTACGCAGTCCAGACCTACAGCGACATACCTGCATCAGATGGAAGGCGCATCCAGATCGCGTGGATGAACGGGGGTAGCTACCCGGGCATGCCGTTTAACCAGCAGATGAGCTTCCCCTGCGAGTTAACCCTGCATCGTACGCCGTTTGGCCTGGTCCTGCGCCGCAATCCGGTCCATGAGATTGGGTCACTCTACAAATCCACTTTCACTGCGCGGGGAGTTGAGCTGGCGCCACAGCAAGATGGACTTAAGGGTGCGAACCCCAGGGGCGACCTGTTCGACATTGCGCTCGAGTTCAAACCAGAGCAGGCCTCCGCGGTCACGATCAAAGTTCGCGGCGAGACAATCACGCTGGACCTGAACGCTGGGACGATTTCGTTTCTATCCAGATCCACGCCAATTCAGCCTATAGATGGAAAGATCAAATTGCGACTATTAATCGACAGAAGCTCGATCGAGCTCTTTGGCAATGATGGGCAGGTGTCGATGTCATCCTGCTTTGTGCCACCGCCCGAAAATCACGAGCTATCGCTGTTTGTAGAAGGTGCAACCATCACTCTTGGCTCAGTCGTTGTTCACGAGCTCAACTCTGCGTGGAACTAAGGAGTTATCGATATGATCCTGCCAGATATGATCGGAATTGTCGTTGCAGATATGAAGGCCTCGCTTGCGTTTTACAGATTGCTTGATCTTCCAATACCGGAAGGTGTGGAAGCGGAACCGTATGTGGAGGCGACAAGTCCAAACGGGTACCGTATCTCGTGGAACAGCGTGGAGATGGTGAAAGGACTCGATCCTGAATACGCTGCTCCAACAGGATACAGAATCGAGCTTGCGTTCAAGTGCGAAAAGCCAGAAGAGGTAGATGATACCTATTCTCGGCTTACTTCGGCAGGATACGTGGGCCATCGAGAGCCGTGGGACGCCTTCTGGGGCCAGCGGTATGCGATCGTGGACGATCCCGACGGCAATCACATCAGCCTCTTCGCAGCGCTGGAATAGGCTATTGAGGCGTTTGCTGATCCTGAGGAGTTTTTCCTCGCTCTCTGAGCTGCTTCAGGATCAGCGCTACGCCAAGGCCGCATAGAGAACCAACGGGCACGCCTACGAGCGTATCATGCATCAGAGTCTGCCAGAGCGCCTCTTGCCTCGTTAGATGCTGCGACGCATCGTGTATGGCCATGTTGAAAGCCATCAGATGCACAGCAACCATTCCGAAGATAAATCCCGCCGCGCAAACAACGCAGCTTCCATACTGTTTCAAGATAGCTCCTAGAGAGACATTCACGTCAGTTGACCTCGACCGGTCTAGATCGAAATATCTCGCGCTGATATATCAGTATGGCCTGAAATGGTTCCCGCCGCTGGCTTGTTGACGCCAATCAGGATACCAGTGAGTATCAACCCGCATCCGCCCCAGGCGCTTCTTGTAAGCGTCTCACCTGCGAGAACACCGAAGCCGCCAGCCCAGACTGGCTCCAGAGCATAGATAAGGCTTGCACGCGCCGGACATAGCCTGCTCTGCACGCGTGCCATCGCGATAAGCGCAAAGGCAGTCGCGAAGATTGCCATTCCGGAAGCAGCTGCCCACACGGATGGCCCGGGCAGATGCCTTGGTTCACCCGAGATCAACATCGCCAATACGCTTAATCCGGCTGTCGTGAATATCTGTACGACAGCCAGGTCGGTAGGGTCGGATCTCTGAGCATACTTGCCCACAACGACGATATGCAGCGCCGTTGTTACAGCGGCAGCAATCATCAGCGCTTCACCCATGTGGAATACCATCTTAAACCTACCGCCTGTAGAGAGCACCGCCAGACCGCAAAACGCTATTACGATCCCCAGCAGCGCCTTTCGGGCAGGAACGGTCCGCAGCACAGGCACTGCGACAAGCGGAACAAGCGGGATGCTCAGCCCCATCAGGAAGCCCGCCTCGCTCGCTGATACCATCGGAGCGCCAACCGTCTGGAGTGCGATAGTCAAGAACAGGATGACTCCGGTTCCGATAGCGCAAAGAAGGTCGGTCCGGTTCATCCTACGAACTCTCGAGCTGAATCCCAGCGCCAAAATAAGAGATGCTATAGAGAACCTGATAGACAGGAAGGTGAACGGTGTCGTATGCGTTAATGCCTGACGCGTGATGAGAAAGGTGGATCCCCAGATGGCTGTTATGAGCATTAACACTCCGTAGGCGGAAGCCTGACGGCGATAGGCGCTATTCGTCAACATCGGTGTCTTCCTTTCCATCCACAGGTATCGGGCTATCGACGTACCTGTTCTTGAGAGGAGCGGTAAGCGGCTCCTCACGGATCGTCTTGAGAACAATAGACGTAATCGTGCGGGTTACATCAGGAAAACTTCGCAGCCTCACAATCAGATCTCGCAGTGTTTGCGTTGAGTCGGTCCTTACCTTTAGCAGATAGCTATCCTCGCCATCCACATCGTGGCATTCGAGAATCTCCGGCGCGAGCCTGGCATACTGCTCAAAGGCAGTGCTGTCTTCGTCCGAGGCGCCGGTTCGCACCCGCACAAACGCGAGAAGCTCTTGCCCGACAGATTTCGCGTCCAGTAGCGCGAAGTAACCCTTGATTAGGCCATCCCGTTCCATTCTCAACACGCGCGCGGTTACAGCCGGCGAGCTGAGCTCAACCAGCCTGGCGATAGCTGTGTGCGACATGCGGCCATCTTGCTGCAAACAGGTCAAAATCTTAAAATCTATATCATCAATTAACATTTGATTTCCTTTTTAATGCAATTATCTAATTGTACATTATATTCAACTGAAAATCAACCAATCCACCAGTACGATTAAGATCTCGTTTTGCACATGGAAAATGGAATCGTACCGTTCTGCTACCATTGGCCGCCATTCTCGAGCGGGTATCATATCTTGGCCCCGTAATTGGATCGTTTCAGAAGGAGATTATTCATGCCAGAAGTTGGAGATATATCACCTGAAATCGCACTGCCAGATCAGTCTGGCAATCCTGTCCTGCTCTCTGATCTGCTCAAGGAGGGTAAGACCGTCGTCCTGTACTTCTATCCAAAGGCGGATACGCCCGGCTGCACCACGGAATCCTGTTCGTTTCGCGACAATACCGCGGTCTTTGCCGATGCGAATGCAACCATCGTTGGCATTAGCCCGGACAAGCCTACTGCGCAAGCGAAGTTCGCGACGAAATTTTCACTACCGTTTACGCTATTTGCGGATGCGGATCACGCAGTATGCGAAGCATACGGTGTTTGGGTCGAAAAGTCGATGTATGGCAAGAAATACATGGGAGTCGACAGAAGCACCTTTGTGATAAGACCAGATGGCAAAATTAGCCATGTCTTCCGCAAAGTCAAGATCGATGGGCACACAGAGCAAGTTCTCGAAGCTGTTCGGTCTGGCAATTAGAATATCAAATCGGCTTGCCCGGAGTATTTGCACCATGACACGCTCAATCGATGTCGTAACTTTTGGAGAGACCATGCTCCGGCTGAGCTCACCGGGCTTCGGCAGACTTGAAGAGGCCGTTTCTCTGGATGTTCGCGTCGGAGGATCAGAATCCAACACTGCAGTAGCGCTCGCGAGGCTGGGCTTGAAAGCGGCATGGTGGAGCAAGCTGCCGGATAATCCGCTGGGTCGCCGAATTGAAAACGAGATACGACGTTGGGGGGTCGACACCAGCGCAACACTCTGGGACGCCTCTCCGACGTCTCGTGCTGGCCTTTATTTTCTTGACTTCGGGCTGCCGCCGCGAGGCACCGACGTCTACTATGATCGAGCCGCATCTTCTGCCAGCAAAATTACAGCACTCGAAGTGGAGGCATCGCCTATCGGCTCGGCCAGGCTTCTCCATCTCACGGGAATAACGCCTGCCCTAAGCCCATATGCTCTAAAGGCCACTACACGGGCCCTTGAACTTGCGCGATCTGCACGCACCCCCATATCCTTCGATATTAACTACCGATCGAAGCTCTGGAGCCCTCAGACTGCGCGCGAGGCGCTGGAACCAATGCTGGGGCAGGTCGATCTTCTCCTGTGCCCTCTCTCCGATGCTGAATCGATATTTGATATTCATGGTGATGGGTTCACAACTGCACAAGAGTTTCAGTCTCGCTACGATGTCCCCGCAGTCGTTATTACCATGGGCGGAGAGGGAGCGGTGGCAATTGATAGCCGAGGCAGATATTTTGTTAAGCCGTACGAGCTCAGAGGTGTGGTAGACAGGGTGGGTGCGGGCGATGCATTTAATGCCGGCCTGCTGATGGGCTATCTCGACAATAACCTGGAAGAGGGGCTGCGGTACGGTGTTGCAATGGCTGCGCTCAAGCATACGATACCAGGCGATCTGCTTCTCTCCCCCCGGGCTGAGATCGATGTCGCAGTTGCAGGAAATGCCAACAGCATCAATAGATAGAACACTCCCAGTTGCTGCAGTGGTAAACTGTACTGCGTCGCACCTTGCTGCGATATCAGGAGAGTAGTATGCCGTCAGTTACAGAAGAGAGTGTTTTGGATGCCCTTCGCGTTGTTCAAGATCCCGATCTCCATCGTGATATTGTCACGCTGGGATTTGTTAAAGATGTACGCATCTGCGATTCGGCAGTTGCGCTTAAGATAGAGCTCACAACTCCAGCCTGCCCGGTAAAGGACCAGCTTAAGGCGCAGGCCGAGGATGCCGTCCGCGAGATACCGGGCGTTACCTCGGTTAGCATTGAGATGACTGCGCAGGTTCGTGCGCGAGATACGGCGACGGAAGAGCTAATACCCGGCGTTAAGACGGTAATCGCGGTCGCCAGCGGAAAAGGCGGTGTGGGGAAGAGCACGGTCGCGGCTAACCTTGCGATCGCACTCTCGCAGTCTGGAGCGCGAGTCGGGCTCCTTGATGCAGATATCTATGGCCCAACGATGCCACTGATGATGGGGAACAATCGACGTCCGCTCATGTCCGATACGCCGAGCGGGCCTAAGATCGTGCCAGTGACAGCACATGGCGTGCTGATGATGTCGCTTGGACTTATCCTCGACCCGGATAAAGCGGTGGTGTGGCGAGGTCCGATGATCGCGCAGGCTGTGAGGCAGATGCTTAGTGACGTTATCTGGGGCAACCTTGATTACCTCGTGGTCGATCTCCCGCCAGGTACCGGAGACGCTTCTCTCAGCCTCGCTCAGCTCGTGCCAATTTCGGGCGTCGTAATTGTTACAACACCTCAGGTCGTGGCGCAAGAGATCGCTAACAAGAGCGTGATTATGTTCCGCACCGTGGGACAGGGGCAGGGAAGAGAGATTCCTATCCTGGGTGTAATCGAAAATATGTCTGGAGGCGTCTTCGGCTCAGGTGGAGGCCAGATCGCTGCTGATCGCTTTGGCGTAACGATGCTTGGTACCATTCCACTGGACACTGCCATCTGCGAAGGCGGCGATGCTGGCATTCCCGTGCTGCTGAGCGCACCGGACAGCGCCGCATCTGCAGCTTTGCGTGCCATTACAAGCGCTCTAGCGGCCAAACTAAGCGTACTTCAGTACCAGAATAGCCAGAATCCGCCTCGGACCGATCCGGCCTGAAGAAGCGCTCGGACCGCGACAAAATGCTCGACGCGGCATGCCCGCGAACAACAAAACACGCCTTTCGCCGAACCCGGCGAGGGCGTGTTTTCTATTTGTGGAGTGAGATGAGTTAAGTTACTTGCCGGCAGAGGCTGCACCTAAGCCAGCAACAGTAAAGCGTCTCAATCAGGCGGTCATCAGAACCGATTTCATCGGGTCGAGGCGTTCGCGCAGCATGTTTCGAGCCCGGTTTAAGCGAGACTTAACGGTGCCGATCGATATTCCAGCGATGGCTGCGATCTCCAGATACGATTTGCCGTCGATGTAATACATCCGCATCATATCTCGCTGAATTACGGGAAGACATTTTATTGCCCATGAGAGTGCCTCGCTTGTTTCACGATCGATACACATTTTCTCTGGACCAACATGCGGATCAACTAGTTGCCCGGATGAGGATGCTCGTACGCTGCTGGGTGTCCCAACGTCCAAGCTAACATCTGCGATGAACTTAGGGCGCAAACAGAGATCGATATACGTGTTCTTTACTATTCTGAAAAGCCATGCAGTAAAGGCTGCCTCGTATCGAAACGAGCTCAGATTAACGTAGACTCTGAGGAAGACCTGCCCGACAATATCATCAGCGTCGTCGTGGTTGTGACATAGTGAGTATGCGAATTTATAAACTGGCATCTCAAACTGTTGTATGACTGAGTCCCATGCAGCTGCGTCGCCTGAATTGCAGCGAGCAAGCAGATCTGCCAGTGGCTTGCCAACCAGTGGGACCGCATAGTGTACTGCCTTCGGAAACTGAATAGACTGTGTCATTTCTTACTCCAAACCAAACTGAATTCCACCCTCAGCATTGCTGCCATATTGACAGCGGAGATGAATCTCGCGATGCTGCAGTGAAGGAGAGCAATCATGTGCTGGGACCTCCGCATCGAGGCGCCAGCACCGTTGGATGCTCATCTCAGCCCGTTCGAATGAAGGAGAGGAGATGCGTCACAACCACATAGTAACACCCTGCCTTGATTCGCGCGTCTGCCGTATGTGGCGGCTTATAACAGTCAAAAAGACCAGTCGGGTGACTGGTCTAAGTGAGCAAAACCATCTAGTACTTTTGATCTGTATTACGTTATACCAAAAGATCAATGCGCTGCAATTCGGGGGCTAGATCACCATACTCAGGCGCACAAATGTGGCCATTATTGCGATTTTGTCGCCGCCCCACAGCCGACAGGCGCCGTCATTTTTCTACCGCCCACGTCGTGTCGGGCCTCAATACGGATGACGAGTTGCCATTGATCCTGCTCTCCGGACCCAGATCCTTTGCATACACAACACCTTCGGTGTTGACCATAAAGGTCATAACACCTGAGGATCTGTATTCGGCCGGATAGGCGATAAACGCAAATTTTGCCGTAGAGCTGATGTTAGAAACAGTTGCCTTGCCGTTGGACGGTTGATGAGAGCTTGCTCTGCGAATGTAATATCCATGCATTAGCTTTGCACCACCTGCCGTAACCGTACCCACCTGTTCATTTGGCCTAACCAGCGCCTTGCAAGTCTCGATCGTCTGCATTTCATTCTCGCCGATGCGACGAAATACTACTTCGCGTATTCCGGCTGCGGAATCAAAGCGCCACGAACCCTTGCTAGCAACAAGCGGGAACGGGAACTGCCAGTTCTCTGCACCGATGTAGAGCACTGTCGTTCCATCCGGTTCTCGCACAAGACGCCTCATCTCCTGGTACTTCAGTACAAACCGTGTGCGCTCAATCTTGTACTGCGTCTCGTCCGGAGTGCAGATGAGTGCCTTTGTCACTCCAAGAATCGCCATAATGGCTGTTTTGTCGTCCTTATCAACGGCTGTGAAGAGCGCGTGTGTTGCTTTCTGCGGCGAATCGAACTTCTTCTGTGCTGTTCCCTGCGCCAGCGTGCTGACAGCAGCTACCAACATCGTTGACACCAATATAGTGTTTGCGGTATTCATCAGCCCGCGTCTCGCCGTCAAATTCGATATCATGGATCTCATGAGGACTATCTCCCGGGGCATACGCCCAGCATTCAAAATAAGTGAACTATCTCCGGCGTATGCCGCCACCACCGCCGCCACCACGCATCATTCCACCACCACCACCACCGCGTATCATTCCACCACCGCCGCCACTACGTATCATTCCGCCACCACCATAGCCGCGTCCAATGCTGACCTGACCCCGGTTTGAGTTAGCGCGTGTGATGTTGCTTCGGTTGTAGCTAGTGAATACCGTCGAACGCGTGCCTTGCCCGTAATACTGACCCACCGTATTGTTTCGGTAAACCCTGGGGTTGCCGCCGTAATAGGCTCCGTTATTCCTTGCCCGTTGCACAGGAACAGATGGCGACCCACGGAATATTTGTTGCCGCGGGAAGAAGACGGGAGTGGGTGTGTTAAACACGGTGTTGTGAGGCGTATATACCGTGCCAGAGTACGTCACGTTTCCGCGGTTCCAGTTGACATTCCATGCATTCCAGCCCCAGGGCATCCCGGCATAATATGACGAGCCATACCCCTGTCCGAAGAGCGTCCCAGCGCCAGAAAGATATAATCCCGGAGATGGGGACCAATTCGGGAAGGCCTGCACCGAATTTCCATATGAGCTCCATGGGTTGTATTGCGGAACATAAACTGTCTGGGCATCGGTTGGCTGAACCGAAACCCCCTGGCTCTGGTTTGAAACGGTCTGCTGTGAAGTTGAATTAAGGTTGCCTGCGGCCTGCGCTCGTTTGCGCATAACTTGAACGGCGTTAAGCACTTCCACTGGCTGATTGATGTAGGCTTCCCCCAGCGACGAAGTCCATGCAAGGTTGCTATCCATATTAGCAAGCACTTTTGGAAACTCAGTTAGCGTCTTCGTGCTCGCGTCCCAGGTTTGTCGGTCCACTTGCTGTGCCAGGTTTGTGCCTGCCATTGCACCGGTGTGCTTCATCCAGTAGTCCGCCGCGGCGATCTCAGTAGGAAACGTTGAGGCGGTCAGTACCTGCCCTATAAGTACATCCGGATAGAGTGCAATTGGCGCTACCAATTGCTGCAGTTCGGCCGGGGTTTGGTGTGAGGCGCGAACACCCGGAAGCGCCGGAGCCTTCTGAACGGCATATGCATGCTGGGTACTCAACGCGACCGGCAGCAGCAGTAAAATTGAAATGTTACGACTTAAGGTACGCATAATAGGATCTCGTGCCATTCTGCCTGGTTGATCCCAGGCGTTTCAGATCTTGGCTTTATCGGTGACCGCCGCGACCGCCGCCGCCATGGGAACCACCACCACCGCCGCGGGAACCACCGCCCCCTTGGGAACCGGCGCCGGCCGAAGATCTACCTCCGGTGTACCCTCGGCCAACGCTCGTCTGTCCTCGCGCTGATTGGGTTCGCGTGAATCCGCCATGGTTGAAACCGCTAAAAGCGCCTGGTCGTGATCCCGTATCCCGAGGTGGCGACGAGCGTATGCCTGCTGCAGACGAACTACCTACTGGTGTCCGTGAACCGCTTCGGAGGCGGCCAGACATCATCGCTCTGGAGTTAGATTCGTTGATGCTGCCGCGTCGAGCAAACGTTGGGCTATGTGAAATAAATGAATCGTGGTTGTAGAGCACATTGTGCCTGTGCCAGTCCATTCCCCAGTTGTTCCATCCCCAACCAAATCCCGAGTAAAATCCGAATCCAAAGCCTAAACCAAACTCGATGCCGGGTACAGCAAGATACAGACCGGGATAGGGCGCCCAGCCGGGATACATTGGAACCGGATAACCATACTCAACCCAGGGATCGTATTGCGGAACATAGACAATCTGGGGGTCTGACGGCTGAATCGAGATCGAGGAGTCGTCGGTTGTTACCGTTTCCTGCGATGTGGTTTTAAGATTTCCAGCTGTCTGTGCGTGCTGGCGCATAACCTGCACGGCATCGAGCACGTCTGCCTGTTGATTTACGTAGGCATCGCCAAGTGTGGACGTCCACGCCAGGTTTTTGTCCATATTGGCGAGCACTTTTGGAAACTGCGTGAGGGCCTTTGTACTTGAGTCCCACGACTGCTGGTCGACTGCTTTCGCAAGGTCTGCTCCCCTGAGCCCACGGTTCTGTTGCATCCATCGCTGTGCCTGCACTATCTGTGATGGGTAGGTGGATGCAGCAAGAATTTGACCTACGAGATTGTCCGGATACAGAGCAATTGGCGCCACTAACTGCTGAAGCTGCTCAGGCGACTGGTGCGCGGATTGTACTCCGTCGGTTTCTGAAACGTGGTACGCCTGTTGTGCTTGAACTACGGTTCCAGATACGAATAATATTGAAGTCAATAGAGGCAAAGCCAAAATTCTACCAACGTTTTTCATTTCCCAATCCACTTCTTTCTTCGTCTGACCCCTAACGAGAATTCAGACACTTACACGCCGACCAACGACAAACAGAACTATCGCAATGCGGGTTAGTGATTTTAATGGAGATCACCAAGCTCACGAATGCTGCATTTGTCGGCATTGGGATGACACATGCGCTCGTGTGATTGTTCCATACGTAAGTAGAGCCGATCGGGCCGTCGCAAGGTAATCTTGTCGTAAAACCAGAAGCCGGTCTAACCGTGTAGGCCATATTAATCATCATTCGGGTCTGCGTCGCTCTTAAGTTTGTTTAGAGTCGCCAGCTCTTCCGTCGCGCTCCAATTCCAAGAATCAAAACAACCAATAGAAAGCCCTACAAGAAACAGACCGAACGTCCAGGAATGGCCCCGGCGATAGTGGTCATCCAACCACGCCCCCATCGCTGCTCCAAATGAAGATGGAACGAGTATGGCCCAGCCGGTCATTGCCGCTAGTTCCATAAATGTGGGCAGCTTCGATGTGAAGAGCCTCGATGACGATGCAATACGCTCCGTTCTAGACAGAATGCTGCCGCGCAGCAGACGCCCCAATTGAGTTAGAGCATTCCGTGGTGCCTCATTCATTTTTCGTGGCGGCCAGTCGCCCCCACTTCCAGTTACGGATTTCTGGCAGATCCTCGCCATGCGCATTGATGTACTCGGTGTGCTCGATGAGCCTGTCTTCCATCAGCTGCTTGAGGCTTGCGCCGCGATCTGCAAGTTGCGGAAGATGATTGACCACGTCTATTACCAGGTGGAACCGATCTAATTCGTTCTGAACTCGCATGTCGAACGGTGTAGTGATGGTGCCTTCTTCTTTATAGCCACGTACGTGCAGGTTGTGATTTGTGCGCCGATACGTCAGCCGATGAACCAGCCATGGATATCCATGAAACGCAAACAAGATCAATTTGTTCTTCGTGAACAGTAGATCGTAGTCAATATCGCTCAACCCATGCGGGTGTTCGCTCTGTGGCTGCAGCTTCATTAGGTCGACGACGTTAACAACACGGATCTTCAAATCTGGCAGATGCAGGTTGAGTATTGAAACGGCTGCGAGCACCTCCAGAGTAGGAGTATCGCCACAGCAGGCCATAACGACGTCCGTTTCGGAGTCCATATCGTTACTTGCCCATGGCCAGATCCCAATTCCTTCGGTACAGTGTGTGATCGCTGCGGGCATCGACAACCACTGCGGCATCGGATGCTTGCCTGCCACCACGACGTTCACATAATCTCGGGTGCGAAGACAGTGGTCGACCACGGAGAGCAATGAGTTTGCATCTGGCGGCAAGTATATTCGAACGATGTCCGCCTTCTTGTTAACAACATGGTCGAGGAAGCCCGGATCCTGATGTGTGAAACCATTGTGATCCTGCTGCCACACGTGGGATGTAAGCAGGTAGTTCAGTGAGGATATCTTCTGTCGCCACGGAAGTTCGTTAGTGACCTTGAGCCATTTGGCATGCTGGCTGAACATTGAGTCGACAATGCGGATAAATGCCTCGTAGCTGTTAAATATCCCGTGCCTGCCGGTGAGCAGATATCCCTCAAGCCAGCCCTCGCACTGATGCTCGCTAAGCATGGAGTCGAGCACGCCTCCGGAGGTCGCGAGAAATTCGTCATAAGGCGCTCGCAGGGCGTCCCACTGCCGGTTGGTCACCTGGAATACAGCTCCCAGAAGGTTTGAGAGGGTTTCGTCCGGACCAAACAGGCGAAAATTGCGAGGGCTAATATTCATCGAAATCACATCGCGTAGGAAGCTTCCTAGCACCAGGGTATCCTGGCCACTCACCGCCCCAGGAGATGATACATCGATTGCGTGGTCGCGAAAATCTGGCATTCGCAGGTCCTCCAGCAGGAGACCGCCATTTGCATGCGGATTTGCACCCATCCTACTGTTACCACTCGGAGCAAGTGCCGCCAGCGACGGAATCAGGCTGCCGTTCGCATCGAACAGCTCTTCTGGATGATAACTCTTCATCCAGCGCTCCAGTAAAGCGACGTGCTCAGGGTGATCTGCATCTACCAGTAGGGGCACCTGATGCGACCGGAACGTGCCTTCAATTTGAAGACCATCCACCACTTCCGGGCCAGTCCACCCCTTGGGGGAGATAAGCACGATTACCGGCCAGCAGGGCCGCTTAGTGTTGTCATCAGTGCGCGCGCTTTTCTGAATTTCCCGAATCTCTTCGATTGCGCTATCGAGCGCAGCGGCCATTAGCTCGTGCATCGTGTCGGGGTCGTCGCCTTCGACAATCCTCGGTGACCAACCGCAACCGCGCAAGAACTTCTCCAGCTCTTCCTTATCGATGCGAGCGAGGATGGTGGGATTACTAATCTTGTAGCCATTTAAGTGAAGAATCGGAAGCACAGCGCCATCGGTAACTGGATTGAGTAATTTGTTGGAATGCCAGGATGTTGCGAGCGGTCCGGTTTCGGCTTCACCATCGCCGACAACACAAGCAACGATCAGCCCAGGGTTATCAAACACTGCGCCAAACGCATGGCTAAGTGAATATCCCAGTTCGCCGCCTTCATGAATGGAGCCGGGAGTTGTTGGCGCAACGTGACTGGAAATTCCGCCAGGGAACGAAAACTGTTTAAATAATTTCTTTAGGCCGGATTCATCCTGCGAGACGTCCGGGTAGACCTCACTCCAAGTGCCTTCAAGATAGACGTTGCCTACTATCGCGGGTCCTCCATGTCCAGGGCCCGCAATGTAGAACATGTCGAGATCATATTTCTTGATCGCTCGGTTCAGATGCACATAGATAAAATTCTGTCCGGGAGTCGTTCCCCAATGGCCAACGACGATTGGCTTAATGTGAGATAGTTTTAGTGGCTCGCGTAACAAAGGGTTGTCGTAGAGGTATATCTGCCCTACCGAGAGGTAGTTGGCAGCCCGCCAGTAGGCATCAATCTTACGACGTTCATCGGGCGAAAGTGTGTTTAGACCCGCATCATAAATTCGCGAATCATTAGTAACAATTGGCTCGAGATTATCCAACAGCGTGTTCATATTTAGTTCTCCGCACATCGACAAGCAAAACTTAACCAGACTGGTGGGTCGCAGATTGCTGCGACCGCAATCTCTGTCTTGCACCAGTCATCTGAGTAGAGGGTCACATCAATGAATAATTAGAATTAGAAGACGGCGACATTTGAACCTGCCGGCTCTCGCGCAGGAACATCGGTGCGCAATGGAAGCTGCCTTACGTAGTAACAGTTTAGGTCGTCTTCAAAGTTGGGAGTGATTGGCGAGTTCGGGTCCCATTCTGGAACGTTCATTATCTGGTCTGAGGAGACGTTTACAGTGACCATGTTGTCTGGCCACATTACCTGACCGATCCAGTCTAGCGGCAGCAACACTTTTTTGCCGGGCCACAGAGTTCGTGTGTCGACGGCCAGGTACGTGATGCGCCATGTGTTATCATCGACGATAAAGTCATCGATATGGCCGATGTTCTTGTCTATAGCGCCAACTCGATATCCGATAACTTCACGCGAGCTTCGCAGGTGACAATCGCCCTTGGCTACATCTGACTCTTTGGGGTCAACCTGGGGTAATGTCGCTAACATGCCCGATGGCGGAATGATCCCGCCGATATATGAATAGGCTCCCCAGCCGCCGAGCCCGCCCCAGTAGAATGGCAATCCGTAGTATCCATGGAAGCTCGCCTCCCACTGGCGTGATACGGGCTCGTCGGTATTCACGTCCGGGCTGTTTTCAATCTGTTCACGTGTAAGGGTAACGTTGAGGGTATTGGCTTCCCAATCTGGAAATCCTATAGCTAACGGCGATAGCAGTACTTGCCTTCTATTGAGCCAACTGCCCGTATCGGCTATTAGGTACCGAACGGTCCAGTGTTCGTCATCAAACAGGATCTCATCTATTTTTCCGACCACTCCATCTCGAGCGTGTATATGCACTCCCTGGAGTTCTCTGGCGCGTCTTAACATGGTGCCCCCGTCTTCAGAATTGGCGCACCATTGTAATCAAGTGCGCCGAGGTCACGATCGTGTGCCGCCTTAGTGAGCGGGAATTAGAGCTTCGATTTCGTGATCTGCTATCTGCTCGGATGACTGATTCGTGAGTTGGCGTGTTCCGCGGTTTTGCGGGTCACCTTGCCCCATCGTCACAAGCACTAAGTGATTGCCGGAATCGTCCTTAAGCGTTACGGCCTTCACTGGCGAACGCACTCCGTCCACGGTCAGATATTCAACGCCGCGGCATACGTGGTGTGGGTTCTCTACCCTGAACTCGTAATTCGTGCTGTGATATCTGTATTTGAGCGTGAATCCGTTCCATTCGGATGCGATGCACGGATTAAATGTTATCGTTTCACCACGCAGTTGAAACCCACAAATCTCCTCAAGCCAGATTCTGTACATCCAGCTTGCTGCCCCGGTATACCAGGTCCAGCCGCCCCGGCCTTTACCGCCAGGCATGTCGTAGATATCCGCCGCGGGAACATAAGGCTCGACCTTGTAACGTTGAACCGCTGCAGGGTTCCGACTGTGCTCAACTGGGTTCATCATTCTAAGGAGCTCAACTGCCCTATCGCCATCACCTAATTGAGCAAACGCCATCGGCACCCAAAGGGATCCATGCGTATACTGGCCTCCATTTTCTCGTATGCCGGCAGGATAACCCATAATATAGCCAGGATCTGGTTTTGAGCTCACGAATGGCGGTGTAAACAGACGCACGATCTGCTCATCTTTGCAAACGAGGCGTTCCACAACGGAATGCATCGCCGTAGAAACCCGATTTAGGTCTGCCGCGCCAGAAATGACGCCCCACGATTGCGACAGCGAATCTATCTGCGCTTCCGTGTTATGCTGTGAGCCCAGCGGAGAACCATCATCAAAGAAGGCGCGCACATACCAATCTCCATCCCATGCTGCCGCCTCAACTCCGGATTTCAGAGTGATAGCCCTCTCTCTGCAGCGGCTGGCCTCTGCATGTTCTTCTTGAAGGTCTAATAGGCCAGCAAAATCGTTAAGTACGTGAATAAGGAACCATGCAAGCCAGACGCTCTCTCCTTTACCCCCAATGCCAACGCTGCTAAAGCTGTCGTTCCAGTCGCCAGATCCCATGAGTGGAAGCCCATGTTGCCCCGTGGTAAACCCTTTGGCAATGGCTCTTCGGCAATGCTCGAGCAGGGAGGCGCGCTCTACCGTTACCTCCGGCACGAAGAACGTTTCGATCTCGCCGGGCTCCAGCACCTTACCATTGATGAATGAAACCTGTTCACTAAGAACACCGGTATCTCCGGTTACGCGAACATATTGAGCTACAACAAAGGGCAGCCATAGTAGGTCATCCGATACACGTGTTCGCACTCCTGCGCCATCGTTCGCGTGCCACCAGTGCTGCACGTCGCCTTCCAAAAATTGACGTGCTGCCGCGCGCAACAGGTGTTCTCGCGCGGTATTTGGCGACGCATAAACCAGCGCCATAACATCCTGTAACTGATCACGAAATCCATAAGCTCCGCCAGACTGATAGAAAGCCGAACGTCCCCAGAGTCGGCAACTCATATCCTGGTAGAGTAACCAACGGTTCAGGATAAGATTCGCGGCATGGTCTGGCGTTTCAATCTGGATCGAGCCGAGCAAGGAGTCCCACCAGTTGATTGTGGTCTGCAATAGCTGCGCAGATACAGTCACGCGTCTGCAGTTTTCCGCTATCCGCCTGGCTTCTTCAGCATTCTCAGCTTCTCCAAGTAGGAAAACAACATCTGCCGCCTCATTCGGCCCCAGTTCTACGGCGACCTGAATCGCGGCACATGGGTCCATACCGGCGCCAACCCGGCCAGAAAGCAGTTTACGATCCAGAGCTCGTGGCGCAGAAGCCCTTCCGTTCCGTCCAAAAAACGCGGTTCGATCGCCCGATACCGAGGTAACAGGCTGGCTGGAGCTGATAAACACAACGCGCTTCCCGTCTGAAGCGTTGTATCGATTTCGCGCCAACAGCAATCTCGCATTTGCATCCCATTCCGTGACAATATGCATCTGGGTATCTTCTCTAGTAGCACCCAGCGCGAGTTCGCAGTAGAAAGTAATTGTGAGTTTTCGGCGTCGATTTGAGCGGTTAATGAGATGCAGCCTTTGAATTCGCACCGCAATTCCACCCGTGCTATCCACCGGCACAAATGTAGTGAGAAGCTGTTCTATGTTGTGGCTGTTGTGCTCACAAACGGAATAGCCCTGTCCATGACGAATGCGATATGCGTCGTTTTCTCTGATGGGCAGCGGCGTAGGCGTCCATATACTTCCGCTATCTTCGTCTCGAATGTAAATCGCGTCGCTGCATGGGTCGGACACGGGATCGTTAGACCATGGTGTCAGCCGATTGGCCTGGCTATTCCGGCACCAGGTCGCACCGGATCCAGACTCAGAAACCATCGTACCGAATGTGGGATTGGCCATCACGTTGATCCAGGGCATCGGCGTTTGATCGCCGGGCCCGAGGTAGATAGCGTACTCCTTGCCGTCCCGCGTAAATCCTCCGAGCCCGTTAAAATAGTCCAACTCCATAAACGGAAGTGGTGGAGACATCCCTTCATTTCCCTTATTACCGGGAATAAATGGAGCGGGTAACTGTACGGTTAGGCGAGGTGTGCCTAGCTGCTGCGCCAAAGTACCGCGTGCTGCCACCAGTACAATTCGCGCTGCTGCGAGCAGGAGCGTTCTATCCTCTTCTGGGACCTGCCCACTGTGCCGAAGGAATACACCGCCGGCCCTGTCGATACCGGTAGCCTGAGATCGAGCCGCGACCAAACTCATCAATCGGTCTTGTAAAGGTTGATCGTAACTGACTGCCTCTTCGTTTAGAATCACTAGGTCCGTTATTAACCCACGCTGCTGCCAGTAGACATGCGCCGTCAGGATCTGGCGTACCAGGTCGACATCCTGAAGGTCGCCGATCGTGACGGCGATAATCGGGAGGTCGCCAGATATCCCATAGGCCCAAAGGCGGGATTGACCCAGTACATTGGCGGCAAGCCGTTCCGCAGCTGGGCGCAATCGTGAATCCGGATAAATTACATGGCCGGCAATATGCTGAAACAGTTGAGCTTCATCCTGCTGAATGCGCAGGTGTCGCAGCTCTAACTGCGCGTGCGTCCATGCCATTTCTATGGCACGGTTTGACGCTTCAAAGTCTTCGTACTTCATTGCCAGCTTAATTGCTATTTCACGGCTCTCAGCACATCCAGTTACAAACGAAACCTGTATACGCTGCCCAGCTTCCAGAATGACAAGCCGCCGTAGGCTGAAGATGGGATCCAGAACCGCTCCGACACTGTTGCTAAGTGCGCCATCCAACGCGAGTGGCCTATGAGCAGTTCGTCCTCTGCCTATAAACTGAGCACGGTCGGTTTCGAATTGCATATCCGGCTCGAAGCTCGCGCCGCAGGAGGCCACATGCATGGCCCAGATCTGCGGTTCGGAGTGAGAACGTGGCCGGCGTGTCGCGAGCAGCGCATGATGATCCTGCAGCTCTTCAGTCTCGATAAACATCTTACTGAACGCAGGATGGGCCCGATCCGCCTTGTGTTCGGCAAGCGCCAACTCTGCGTACGTTGTTAGCTGCACTCGACGACGACGAGAAGATCTATTGATGAGCGTTATACGCCGCACTTCCACATCGTCCTCAGGCGAAACGACAATCTCTGTCTTCGTTTCAAAACCGTCGTCGCGACGATTGAACTCTGCTTTGTCTGCAGTAAATACGGCGGCATACTGCGTTTCAATTGCACAGACGGGTTGATGACCCGTTGACCACACCTCGCCGGTATCTATATCCTTGAGGTAACAGAACGACCCATATGCGTCACACGTTACGTCTGCAGTCCAACGCGTAATCGCCAGGTCTCTCCAGTGGCTATAGCCGCCTCCCCCATTTGTAACCATAACTCCGTAAGAACCATTGGAAAGCAGGTTTGTCTTGGGTGTTGGTGTGTTTGGCGTACTCGTATGCCCTTCAGAAGGCGCCCGAGTTAACGGAGCAAGTTCAGGAATTAGCTCCGGTTGGCTGCTTACCGTTACCATTGCAGGATCCCGCGGGATACGCTCGTAGAGTAGTGATTCCGTTGCACGCACCGAAGGATTGCGGTGAAACCGCGTCTGCCAGATGTTTTGGTTTAAAGCATTGTCGATGGCGCCGAGGATCATCCCCTGATGATGCGCCATGTATGCGTAGACGACGACGCCAAGTTCACCATGCTGTCGTTGTTGGCGAGTGTAATCGATGGATTCGTAACATCCGAAGCTTCCGCGAACGCCAAGACGCGAGAGCCTAGAAATATTGTGGGCGGCATCAACAGGGAGGACCAGTAGGGCCAATGCCGAAGCGTACGGGGAGACGACGAGATCCTCTTCCAACCCGCGCTTCATGCCCAGCCCTGGTATGCCAAACGCCCGGTACTGATATATTTGGTTCGCATCTATTGCGCTAAATGCCGCCTCCGAGATACCCCATGGGATATTCCGCCGTCGGCCATAGGCGATCTGACATCGCACCGACGCCGTGCATGCCTCATCCAGAACGGAGTTTTCGAAGCTCTTGGTTAACAACAACGGCATAAGGTATTCAAACATTGTGCCGCTCCAGGAGAGCAGGACTCGTTCGCCATACGCCGAACCATAGGGTCGGCCAAGCGCCCACCAGTGCTCCATTGGCACTTCTCCGCGCGCGATTGCAATGAAGCTACCAAGCCTGGCTTCGCTGGCCATTAAATCGTAGTGTCCCTCGTCCATTCGCCGTTCGGAAACGTTGTAACCAATGTTGAATAGGCGACGTTTGTCATCGTAGAGCAACCGCATATTTATGCCATTTGCGAGGGCGTTCATTGATGTAACGCTGGATGCGGTGTGTGTTAGCCTGGCGTCTGCGTTGTATCGTGAAAGTTCTGTCGCCGTAGCGAGTGCGTCCAGCCAAATGCTTACCGGCGCAGGTAGATTTAACTCTGCTGTCCGCCCCTGAAGAGCCACGAGGGAGCTTAGTCCAGGCAGATCCCCATTTGCCAGCGACCTGAGCGACGGTACAGATGCCAGCGCTTTGCGCCGCCATTCATGAGCCTCAGAACCGAGGCCGAGAAGTCCGCCATCTGGCGGCCGGGAGAGAATCTCAACCCATGTCAAATATCGATCTATCATTTGATTCCAGGCATTCACCTGGACACCAATCTGATGCACCCAGTACCAGCTTCCTGCAGAGGGCTGAGCTGATTTGTCCAATACCTCGAGGAGTTTGGTGACGATAGGGGACGCCTTGCGCAGGCATACGATGATGTCTTCCAGACTGACGGGCCGAGGGGTGAGAATAGCCGACAGTTCAAGGAGGGTTAACTCGATATTGTGAGCTTCTAATCCTCGCATGTCGGGTGCGAGCTGTATCAAATCGATGACGTCTTGAACGCCAAGAACAGCGGCTGTACCTAATACCGGTCCGGTTACCAGGTCCTCATAGGCCTGTTCGAGCGCCCAAAGATCGCCCAGGAAATTACCGCTATCCACCATAGAAACATAGTTTGGGGAGAGCGGCAGTAACGTTCCGATATCGTACCAGTTAAGCAGGTGCCCTTGATGCTTCTCCAGTTTCTCAAGGGTTTGCAATGTGGCAGAAGTTCGATCGTCCACTTCATCTGGAGTGATCCAACCAAAGTCATGTGCAACAAGTGGCGCAAGCAAGCTAAGACCGATGTTCGTTGGTGAAGTTCGTTGAGCAATCTCGGTGCGAAGCGACTCCTGGTAGTTATCGGGTGGAAGCCAGTTTGTTTGGGGGCCAACAAAGTCGCTGAAGAACCGCCAGGTTTCCCGAGCAACCTGACGGAGCATTCTAGTTTCGGTCTCCTGTAATTCCGGGGTAGCGCGTCCAATTGTGGTGGTATTAGTCCACAAAACTAACAGTGGCGCTGAAATCCACAGGGCGAGAAAAGGTTCTGCCGAGCGCAGTGAACCTGGAAACTCAACATTCA
>CAIXIX010000598.1 GCA_903919615.1 uncultured Chthonomonas sp.
GGGATTTTGCCCCGAGCCATGTCTGCGATCTGGTTGTAGCCAATCTCCAGCTTTTCACCCGCAGCACGCGCTGAAAGCGGCTTGCCAGGCGACCCGAGCTGCGTTAGAATACGCTCCGTCTGCCGTTGTAGCTCTTCGCTCCTCGCCATACCGATGCAAACCTCACCTTGGAATGATGCAGTTTACATCAACAACATCACCGTTGTCAACAACAACTATTTTGTTGACGATGTTGTCTTTTGGTAAGTTGCGCCGGCCAACGCCACTTGTATTTGACAATCCGCGCTGGGGCTGGCTACAATACGTATGGACTACGGTCCGATATGGCAACACAAAACTGGAGACGCGCACGTGAAAAGATCTATTGTGGCCGTCGCCGTCCTTGGGATATTCGCCCTGATCGCCTCGCCTGTCGTAACACGGCACGCGGGCGCTCAGACTGCCACGTACCACGTCGGTCAGCGTATCGCAGATTTCTCGCTGAAAGATGATACGGGCCGAACCGTTACGTTATCGCAGTACCGGGGCAAGGTGATTATCCTGAACTTCTACGCTGCCTGGTGACCCGGCTGTAATGAGGAGGCTCCTCATTTAGAGAACGAGGTCTGGCGTCGGTTTAAGGACAAGGGCGTGCAGGTGCTTGGAGTTTCGATTCAAGAGGGCAAAGACCCTATTGGCAAAATACGGCGTTTTCGCAAAAAGCACCGGCTCACCTACCCGATCGTATCGGACGAGCCGGCGGTAATCATACAGAAGTTTGGGTTCTCGGGCATTCCGCAGAACATCGTACTGGATGCAAGAGGCGTATACGTGAGTGCCCCTGAAACGATAGAACAGACCCTTATCGCTCTCAAAAAACTTGGCAAGAAGTAGGTCACGAGGGCTGTCTGGCGAAAGCTCGACAGCCCTCGTATGTCATTGCCACTCAGAGCATTCAGCTCATCTGTGTCGGTGATTCTCTTCGCTAATCAGCGCCACGTAGGGCAACGCGACAGTTGCGCAGTATAGCGGATTCTGGTAGTGGTTTAAGGCGGGATTGAAGCACTCCCAGGGCGCGCCTTTTGACCGATTGCGTTCGAGATGTCCAGTAAACTCTGCCAGCATGGCGTCGCCATGTACCCTATCGACCCTGTCCAGTGCGACTATAAACCAGCCAGATGGCGTCCCCCAGTAGGCTCCGTTCTGATAGGTCCCCTGCCTCGCCAGACACTTCTCCCAGTACCCACCGAACTCACCCGTAGGCGGCACGGCCATTACCTGACCCTCTTTCATGGCTCCCGAATGAAGACAGACCGATAGCAAATGAGTCGCAACCTGCCGCTCTGCTTTAGGCGGCAGAATGCCCAGCCATACTGCGTATGCCGAAGCCCAAAGATCGTCTTTGCGGCCAACCTCGGTGGCGGAAATCAGCAGCGCTTCGTCAGAAGTCACCCCGATCAGAAACGTGGGAAGTATCGAGGCCGCAATTCTGGCGGCGTCCTTCTCGAACCGCCCTGCTTCTTTGCCTCGCTTACCTGCCCTGCACAGGTGCGAAAGATCTCTAGCCGCTTGCCATCTAAGCAGAGAAGGCATCAGACACAACCCTGCTTTGTGCACGGTGTCGCAAAAGCCCCAATCGACGCGACCTTTGCCAGGATTGGCATCACATACCACGAGCCCCGTTTTCTCTTCGACAGCAACGCTGTCATACGCCTTTGTAGCGGAGGACAGCATGTCGACCTGCCCCCAGGCAGTCTGCAGCGATACGTTCTTCAACACGTCAGGCGAAGTAGTGCGCACATACTCACGGACCATCTGGATATAGAAGAACGCATCATCGGCCGGGGGCAAGAATCCAAAACTTCCGTTGCCTTGATCTTCCCCATCGTAAGCTCCCGGATACCAGCATGGCTTCCCCGCAAGCGTAATGTGATCTGGAATGCTATAGGGAGGCACATAAAGGCCATGCTTCAAATTCACGCCATGCCGGTCGGCCTGCACCGACGCGATCAGCCGTATCCATCCCAGAATCTCGGATGGTTCTATGAGGTCGGCCCCAAGCATCATGGCAGCATCGCGTACCCAGAAACTCGGGTACCCGGCATTTCCTCCAGGCATGTGCAGGATATAACCGGTTACATTCTTGTGTCCGGGGATCTGGCCACCGACGGGAATGGAAGCGCCATCGACGACCTCTGTAGCGCGTTTGTGCAGGTACTCTAGCGCTGTTTTGCGCGTATCCGTGTTTGTAGTGAGCGCAGGCTGGACGCCGACTCCGGGTTCTTGCATTGCACTCTCCCTGCCAAAGCTTGACGCCGGAAATAGCGCTGCGAGGATGGTTACAGTGCATAGAGCTATACGAAGCCTTCGCATTATGTTTGTGAGCCCGTTCGTTACCCTGGCTAATATGTCCACTATTGCGCGTAAGTCGTTTCAAATAGCTGTCGACACAATCCATTACAAGGTCTCATCGCGCGCCATGCGCCACAAGGTATCGGGCGAGCTCCTTATCCTTGTACCGTTCAGCAGACCTTAACGGCGAATCGCCAGACTTTGTAGAAATGTTTGGATCAGCGCCGTGTTCGATCAGCATTTTGACCAGCCTGATGTCATTCGTACGTTCCTTCATGGGTGTTCGATATTCGCCCGTCCTGGCACAATGACCTGCGGTTTAAGTTTGCTCTTCCTTCAATTTTTTCGAAAGTGATGATGCATAATCAATTAGATGACATTTCTGGAGTTTCCTCTGAAATCTTCATTTGTTTGCATCCAATTCGACGACTAAATATCCGTACATCCACAGACGAACACTCACCATCAACAGACATTGGAGGTCTCATGAAGCGAGTCACTGGTATTGGCGGCATCTTCTTCAAAGCAAAGGATGCTCCTGCGCTGCAGGCGTGGTATAAGCGGCACCTCGGCATTGATGTTCAAGACTGGGGCGGGACGGCTTTTACGTGGACCGATGGTGAAGGTAAACCGATTGGTGGAACGACTGTATGGTCTATTGCTCCAGAGGAGAGCGACCAGTTTTCGCCAAGCGTCTCAGCCTTTATGGTGAATTACAGAGTGGAGGACCTCCATGCACTGGTAAAAGTCCTGCGTGAAGAGGGCTGCGAAGTGCTGGAGAATATCGACGATTCTGAGTACGGAAAGTTTGCCTGGGTCATCGATCCGGAAGGCAACAAAGTGGAGCTCTGGGAGCCGCCGGCCGGGCAATGACACAGTGGTAATTGAGCGCCTGCCGGGCGTGGTCGGCACGCGTAAATCAAGATCGGAATAGTTCGCAAGCCCGTTCGGACGGGGCATCTTGTTCCCGACTACCTGGTTGGCACAGGTTTACGAGGGGCGCGACCAGAGCCAGACTTCTTGCCGCCTCCATCTACCTTGTTAACAGTAGACCAGGCACGCCGTTCAGCCTCTTCTACACCAACTCCGCGCTCTTCGTAACTCTCTTCAATGTGCTCCGCCATACGTTTCTGCTTATCGGTATAGGCGGTTTTGTCACCTCGCGGCATGATGTTTGCCTCCATCCCTCCGAACGCAAATAGATGCATATTCCGCGTTCAGACAGACGGCAGCGTGGAATTGTTCCTGGAGTTTCAGCGATACCCATTTCCTTCCCAAAACCCAACACCAAATACCTGCAACCTGTTCGTTACTCGTGTCGCAAGGCCTGTATTGGATCCAGTCTGGCGGCGCGGATGGCGGGATAGATGCCGAAGAAGATACCAATGGAAGCTGAAAACAGAAATGCCCCTATTGAGAACCCGACCGGCAAATAGATAGCAATCCCCTTTTGCCCTCCCGGGCTCACAAGTGATGGCACGAACTGTGTGATGTATCCGATGGTATAGGCCACTGCGGCGCCTAAAGCAATTCCTATCAAACCGCCGGAGCCGGAAAGTACGGCAGATTCGATGAGAAATTGGGTTAGTATGTCTCGACGCTTTGCGCCGATGGCTTTACGAATACCCACCTCGCGGGTGCGCTCGGTAACCGAAACCAGCATGATGTTCATGATGCCGATGCCGCCGACAAGCAGTGCAAGCCCCGCAATGGAACCCAGTATGATGCCGAAGACGGCCAGGATCTTGTTGATGCTGTTCAGGATGTTCTCCTGACTATCAACATGAAAGCCGGGCAGATTGTCGTAGCGACGCATCCAGAACTGCCAAACCTGATCCATCGCAGGTTCAAGCTGAGTAGGGTCTTTGGCTTCGGCCCAGATCACACCGACAAGCTCTTTGCCAAGTATCCGCTTCTGCACTGTGGCGAGCGGAATATATAGCGCCTTGTCGGCATCGCCCTCCATCGAGCGGCCTTTCTTAGCCACAACACCAACCACGGTGAGCGATAGGCCGTTTACGGTAACGACCTGCCCCAGCGGATCACTTTGCTTGAAAAGCTCTTTTGCGACCTTGTCTCCAACCACGCAGACGTGAGCCCAGGTGTTCATGTCCGCATCATTGATAAAACGACCGCGAGCAAGCACGACCTTTCGCAGGCGCTCATAAGCTGGCTGCACTCCGTTAGGGTTGGCGGTGGTCTCAATCTCTGCGCATCGGACTTTCGTATCGTTGCCGATTGGCATCTCGGCGGAAACGTCCTTAATCCTGTCGCATTGCTCTTCCATGGCCTTAACATCGGAGAGCTTCATACCATCGAGCCTGCGAGTGGTCGCCTTCGCGTCCTTCATGTCCTGCTGGTAGTAGATGATGATCAGGCTGGAACCAAGCTGCTTGAACTCATCGGTCACACGCGCTGAAGCGCCCTGCACAATCGCCACCATAACGATGACCGCGCCAACTCCGATGATTACTCCCAGCATCGTCAGCAGCGATCTCAGTTTGTTCGCGCGGAGATTTCCAAGCGCGGTCTGAATGCTGTAGAACAGATTCATCAGTTGTTTCCGCCGCTAACTTCGAGGTCTATGGTCTTGCGGGGTGGACCGGTGTACGGGTTCGGTCGAAGACGTACGCCCTCATTCACACCAGAGACGATCTCAGTAAACTCGTCTCCGACAAGCCCAATCTTCACGGACTTCGTATCCGTCTTCTGCGCCTTTTTGCCATTAACGACGGTATCGGTTACAACCTGTACGATGCTGTTACCGTTCTCCGTCTTTACGCAGTTCGAGGGCACACGCAGTACGTTCCGCTTGCGAGCGACAATCATCGAACAGCGCGCGCTCATCCCCGGTTTCAGGCGGTTATCCGCTTTGTCGATCTGAATCTCGACCGGAAATCGAATCACGCCACCACTGCTCGCTGCTGCCGCCTGAGCTGTGGCGTCGCCGCCTGCGGCCGGCGCAACCTTACGAATCTTGCCGATAAATAATGAGCCTCGAGACGAGTCGATTGTAACTTCTGTCAGCAGGCCGGGCTTTAGCTTGGAGATATCGACTTCGTTTACGTTGATCTTAATCAACATGGTCGATAGGTCCGCAATCTGGAAGATGGAGGTACCGGAGCCAAACGATGCGATAGCGCTAGTAACCAGTTCTCCCACTTCACTGTACTTCTTGGTTATAACGCCGGCCATGGATGCGGCGAGCGTGGTATCACGCTGCTGCACGCGGAGGTTATCTAGCTGGTTTTTCCAGTTGCTAACGTCCGCCTCGGCCGCGGCCACGTCATCGAACCGCATCTGATCCTGAATTCGGCCGGCGCGTGCTGCAGCCTCCTGAGCTTTCGCCTGAGCGAGAGCCGCTCTTGCACTATTGAGTTCGTGCACCTTATCCGCGGGGAGAACGCTAGCTTCAGCCTGAACAAGCGCCGACTGCTGCTGTCGGACCACGCTTTCGGCATTGGCAATCTGGCTGCGAAGATTTGTCTCGGTAAGTCGGTTGGATAGCTCAATCTGATCGAGCTTCAGCTTTACATCCTTTGCATGTGCTGCTGCGACATCGCTATCGGTCTGGGCCTGGTCCACAACCTGCTGCGCGACAAAACCTTTATTGAACAGCTTCTTCTGGCGCTCAAGATTTCTTAACGAGTTTTCGGACTGAACTCGTGCTTGATCGTAGCCCGCCTGCGCAGACACGGCATTCTGCGGATTGGTAGTTTGAACCATCTGCTCGAGCGTGTCTTTAAGCGCTTTTAAACTTGCCTGCGATGCATCAAGGCTCGCCCTTGCGCCAGCGATCGTCTGCTCGGTGAGCTTCGGCTGCACACCGGCATCGGCCTCCACCTCTCTTAATCGAGCCTCGGCAGATGCAACAGCCTGTACGTTTTGATCGATGGTAGAACTCGTCGAATCGTGCTGAAAGTGCACGTTCTTTCGTGCACTCGCCAGGCGCGCCTCGGAGCCCTTTAGTGAGGACTCGAGGGCTGCAACTTGCGCGTTAATTTCTGTTGGGTCGATGAGCGAAAGCGTCTGTCCCTGCACGACGTGATCGCCCTCGTCCACGAGCATCTTTGAGAGCCGCCCTCCAACCTTAGATTTGACCTCAACCTTACGCAGCGGCTCGATCGTACCGGTTTCGATAACCTTAATCTCAACATCTCCCCGCTTAACGGTCTCAACCTGCTCGGGCTTTGGTTCGGTATGCAGTAATCGCTTAACGCCCCACACGCTTAGTGCGGCGATGAGCAACACGGGAGTGGTGCAGCCGATAACCAGTTTCTTATTCATGAATGGATGCCTTCTAACGCGCCCGAATTCCTGACGATGATTCGGGATACTAATAAGATAAGGTTGATTGCTATCGCTTCGATTACTGTAGATTGAGATCGATGGTTTCGCCAAATTGAAGATACCTGGCGCCATTTGGCAAATCGGATCGAGAAGCTATGGCAAGATTCACAGTGACATGCGCAGCGCCTCCTGCAGCATTCCGAACAGACTGGATCGGCAGCAGCGCCGAACCTAATCGCTCGATCTTCTCCGGCAAACCAGTTAACCGCAGTACGATCGGCGCATTTGCACCCGGCTTGGATACCAGCAGAATCACAGCGCCGGCACCGGCGGTGCGCCATGCCGCCTCCCCGGTATTCAACAGCCGAAGCTTGTCGTGAGTGGCATCGTCGAAGTAAATCTCGCCGTTCACAAACCGCAACGGTGATTTCACAGTCGCAAGTGCGCCGCCTATCTGCTCGAGCGGCATGTCTGCAGTTGTATACTTTTCTCCAGGTGATCGAAAGGCGACTATGTTGCCTTTACCACGCATTTGCGCATACACGGGGCGCAGCTCTTCGTAGATGCTGGAGTAACCCCGGGCATCCGAGTCGCGATCACCGATCAGGATGCTGTCGATCTTCGCGTCTAGCTGCATTGCAGGAAGCTCCTGCGCCGCAAAGTTCTTAAATCGCAGAGCGGCAGGACGTGCAGTTCCATCTGGCTCAAAGATCCCAAAGTCGCTGTTCTCGTCGATTCTCAGTCCGCCAGGCAGCCACCATACGGCCGCTCCGTTCGAACGCGAGTCGATCACGGTCCTGAGCATCTTGTCGATGGTATCTTGCTGAACTGCAAGCCGCACTGGTGAGGTGCCAGGATAGACGCTTGTGCCGAACTCGGCCCAGAAGACTGGCTTACCAGCGCCGGCCCATCGCGCGTAAACAGCAGTGAAACCACCGGAGCGAAACGCCTGCCACTCTCCCGAGAGGGCGTAGCCTTCCGGCGAAATAAAGTCCAGGTGCGCGGCGCCTGCGCGCAGATCGAAAGGCATTTCCGGGTCTACACCAGGGAAGCCGTTGCCGCCGTAGCCACTTCTCGCTCCAACGAGTGCATCTGCTCCAAGCGATCGCAGGGCCCCCTTTACCTCCCGATACCCCTTGCTCAGGATGTCATCCACAAATCGGCGATATGCTGCAACCATGATTCGCCAGGGGCCGTCGGAAGAGATCTGAACATCATCCGGGCCGATAATGAGCCCGCCTTTACGAGGCGCGGCAAACTTCCAAGCAGCTTCTGCATTTTCAATGGGACCGTAGTTGTCATCGATCCACTTTCGCCAAAGCGCATCGTATCTGCTTCGCACATCCTGCTTACCAAGATGCGGTTCCCAGGCAATGTCTAAGGCAAACAGATCCGTGTTATTTCGCAGCCGGGCGGCATCGAGAAGCGCCTTCAGCTTATCTCGATGGAGCTCCCTAGGATCGGCGTTAGAAATAAAAACGTTGCCCAGTATGTGGTGGTTATGGCAGCGAGCGAGGAAATCCTGAAGGTTAGCGCCCTCTTCTGGCCGGGAATATTGCACGCTAACGAGATTGATGCCGATGTTCTCGCACCGAGCCAGATCCTGCTCAACGAGCTCAGCATCATACTGATCCGGCGCTAGCCAGCCTGAGAAGTAGGCGGGAGATTCTTGTCCGGCAACATTTAGTGGCCAGAAGTTTACGCCAACCGGCCGGAAAATTTTGCCGTTCTGAACGAATTCGCTGCCCTCAACGTGAACTATCGCTGCGGCAGCGTTTGGGCGATTTTCAGATGGCACCACACGGATGCTCATCTCTAGCCGATCCAGCAAGCGGTGGCCATCGATCGAGTATAGCTTCGCCGTGTAGCGATAAACTCCGGGAGTAGCGATCTTTATTTCAACTTGCGCCGCCTCGATCTGCTTTCCACTTTCAACTTGAGCTTCGCCGCCGGATTGAAATATCTCTGTTGCTTTCGAGTCGCTAAGGCGGTACATCTTCTGTTCTAGTGAGAGGGTTTCAGTTGCTGGTCCAAGATTAATCAGAAGGGCCGACAGTCCGATAGGCTTACCGAGATCATTTACACACTTTTCCGCACCGGCGCGGACGATAAAGACATTCTGAAGTGCGCGATCGACAAGGCTCGTTAGCTGCTTATCGGTGGTGGCTGCAGAATAGTCTGCGCCTCCACCCCATATTGCGCCCTGATATGGACCTTTGAGTGCAACCCGGACCCAATCTTTATAGTCGGTTACTGCAGTAGGAAATGCAGACGAGTCGAGGTTCACAGGGAGCAGCCTGCCGTTCCGCTCACCCAATGTTCCAATGCCGCGATCTCGCAGCACGGGCAGCCATAAACCAGAGATCGTATCGTGCACCTGTTTGTGTATCGGCGAAAGCGCCTCGAGATTAGGTGCAGATGCTGCCTGCATGGGCATATCGCCAGGCAAGGCGGCACAGCCAAAGTCAGCGAGCCAGAACTGATGCGCCCCGGGCGTTTCGGAGGAATGCGAATCTGCAAGCCCGATTCGCAGAATCGATGCGGCTTGAGGCGAGAACTGGTCGTTCGTGCCTCCTCGGCCTTTGGATTGACTGTCCTGCCAGTACTTAAAGTCGGTAGGCAGCATGGTGACTCTTCGCCACTCGTTCGTGAGCGGCACAGGCGCAAGCCAGCGTGAACCGTCCGCCTCCACCCATTCGAGCACAGCGGCCTGCGTGCGAGCATCCCCCTTCGCCCAGAAGCTGATTAGATTTGTTCCCGGTTTGAACGGTGAAACGGTAAATTTTGGCGGCGCGACAGAGGCCCAGTTGTGGTAATGCTCAAAGCGGAGGTTGATGGCCGCGCCGTGGGGGCTGTCTTCAATTTTGAGAGTTGGGTTTGCATCTGGAGCTGCGGCAGCAATCTGCCAGAGTGCGGTATCGATCTTTGAAGGATCGAACATCGGCTGGAAGTTCAGACTAGATAGCCGATCGTGAAGCGTCATCCAGGCGCGGCCATCCGTGTAGACGAGACGAGACAGCGCAGGACCGTTGAGGCAGATCAGCCTGCCTTTCCCCTTCAGGAAGTTGAGAAGATTTGGCAGAGCTTGCGCTGGAAACAGGTCACTGTGCGGCAGAATGAGGAGCTGAAATCGGGACGCACCAAAGCTGTTTACATCGGTTACCTGTACTGGCGATAAGATAATGGCATCATCACCACGCGCTTTCAATATTCCGGCGATACGCGCTGCATCGGCCGCGTCCGAAAGCGGCGGCATCGCGCCTAGAATTGCGACACGTGCGGGCGCCGCCGCACAAACGGACGATAAAGGGCCAATACCTGCAAGTAAGCACAGGCACAATATCCCAGTCCATCTCTTCATCGCGTCAGCGAATGCGTTGCTATCGACTTTGCACATAATCAATGCCTCAGTTCTGACGGCTAAAACCAAAAACCATCGACGGACTCTCTTCGATAATGCCCCATCCTAAGACTGTCGCGTACGAAGTTGACAGGAATGAACCTGCCGTATGCCGAATTCACACTTACCGTTGTAAGACGATCCACGATTTAAGGTAAACGACTACTAATGCCGAACAGAGTATTTATCCTCGGCCTCGACTGCGCCGCTCCCGAACTTGTCTTCCAGCAGTGGCCTCACCTTCTGCCCAACCTAACGAGCTTACGCCAAACTGGCGCCTGGGGCCGGTTGGAGAGCACAATCCCCCCTATCACTGTCCCAGCTTGGATGTGTATGATGACCGGCAGGGATCCGGGATCGCTTGGCATCTACGGTTTCCGTAACCGCAGAGACCATAGCTACGACGGCCTACAGTTCGCCAGCAGTAAGTTGGTTCGAGAACCCGCGCTCTGGGACCTGCTCGGAGAGCATGGACTGCAAACAATTGCACTTGGCGTACCGCTTACCTACCCCCCGCGCCCGATCAATGGGCTCCTCATCACAGATTTCCTTGCACCTGATACCAATGCGGACTACACGTTTCCATCTGACCTTAAGCAAGAGATCAAAGAGGTCGTCGGAGAGTATATCTTCGATACCAGGCAGTTCCGAACCGATGACAAGGAGCGCCTGCTTGCCGACATATACACGATGACCGAACAGCGCTTCAAACTCGCGACTCACCTGATGGAGAACAAACCCTGGGACCTGTTTGTGATGATCGAGATGGGGCCAGATCGCCTGCACCACGGATTCTGGAAATACTACGATCCGCAGCATCCGCTCCACCAGCCTGGAAATCCACTGCAGCACGCGATCCGCGACTATTACGTACGTTTAGACGCGCACATCGGCGATCTTATCTCACATCTCAAACCGGACGACAGGCTCATTGTCGTTTCGGATCATGGCGCAAAGCGCATGGATGGCGGAATCTGCTTTAACCAGTGGCTGATTAAAGAGGGTTATCTGAAGCTAAAAAGTGAGCCCGATCAAGAGTGCAAGCTAACGCCAGACATGATCGATTGGAGCCAAACGCGAGCCTGGGGCGATGGCGGATATTACGGCAGGCTATTTATCAATGTGCAGGGCCGCGAGCCACTCGGAACCGTACAGCCGCATAGCTTAGAAGCTCTAAAGCGCGAGATCACGGAGAAGCTGGAACAGATGTCGGGCCCGGATGGTATGCACCTTGGTAACAAGGTGTTCCGGCCTGAAGATATCTACACGAAGTGTAGTAATGTGCCTCCGGACCTGATTGTCTACTTCGGAGACCTGCATTGGCGTTCCGTAGGCAGCGTCGGTCATAACTCGATCTACACCGCGACCAACGACACCGGTCCGGACGATGCCAACCATGCACAGCATGGGATATTCATTATGAAGGACATCGGTTCTTCGGCATCCGATGCCGGTGAGCGGACCGATCTCTCGATCTACGATATCGCCCCGACAGTGCTTACGAGCCTTGGTGTCACTCCGCCTCCCGGTGTTGGAAGGACAGTCGTTGGCCTGGCAGGACAGACGGCACACACAGATAGCGACGCCTATACGCCCGAAGAGGAGGCTGAACTGGCGCGCAGATTAGAGGACCTTGGCTACCTGTAGTCCCGACGGAGGGAGATCGATCGTATGTGGAGCGTAGATCGGATAGCCGCCGACATCGCAGAGATTGGTCTCCCGGCCGGAGCGGTCGTGCTGACGCATGTTTCGATGCGATCCATTGGCCAGATCGAGGGCGGAGCGTCCGGCTTAATTGAAGCGTTTCAACGCGCTTTAGGTTCGGAGGCAACGCTTGTCGCGCCTGCATTTACGCCCCAGTTCCGCGATCCTGCTGAGTGGAATGAGCCTCCTACCGATCCGGAAGAGATCGAAACGATACGCAACCGCCCCGAATGCTTCGAGGCTGCAAGCTCACCTGTGGCGCTGCCATCCATGGGGATCTTTGCCGAAGTGGTTCGAAATCACCCAAAGGCATGGCGATCGGAACATCCATGGCTATCATTTTCTGCAATCGGCAGCAGCGCAGAAAAGCTCATGAAGGGTACGCCATTTCACTATCCCCTTGGATCCGAAAGCGTGCCAGCACGAATTCACGATCAGAATGGCTACGTGCTCCTTATCGGAGTCGGTCAGGATGTAAACGTATCGATCCATCTGGCCGAGGTGTGGGGAGATGTGCCGTATGCACATAGGTCGGCCAGAATTCGCACGGGAATGGATCACTGGACCCCGATGCAGGGAAGCCCCGAGTGCCGCGATGGATTCTTAAAGATGGAGCCGGTGCTTCGGCAGGCAAGGCTGTTGCAAAGAGGGTATATCGGCAATGCGCCCGCTCTGTTAATGAGACAACGTGAGCTCATTTCAATGGGGATAGCGATGGTAAGGGGCAGCGCCGAGGCGCTTCTGTGCTCTTCATCAACTTGCGTACACTGCGTAAGAGCAAGGCAGTTTACGAAGCCATCTCTCGCGCTCCCACCAGACACGGGGTTATCGTCTATGCATGGGAATTAGTTGCTATGGCAGTCAAAGAAGTTAGTTATCAGGAGGTCTGTAAGCCGGGTTCTGTATCTGTGTGGTCATCTCTCTGCGAAGCCGGTTACCCGACCCCTGATGCGGTCTACCCGGAGGGTAGGCGGGCCACGTCAACCCCTCCTGTCAGACCTTGCTCCCGATGGGGTTTACCAGGCCGCCATGTCTCCATGACGCCGGTGCGCTCTTACCGCACCATTTCACCATTGCCAATGACGGCTGTGTATTTTCTGTGGCACTTTCCGTCGGGTCGCCCCGCCCGGACGTTATCCGGCATCGCGCCCTGTGGAGCCCGGACTTTCCTCTGTCGCCCGATCGCTCGAACAACAGCGACCACCCGACCCCCTGATAGCTGATTGTACCGTAAATGGCGGCTCCTGTGGGGAGTTCTCTATTTTCCGCGTTGCGACGCGGAGGAGCTTATTTTTGTCTTTTGTGTTTTCTTCTTTAGCTCTAACCTTCGACGGGAGCGTTTGCCAAGTGATAGTGCTTTCGCAGGGCTCCGCCCCGCACCCCGCAAAGGACGGCTCGCGTCGGAACAGCTGGTACTACCTCAGGTCGCTCCGCTCCACACAACCGAACTGATTCGACTCCGCGCCAAATGAGTTACAGTTCCTTTGAAACCTCCCGCGAATTGAAAAGGGCCAATAGACAGGGAAGCGTGCGCAGCTGATCACTCGTCCCTCATCCCTCTTACGTGATTCCTGCCTCATGTTTCGGCTTTGCGTTTGCTGGAAGTGTCTGCCCGGCCAGTTTGGGAGGGGCTTTTGACGACAGTTGCTTGTTCAATCACAAGGGAATTTGTTTCGGTAAGACGTTGTCAGAGATTCCCGCAGCCGCTGAACACAGAACTGAGCGGCTTGCATTCCTTGACGGAATGAGAGGCATTGCTGCGCTGTACGTCGTGATGTATCGTGCGGTAGTTACTTACAGTGACATGTTAAACGAGAACGCGATGCATCGACGTTTCCGATGTTGATGTATGGGCACGTTGCGGTGACCGTGTACATCGTACATTGAGGGGCAAATGCGCGCCTTCCGGTCCCAGACCCAAATTACCTGAGCGCTATGAACCAAGATTAGTCTCACCCTCCATCGCGAGCAGCGCTGCACCATAGGCAGGATCACTTTTTGGCGCGACAACTCGGAACTGACCGCCAGAGGTGGATTGATCAGTAAACTGAACGCCATTCGCCCCCTTCCAGGTTGGATTCTCAAATTCGGCATTCAGGAATGAGCCGAGTTTCCACAGCCCGCCAATCGGATAAACCGCAACGTCACGAGGCATGCCAAGTCGACTACGCACTTCGCGCACCGTGTTTCGCAGACGCATTGCCATCTCTGCAACTAGATTCCGCGCGGCGCCGTCACCCGCTTCAGCAATTTCGCCCACAACTGTAGCGAGTGAGGCGACTTTTGATGGACTGAACGAGCCGTAAAGCCATTGAATAATTGCGGTGGTCGTAGGCGCCCCCGTAAAATCGACAATTGCTGCGGTCAATGGATCGGAAGCTCCATTCTGGATCGTCTCCAGTGCATACCTCAACGAGTAGATCCCGAGCTCAAACCCGCTCCCCCGATCCCCTAACAGATAACCCAGCCCATCTGCCCTGTAGGTTTCACCTAAGCTGTTCCGGCCAAAAGCGACAGCGCCGGTTCCTGCAACGGCAACGATTCCCGGCTCGCCGTGCGTTGCGCCCCAGTAAGCAATGACATAATCCGGCTCAATTCTGTAACGCTCTGCAGAGATCTGGCTCCGTAGGAGCCGTTTAAACTCTGCCCGGCGCAGTTCTGCCGTATAGCCAGCCATACCGGCACAGACAGACCGATAGCGTGTGACTCCAGGCAATCCTGACGCAACAATCGCATCGCGAATGGATGCGGAGAGCACTTCGTCGCTATTAACCGCGATATTGCCGGGACCGCCGATTCCCAATCCCACAAGCTTGTGGTCCGAAGCCAAAATCGTGACCGCTGTCTTACTGCCGCCTCCATCGATGCCTAGATAAATCGTCTCGGGTGTATCCATTACTTGCAGTTCTATCCAAACGCAAAACGTTCCTGCCTGAAGTCAGGCAGGAACGCCAAAGCAGTACAATTGCCGAGGGGTACCTGGTTAAGGGTGTTGAACGCTCTTGGTTGTTAGCGATGCAACTGGTCGAACCGAGTCGCGTTGAGACTTGGACCCAGATCGCTGCGAACCGGTAGTTCGCTCGAACAGGCACATCACTGAGAAGAGAATCGAAGCAATTAACAGAACGCCGCGTAAGGCGGTTTCTGCAATCGCGCTTAACAATTTAAACTCTCGCTCCGGTTGAACGGGCGTGGCGTGGGCATTCGACACGCTGTCCGCGCTCGGTATTGCTGTTTTCACTGGTTTATATCCGGTAAAGGGGACGGTCCTGACTGCTCAGCCTGGACAAGGTAATAACAGTTGAGCGCTACAGGGCACTGTACATTAGCAACGAGGTTAACGTCTAATTGTAGCACAGTTCTGTATTTATTGTATAAGCCGCGCAATCCAAAATCCAAAGTTTTCGCAGAATTTTTTGGCGCGTCACGACCATGAGCCCACCGAAGTCGTCGTTCGTTTAGGCTGGCATTTGCAATTGCCAAAGATCGACTTCGAGTGCTATGATATCCGGATGAATATTTTGCAGATTGTATCAAGTTCGCGGACCTCCGGCGCTGAAAAGCATGTAGCCGTCCTTTGTGATCGTCTCAAAAAACGCGGCCACAACGTAATGGCAGTTTGTCCTCATGGTGATTGGCTTCCCGAACAGTTGCGGAAGGCAGAGATACCGACCATAGAAATGAGTATGCGCGGCATCAGCGCGTTTGCTACTCCGGTTAATCTGGCAAGGGTAATGAAAGAGCAAAGCATTGATATCATTCACGCGCACCTCACTCGCGCAACCTACTATGCGCTGGTAGCGGGCCGCTTGGCACATCTTCCGATGGTCTCATCGGTGCACTGCAGATCGCACGATGTGGCCTATAGGTTCCTTTTTCCTCAGGATAGTAGTAAAATAGTTTCGGTTTCCGATTTTATTCGCAACGGGCTATTGAGAAAAGGCGTAGCTGAGGATAAAATCCGCACAATCTACAATGGCACCGAATTCCTTTTGGATGAACCCGCCACCGTTCCCCCCGGCAGCGCTTCCCCCGGTTCTGCAATATCTGTTAGAGAAGAATTCGATCTGCCGGGCAATTCTGTTCTCGTTGGCCT
Organism: uncultured Chthonomonas sp.; assembly: GCA_903919615.1. Classification (GTDB taxonomy): domain Bacteria; phylum Armatimonadota; class Chthonomonadetes; order Chthonomonadales; family Chthonomonadaceae; genus CAIXIX01. The sequence goes on from CAIXIX010000598.1 coordinate 15,822, forward strand.
GATCGGTCGGATCGACGAATTCAAAGGGCACCTCGTTCTGGCCAGAGCTGTGAAGGCGATCGTTGATGCATGCCCTCGCGCATACTTCGTGCTTGTTGGCCCGGACGTCCCGGAGATCAAGCGCGAAATGCAGGAGATTACTGCTGCGGCAGGCGTTGGCGATCACCTCAGGTTTACCGGCGTCCGTGACGACGTGCGGCGCCTCATGGGCGAAATGGACCTATTAACGCTGCCGTCACGTTATGAAGCATGCAGCATGTCAATTATCGAAGGCATGGCGATGGGAAAACCCGTAATTGCCACGCTCGCAGGCGGTAATCCGGAACTCGTTGTTGATGGCGTAACGGGTCTGCTCATCGAACGAACGCCTGAGAAGCTTGCGTCATCGGTAATTGAGCTGTTGACAAACGAAGAGCGCCTGAGTGCCATGGGAGTTGCGGCTCGGCAGCGGGCTGTGGAACGATTCTCCGCTACCATCATGGTCGACAACATAGAAAGTCTATACCGAGAGATTTTGGGCCAAAAAACAGCGGCCTGATCAGGTAAAAGTTATGACCACTCCCCGGGTCCCAATACTGATGTACCATAAGGTTGGCGCAACCATAGATGGCTCGCCAGATCCCTTCATCAACGTATCGTCTATCTCATTCGAACGGCAGATGCTACTAATGTCTCGCCTCGGGTATGTAACCGTAACATTTGCGGAAGCTGTTGCTGGCCTCAAAGGACAACTTAAGCTGCCTCGCAGATGTTTTGCCGTTACCTTCGATGACGGATATTGTTGCGTTGGTGAGCACGCTCTGCCAATTCTCTCAAAATTCGGGTTCAGCGGCACGGTTTTCGCCGTTTCCGGCGCAGTTGGCCGAGAAAACGCATGGGATCATGCAAATGGTAAACCGGTTCATCCTCTGATGAGCTGGGATCAGCTTAAAAAACTGCGCTCCAGTGGCTGGGAGATTGGCTGTCACACGAAGACGCATCCACGCATGGATGGTATTGAAGACAAAGTGGCGCTTGCCGAACTGATTGAGAGTAAAGCCCTGGTTGAGGAGCGTATCGGTGGCAGCGCACAAACGTTTTGTTATCCTTACGGTCTGTTCAACAAGCAAACTCCAGCGCTTGTAGAGGCGGCCGGCTATACTGGCGCATGCACAACTCGCAGCGGCATCGCATCAGACTCGAGCAACGCATTTCTGCTGCCCCGGGTCAAGGTTTCACACAGTGATGGCGTTGCCGGGCTACTATATAAACTCAATTTGCGACCCATGCTGCCCACGTTACGAAAGCGGCGGCATGGCGTGGGCTTCTGAGCCCCAACCGCGCTGTTATCGCTTTCCTTTTTTGCTGTCCCGTTCCGCGTAAATCTCAGCAAGGTCCCTATACGGGTCGAGTGGCTTACCGCGGGTTTTCGCCTCCTCCTGCTCGCGTTTGAATTCGCGTATCCTCGCGTCGAGTTGCCGTGCCTTTCGAAACGCATTCGCAGAAGAATACAGGGCAATCAGGATAACGATGGCTGCGCCCAGCACCCTAAAGACTATTCCGTACACATTCATCTCCCATGCGGCTTCAGGTGCAATAACCCTGTGCCCATTCCCACCGCTTAACTGTACCTGCACTCTAGCATAATCACAGGCATCGGCTGTCGACCGGTTTACCGCCCTTGTATTGCGACGAATCCAGAGGGAATCTATTGACTTTTCGCACGATCTTGACGAATAATAGGTGTGATGCGGAAAATCAGTGGCAAATGGCGGTGATCTCGGGCCGCTCAATTCCCTCTTAAATCCCAGTTTTGGTAAGACAATCCACTTTCCACTCCTATCCAGATCTGCCCGGAATGTGCCTGGGGCACGCAGTGCGGCAAGAGTGTGTGTACTTCAGTTAGGGAGGATAATCTCTAGTGCGTAAATGGAGCAAGGAAACTATTGCCCATGAAATAGTGAGAATGTACGAAAACGGGAATGATCTGAACTATGCTCAGATAGCTCAGGATGAGGTCGCGCTTCTCAGGGCTGCCACTCGGTATTTTGGCTCGTGGCGGCTGGCTATTGAACATGCAGGTCTGGACTACGACGACATTCGGCGCTATAAGAGCTGGACACGAACCCGAATCATGTCTCGCATTCGCGAACTTCATGCCCAGGGCGAAGACCTTAGCTGGCGTCACGTTAGCACGGTGGTAGATCCGCAGCTCGCGGCTGCCGCTACAAAACGCAAGCATTTTGGTTCATGGAAGGCAGCAGTCTCTGCTGCGGGGCTGGATTACGGTACGATTCGCCGGTATCGCGAGTGGGACGCTGAGACCATAACGGCAAAGGTAAATGAACTTTACGAAAAGGGAATCGACCTTAACGCCAAAAGTATGGAAGAGTACGACATCACGCTTATTACAGCCGCTCGCCGACGTTTCGACAGCTGGGATAAAGCGCTCACAGCCGCCGGGCTGGATTATGAAAAGATCGTTCTGCGAAAGCCGTTTAAGCGTCGCAAGCGCGATGTTGCATCAACAGATCGACGACGTGCCGCAGGGACTGCACGGACGGCAAGAAGCAAGACGAAACCTGTGGACCCGGCAGCTTTGCCGCTGGAACTGTAATGGTCGGGCAAAATGAGGCTCGCAAATACAAGACAGCGCTCGTTGATGTACTGCTGTTTCTACTGTTAGCTGCGATCTCGTTTTCGGCATTTAAGAAGTTCACCCATGGCGACCTCTGGCTCGATGAGGCAGACTATGCCGTGGCAAGCTTGCACACGGTCCAAGACAATCGATGGGATTCAACGGATAAGCCGGATCAGCCTGAGCAGCTGATCCGGCTTCGCCATTATCACGCGCCCGCTACTGCCCTCCTGCTTAAGTTCGCACATCGCTTTGGCGCAGACGAAGAGACGCTCAGGATACCATTTGTTATAGCAGGAGCCCTGTCGGTGGGCTTTGTTTATCTTTGCGGTGCGGCTCTCTATCCGTCGCGGAGAGAGATTGGCGCGGCCTGCGCAATCGCCACGATCATCACACCCGCCAACGCACGCATGGCATCCCACGCAGTGCCCTGGTCGGTCATCATTCTGGAACTGATGGCGCTGCTGCTCGGCTGCGTGCAGTTTGCAAGGAATCGTCGCGCCACATCGCTCATCTGGTGTGGGCTTGCTCTTGGCGCCCTGTTTGTAACCTCCGAAACTTTTTTTGTCGTTGTCCCAATTCTGGCGCTTGCACTTCCGGTAACTCTCCTTCCGGAAATCGCACAGTTTCTGGGCCGCAAAGGCTGGATGCCTGCTGGCCTCATTCCGGCGGAATTCCCGTCCTTATCATCTTCCTCTTCTGCGATCCACATCAGCCGCAAAGAACTGCTTAAAGGCATTGTCTGCGGCGCCATTACGTTTCTAGTCGTAGGGATCATCATCTGGCCTGCAGGCTTGCGCGGGCACTGCGTGTTGATGCTGCGGCACTACATCGAGATGCGGCACAGCGAATCGTTTCCAGTCAACATCGGCAATCAGGTCTACAAGACGGCCCCCAAATGGGCCTACCTCTACTGGTATCGCAACGAATACCTGCCCTATTTCGCGAGCTACGCTGCCGGGCTCTTTGCGGTCGTTCTTGGTTCTCTAATCCAGTTGAAAAGCCTATTCAGGGCTCCGCTTGTGGAAGCGAGAGAGGGAGCATCTGGCTCCATCTGGAGTCTCCCGCTGGGCTCCGTGCCGCTCGTGCTCTTCACCGTCGTGCTGCTGGCGGCTGCACACCGCGCCCACATTATTGGTCCAGAGTATCTTGCCCACTGTCTGCCATTTCTTATGTTATGCGCCGGATATATCGTACTCGTCATAAGCAGAGCCAGCCGACCGGCAGGCATCGCCGTTCTGCTCATATGCGGGCTTATTTTTCTGCGATGGACGCCGTCGAAAGCGCTCCCCGGGATGGATGCACGCACGCAGATCTCTCGATGGCAGCCTGCCGCCATTGCAATAAAGCAGAAATGGATACCGCTGGACCGTGTCATTCTGGGGCCGCAGTCGCCGAATGTTGCCTATTGGTACTTGCATGAATGGGCGGGAATTCCGATGCACGACTGGCAGATTGGGCAGTTCACTCTTTCGGGGCCGGGGCCAAACTTCCTGAGGAATCTTACAAACGGAAAATACCGATTCGTGGTAATCAGCAGTCAGTTTGAAGATCGCGTCATAAATGCGACGGACCGCCGCAGCCTCGCGATATTCTCGCACTGGGATCCGCCCATCTTCAGCGATGAGCATGGCACCGGGCCACCACGGCTTACGGTGTTTCGATGTCCTTATCCGTAAACGCGTGAGATTGCTGCGCCCCCATCTGCATCGTAACCATGGCCGCGTAAAGGCCTTCCTGCTGCATCAGCGCGTTGTGGTTTCCACTCTCAACAACACACCCATCTTCAAACACCAGGATCTTGTCGGCGCGACGCACTAGCGAGAACCGGTGCGACGTTACAAAGGTCGTTCGCCCCTGCATTAATCGTTCAAGCGCCTGCGTAATTATCGCCTCGGACTCCGGTTCGACAGATGACGTGGGTTCATCCAGGATGAGAATTTGTGGATCGGTCAAAAACGCGCGCGCAATCGAGAGCCGCTGCCGTTGACCGCCCGAAAGCTTAACGCCTTTCTCCCCGATCTCGGTTCGATAGCCCTCCGGAAGTTCGCAGATAAAGTCATGCGCGTTGGATGCTCGTGCTGCGGCCTCTATCTCCTCCATCGTTGCCTCGGGCCGGCCGTAACGAATGTTATCGATCACAGAACCATCGAAGAGGAAGGTCTCCTGAAGCACGATTGCCATGTGGCTCCGCAGGCTCTGCTGGGTAACCTTTCGGATATCTGTGCCATCGATCGAAATTGTGCCGGCAGTTACGTCCCAGAACCTCGGGATGAGGTTTAGAACGGTCGTCTTGCCCGCCCCGCTTGGACCAACCAGCGCTACCATCTCGCCGGGTTCTGCCACGAAGTCGACCCTCTGCAATACGGGCTTTTCGCCGTAACGAAATGCAACGCTCTCAAACTCTACTCTGCCGCCACCGGGCAGAACCTTTAGTTCCAGTGCATCGGGAGAATCCTTTATTGTTTCCTCAGCGTCCATCAGTTCGAACACGCGGCTGCCCGCAGCCTGGGCACGCTGCAGCAGCTCGTTAATAGTGGCAAGCTGATTGATAGGCGCAAATAGCTGCCACCAGTAGCCGCGGTAGGCTGCAATCCCGCCGATGGTGAACTGACCATGCAGCGTTAGGAAGGCGCCATAGCCAATGGAGAGAATGTTGCTAAAGAAGCCGACAAAGCGCACAAGCGGAAAGAAGGTATTTCTTGCCAGGATGGCCTTGAAGTTGGTCTCCATGTAGCTGTTAGCCGTGCCCTGGAAGCGGCGAAGCTCATAGTCCTCTCGAGCGAACGATTTGATCAGGGTGAGGCCATTCAGGTTCTCCTGCAGACGCGCGTTAAGCGCTCCGAGGCGGTCTCGAGACTCCCGGTAGATTGGCCGCACTTTGGCGTTGAAGAACCGAGTGAGAAAGAAGACGACCGCGATTGGCGCAAGGGTCAACAATCCCAGCTTCCAGTTCAATCGGATCAAAATCCCCGCAACAACGAGAAAGCTGAAGGTATTGCCGATAATGGAGCTTACGCTCTGAAACGCGACATCCTGCAGAACATCCACGTCGCCCATTGTTCGAGAGATCAGGTCTCCTGTTCGTCTCTCCGTTAGGAATTGAAGCGACTGCCGCTGCAATTTGGAGTAGACTGCGCAGCGAATATCGAAAACGAATCGCTGGCCCACGCCCTCGAGAATTACGTTCTGTACACTCTCAATTGCGCTGCCAATTCCCTGTATAAAAAACATGAGGGATAACGCAGGGAGCAGCATATTGATCCGGTGTTTACCGATGACTTCATTGATGATGTACATCCAAACAAGAGGATGAAATGCGCCAAGCGGTGTGGAGATAAGGAGAAGAATCGTGCCGCACGTAATCCGCTTCCAGTAAGGGAGCAGATAGGGGGCGAGGCGTCTGAACACATGCACTCGGGTAGGCGACATGAAATGCGAACTCCCTTCAGTGTCGTCGCAATACAAAGCCCCGCGAGGATACTGCAGCCGAATGAAGTTCGCGACCCGGGACTAAATCGGTTGGTGTGCGGCCTGGTGAACCGTTGGCACATAATGGCGCAGGCCATGCGCTTCAGGATCTAAACCAACAGCAGTAAGAGGACCACGGAACACCGCGCCGGTATCAATACCGATCTTAAATTTGCGAATTAAGGGTGCGCCGCCCGGCTGAGGTGTGTGGCCAAAGACAACGGTGCGGCCATCAAAATCTTCGTTGAAAGAGAGAAATGGCTCACGTATCCATAGGCGCGGATCAAAATTCCTATCGGCGCCTTCCCAGTGCTTGCCGGCAGGCAAAAGCCCGGCATGTACGAAATGGTACTTACCGGCCACATGTTCGATTGCGGTAGAGCGCAGAAACTCCCAATGCGCTTCCGGGATCAACTCCCACCACCTCAGCACCTGTTCCGGCTCAAGCTCTTCACAGTACGAAAGCAGCGTCTCTTCGCCGCCGTTGCTAAGCCACAGCAGCATCTCCTCGGACAGCATAAAGCTAGATCGTTTCGTACCTGCCTGCGGTGGGTGCGATTCGCGCGCATCCATCATTAGCTGCTCGTGGTTACCACGCAGAAATACGGTGTTTGGACGTTCGGCACGGAGGGAAATCAAACGATCGAGCACTGCACGTGAGTCCTCGCCGCGGTCAACGTAATCGCCAATAAAAAGGATAACGTCGTCGTCTGCCAGGGGAAGCGCAAACAGTTGTTGCAACAAATCATTCAGCATGGTCACCTGACCATGGATGTCACCAATCGCGTAGATCACACCGAATTACCTCAGGGAGGAGAATTAAGAGACGAGACTGAGATCAGAGATCCCGCACATACTTATTGTGCTCGTCTACGAGCACAGCACGTGCTGTAACGGGCTCATCTGTCACGCAAAACGCCGTTATGATCACACGATCACCCACAGACACGCGATGCGCCGCAGCCCCGTTTACAATGATTTCGCCCTTGTGTCTTTCACCTACAAGTACATACGTTTCAAACCGCTCGCCGTTATCAACGTTCCATACATGCACGAGTTCATTTGGCTGCAGGCCAACGCGCTCAATAAGATCCAGATCAATGGTGATGCTGCCGATGTAATTTACATCCGCTTCGGTTACCGTTGCACGGTGAATTTTGCTTTTGAGAAGGGTAATCAGCTTCATAACTGGATCTATTGTACCTCACCTTGCCGCCATCGTCTGGGATACGGCGACCCTATGAGGTTACACTTTTCACGGCCACAGACGCTTCTAACGACTGCTGTAAAGACACATCGGATTATTCTGATCGGTTGCACAAACTATCCGACTGGTAAGGTCGCCGCTTGCTGCGACCGCGGCTTGCACTGGCTTAACATCGCGTATCCAATCGGCGGCAGAAGTAGTGTCTTTAACCCATCACAGCGGCGCCACCTGTCTACTCGCAGGGTATAATCTTCTGTTCGATAAACCGCTAGTTTTTCCGCTGCGGGTCCGTATTCATCCATCCAGTTTGCTCCGGTAATGAGTAATACACATGACCTTTAGACCTTCATCTTCCCTGCAATCCTGCAGCCTCATATCAATGTGCCTCACCGCGATTTTGGGCGCATCCTCCATTCCTGCGTCAGCTCAATCCACAGTGACACTGGCGCGCGGCATAAGTGCGGCAGTTGGAGCACAGGGAAGAATCATCTGGATCGATGGAACGGCAAATGTCTATAGAACGGAGCATGCCCTGCCTGGTGGCGTAGACCTTCTCAAGGACAACACCTCGACCCGAGCCGGTGTCGCGCGCATTGTACAGCGATGTAAGGCAGCAAACATCAACACGCTTGTAGTGGATGTGAAGCCACTCGCTGGCCAGGTGCTCTATAACAGCAAACTCTCTCCGCACATGAAAGAATGGAAAGGCCATCCCATCCCCGAGTTCGATGTGCTTGCGGCGTTTATCGCGGAGGGGCACAAGGCGGGTTTGCAGGTGGACGCCAGCGTTAATATCCTGAGCGAAGGCCACAAATATTTCAGCGTCGGGCCAGCCTATGAGCATCCGGAGTGGCAGAGCGTTGTGTACCAGATCAATCGGGGGCTCGTCTCCCCGGATGGATCTCGCCTGCCAATTCGTGCCGCCAATGAGCCTGCCGATCCTCTGGCGGCACAACTGCTAAGCGATGACCACGCAATTCTTGGATCTGAACCAACAAGTGGAATGGTTGGCCTGGACACAATTGACAATGGCGACTCCTCCCGGGGATACCAGAGCGAGTTCGGCAAGCAGGCCAATGTCATTATGGACGTGGATAACCGTGTGACGGGTGTCGTGGACAGCGCTCTCCTTGGCGATGACCCTCTCGCTGCGCCTGAGGCGGGCCACATGATTGTTGCAACGCGCCCTACCGACCGTGACTGGATCTCCCACAATGTGCATTTCGGGGATAAGATGCGGCTCGACATGCGAACCGAACGCTCTCGTATCGCAGACGCGCCCAGCGAGAAGATCGCCTGCTTTGTGAACCCGCTGATCCCGGAGGTTCGTAAATACGAACTGGATATGGTTCGGGAGATCGTCTCCAGCTATGATATCGATGGTTTCGTGCTGGACCGATGCCGATACAGCAACATCTACAATGATTTTAGCGATGTAACACGAGATGCATTTGTTCACTGGCTGCAGCAGCATCCAGCCCATGCCTCACGTGGTCAGCATGATAGGCTCAACCGATTTCCGGAGGACATCTTCACTTTTTCTACCGCACCGGGCGAGCCGATCGTCGAGGGCCCGCTTTTCAAACAGTGGCTTGAATTCAGGTCTCACACGATCCACGACTTCGTAGCAGATGTCGCTCAGATTGTTCGAACAGTTAAACCGAAGGCTGCTCTTGGCACCTACGTTGGATCCTGGTATCCCAAGTACTACGAGGTGGGAGTTAACTGGGGCAGCCCACGAACTCCGCTCAAGTTTTCGTGGTTCACTCCGGATTATGCGGAGACCGGATACGCTGAGTATTTCGACTGGATCTGCACCGGCTGCTACTACAAGGTAGCGACCCGCGATGATGCCCGGGCAGATGGTTTGAGTGAGTACAGCACCGTAGAATACGCTGCCGAGCTTTCGAATACAGCGGTCGCGAGCGGAACCTTTGTCTATGGCGGCGTCTATGTGCTGGACTATCCGGAGAAGCCGGACGTTTTTGTTCGCTCGCTGGATGCGGCCGCGCGCAAAACTCAGGGTTGGATGATATTTGATATCTCTCAGGTCGATGCGGCAAACTGGTGGTCCTTTATTACTGGCGCATTTCCTTCGCCAACCGTTCCGCCGGATGCTGTGCCCGACCTGCTGCAGTCGATCCGATCTACTAGATAGCCCCGAACGTACCACAACGTAATGCGCAGCAATCGGCGCCACTACCGGGCCCCAACACGCAATATTCACAGACAGATGTACGGGTACCAAAGACCCCCCTGTATTTCCGTGAAAACCGTTGACGCCCAGAAATAACGGCGTTATAATGACCATGTGTTGAGGGCGTTGGTAACAGAATATCCCGACAGAATACAGGGAGATGAGCAGTATTGGAAGCGGGTGGATATCCACCGAAGCGCTTATCTACCTGGAGAAGGAGGAGACGATCACGAGACATGATGAGGTTTTTCACCAGCCATCGTGGGCGACCTTCAAGAAAGGACCTGACAAGATGACGCCGCCGGGTACTGCAGGGTTTGCTAAATCTGGTTCGGAGACTCAACAACTGGTTTAATCGATATCAGACGCTGAAATGTAGAAGTGCAATAGCGCTGACAACCTACTTCAGCTTAACGACCGAAAGCATCGCGCGCCAAGCGCGTCCAGGAATACGGAGTTTCCTGACCCGTTCGTAGCAAGGTTAAAATGAGACGATGCCCCGCATCTAGCTCGACGCTCGCCTCTCATTAGTCCCAGAGTCCTCGGGACGTTCGTTTGAAGCCCCGCCACGGCAACCGACCGTGGCGGGGCTTGTGGTTTCTTATCCCTTTTATTTGGTAATATTGTGAAACAGCCTCATGTTGCCTGGCGTATTTAGTTCGGTGGCTTCGTGAACTGCTCAGCACCTGCTCGTAGTCTCCCGTTCAGAAAGGTCCTGTTAAAATGCGCTATCCTTTACTTTTTGCCAGTGTGCTCCTGCTCGGTCAATTCGGATGCAGCGGACACAATGTTACCGTTACGCAGCAAGGCGCTGGATCGGGAGCCGTCACGGAAACCATTACCGGAACCGGAGATGTGCAGTCTGAATCCCGACAGGTATCGGGTTTTAAGGCCATCCAGATCGATGCAGCCGCGAAGGTAGTGATTACCCAGAGCGGGAAAGAGAGCCTTGATATTCGTGCGGATAAGAACCTGCTTCAGTACCTCACAACGACCGTGGAAAGCGGTACCCTAAAGATCGGTGTTTCGCCAAACGTAACCATCAAGAACTCTGACGCCGAAACGGTGACAATAAACGTTAAGAGCCTCGAATCGATTAAGGTCTCTGGCGCGGCAAAGGTGGATGCTAGCAAACTTGATGCGAAGACACTAACTATCTCTGTCGCCGGTGCTGCGGCAATAAATCTCGACGGCAAGGCAGATACGCTTACCCTCACCCTGGATGGGGTTGGTAATGTCGATGGCGAGAAGCTTAAGGCAAAGACGGCGACTGTCTCCAACAGCGGCGTCGGGCGAATCGTGGTAGATGCAAGTGACAGCCTGACGGCGAATATTTCGGGAGTCGGCAGCGTGGAGTACTTTGGTTCACCTAAGATTCAGCAATCGATCTCCGGGCTCGGGAAGCTGACGCATAGGGAATAGAGAGAGAAGTTAGTGGGTTAGTGGCGGCTGTGAGCTAGCCGCCTGGGGACAGGCGGGCTCCAGGAGGTGCGCGCTTTCGGTCGGCGGCGGCGTTCCGTATCACCGGATCGGCCTTATTGGACCACGTAGCACTGGTCCACGCAAGCTTATCCAACGGCACGGTTATCCTGGTGGCAAGAATCTGGGGAGGCTTCGAGTTCGGGCTTACTGGCAGGGAAGACACCGCCAGCAAAACGGCTAGCGCGAATGTCATGTAATGTGGCTCCGGACTCCGGTAGCTTACCGAAGCGTCTATTGTTTCGACAACGAGGGCGGCCCTGTCTTAAATCCTCCTTTCTCGATGACCAAGCGACACTGTTCAATTGAGGCCCGCGCGCGCTGTAGATAAGATGCACGCGCCGGTCTCTTCTCGTGTGCGATTGCCAGTTCCGCCCAGTAAATATACTGTTTCAGGGCTTCGATCGAGGCTTTCTTGTCCGATGCCACTTTTACCGCGTGCCAGAAATACCAACTACCTTTTTCCTGGTAGCCTGCTGGTCCGTTCGGGTTGAGTTCTATCAACCTGTCAATGTATTCCAGTCTCTTCTTTTCGGCCTCCTCCAGTTTGGGGTCGCTTCCACCCGTGTCTCGAATCAGAGCTCGGAGAACGTCGTAGTCGCCGGGCTTGACCCTGATAATTCGCTCGGCGAGCGCGACGTGATAGTCGTTAAGCATGTTGTTGCCAGCTTCTCCAAGCAGGCGAAGTCGAATTGAAGCGTACGTAAAAGGTGACTTAACAGTCTCAAGTGCCTCACGTAGTTTTGGGTCGTGAGCTAACTTACCGGTCACCAGGCTCTCTATGAAAGAGCCGTACAGCCACCGGGCGAGCTTCGCTTTGTCGCGGGGCGATTGCAGATACTCATCACGATACCTGTTCAGCTCGATGAGATGTGAGGCACTATCGGCGTACATGGATCTTACAGTAGTTTCCGCTTTTTCGATTTCTGTGTCCGGCGCGTTGGTCCACGAAGCGCGTGTCCATTCAAGCTGCTCAATAGGCACGTTGAGCTGATGTACAGCACGGTGGGGAGGCGATGCAGGCGTCTGGCAAAGCAGAGCAAGAAAGGCGAAAACATGCGTAATACAGGTGAGCATAATTGAATTCCATCTAAGTCGTGCCGCTGAGGTCGACACAGCGGCACGAAAGCAAAATATGCACTAGGCAGTCACTGCCATTTGGCGTATCTATAACCCCGATTGCGGTGGTGGTAATATACTGAACTGCCACTGACAGACTGGGCTCCAGATAATATGGGGATAGACCGTCAGTCCGCTAACAATCCCAATATAGCCCGAGGCGTTGTATGCGTCGTAATTTATTGGCCGCTGATTATGTCGCCAGCCCTGTCTCGCCTGCACCTGACTAACGCAGTTATTGAAGGCATAAGATTGGTTATTCGCGATCTGGTCGTAGAACTCCGACTCAGTTACGCCTGGGAACCGGTTGTCGTCAACGTCGTTCACGACGTTAGTGTTATGCAAGTTGAAATAGATCGGCCCACTTGTCGGCGATAATGCATCAGTCCAGTTGTAGATAGCTTGTTGGTCAGAAACAGATTTCTGAAAGTCTGTCCATCCAACCGTGAAATACAAACCGATATAGGGCCTATGTTTACTGCGTTTATTAATACCTGTCAATAGCCAGATCTGGCTATTTTGCTATTCGATGGCAGAGGCAGTTTCGTTCGATAGAGACAATTGTGACGCCGTTCGGCAGGCACAAAACCAATGTGGAGACAGCGGGCAGGGACAAAGATGAGACATGTGCTGCGAATCCGAGTTCTGGCACCACCCTCTCCGCGGGCGCAAGACAGCACCGATGGAGCCCGCGTGGCCCCACGCGGAACAACCTTCAAACCTTGAGCGCCCCCGGCGAAGGAAAGCCACCAAGAGACTGGTTGCGGTTATTCCAAGGTGGTGCGCTGCTGAGAGCTAGCCGCGTGGGGACAGGCGGGCTCCAGGAGCTGGTTGCGGTTATTCGAGGGAGAACATACCAGGGGGCAAGTGACGCCCATCCCTACGCGGGAGCCTTTGAACCCCTGATTACCCCGGCGAACGCACGAGCCGATGGAGCCCGCGTGGCCCCACGCGGAATACCTTCAAACCTTGATCGCCCATCGTCGAAGGAAAGCCACCAAGAGACTGGTTGCGGGTATTCCAAGGTGGTGCGCTGCTGAGAGCTAGCCGCCTGGGGACAGGCGGGCTCCAGGAGGTGAGCGCTTTCGGTCGGCGGCAGTTGGAGCAGAAACCTGAACCTCACTGTTCACGTAATGCTCCATATGGGGGGCAGAACGATGACTAAGACTTCGCTAGTACAACCAGGCATTGGAGCAATGAAGCGTAAAGGATGGCTGGACATCCCCGGTGGATTCAGGCTGTTCTTTAATCGTGAACTGCCACTGCGCTATAAGTTAACTGCAGTAGTAGCTGGCATCGCCATAACAGCGGCTGTGGTCGCCATGGAACTGCCGCTTGAAACGATCGTTGGGGGCCTGTTGAACCTTCCGGGCATCACTTTGGACTTGCTGGTCGATGGAGCGGAAATCGTTATTGGGCCGGTACTGTTTGCAGCGATTACTCTGCCGCATATCGCCAGGAAGCGGCTGCAAAATATAGAAATAAACCCTGTGCAATAGATCACAGCAATGCCTACGTCACGCTCTCGTATCCGAGGCGTTTATCATGTTATGCGAGAAACGAAGAGGGTAATTTGCCGGCAGCTAAACCAATTACACCAAGCCGGCGCATAGAACAACTCTCTCAAGCCTCGATTAACATAATCAAACGAATTAGAGCCGAGAGGACGATACCGAATTGGAATCCTCCGCTCAGCTCTTATGAGCGTGACGTTCACAGGTTGACGGCGGGGGCGCTGACGTCACCCGGATGAACGACACGAATGGGGGGTGCGTTGGCGGAACGCACCCCCCAACCTATTATAAAACCGCTTAACCCAGATTCGCTCAGCACGAACCAGGGCCGATCCAGATCTGCCCCTTACCCTGATCGATGCGGCGCCACTACCTGCTTTCGGAGTCTCGTCCCCCGCCCTTACCCTAACAATGTATCATATCTTTGGTAACAATGGAGGCACTCCAGGATAGCCCTGTTTCGTGGGTTTTATGTGTGATTTGTTATCGGCGTGCGTGCTGGACCCTCACCCCACCTACCCTTTCCGCTTGGGTCCCTCCTCCACGCCCTAGTTGCTTCGCAACGCGCGGGAACCCTGGTAGAGAACACGGGAGAGGGGCCAATGCACCGCCTACCGGACGCAGCTCAGCGGGTTTCAAACTGGACACGACGCCAGCCTATCGCGCCGCCAACATCCGGCAGGCACAGGAACCCTGCGATTCGAGCGGCCAGAGCTTACCTATGCACATCTCAACCTCAGCGACTTCAAAGTCTTTATCGACTTCGCAGACGTAGATGTGCTCGATTGAACTGGTAAAATGGCGTGGTTGTGATTAGCTGGCTGGCCGCCCGGTGATTGCTCGGTATGCAGGCGCGGGGTTTGTGTGCACATCGGTAAATTGCAAACACGACAGCAGATACGCACAGAAAAGCGCACACAATGCCGTGATTATGCATCGTGTGCGCTGTTTGGCGCTTGCCTTGTAGATAGGAATTCGCTTTAGTTGATCATGCTATCTAATTCGTACTTATGCTACGGAGATAGGTGCGGATTTTCTCTTAAGATTGCGTCTGTTGAAGGAGCAGGCTCCTACAACGAACATGGCAGCGAAAAACGTTGACGCAGTCGAGGCCTCAGGAACTGCGGAGGTTGTGTACTTGAAGTTGGGCCCAAGATAGATGTTGGAATTTGCCAGGTCAGGAGACTTTAGCGTGCCGTCCGCCACGGAATTGTACTCACCTGCGACGTAGGTAACTGCGGGATCCGTAGAGATGGATGCATTGTATATGTAGTTATCTGACCCCGCAACGCCCATAAGGTAATAATCGTCGCCGGCAGTTAACGTGTATGAGCTGGTAGCGTGATATCGGAAATCGGCAGTTAGCGGATCAGAAGAAGCTACGGTGGTTGATGTTAGAAGATTTCCGGCGAGATCGTATAACCCGACCTGATGCGGAGAGGCAAAACCATCAAGTCCCTGATCCCAGTATCCCAACTGATCCACGGTAACACTTGAATTTGCCGTAAACCTCCAACCTAGTGAGTAGTTGCCGACATTGCTTGCCGCTCCAACCGAGGTGACTGTCAGTGCTGTTGTGTCCGCTTTCGAAGCGCTGGCGGATACAACTAGAAGGCACAAGAAGACGCTTACGCATCGAAGTTTGCGACCGCATTGAAGCATAGTTATATTCTTTCTGTGGCTACAGGCGCCGAAAATTGATTTCGGCATTATACTCATTCGATCATTTAATGTCAAATTGCTCGTTGCCTCATAACTTATGGCGTCTTGACGCATTGGCTGCCTCATCAAAGCGTGTTGCCGCATCGTTCCTGTCGTATAGCGGCGGCGGGAGCAGTGACCGAATCAGGGCGTAGGGCAGATGCGTGGTTCTCTGGAGGCGGCGTGCGAATTGGCAGGGGGACGCAGCTCAGCAGGTTTCAAACTGGACACGACACCAGTCTACCGCGGCGCCCCTACAGATGCCGGGTCCTCTGAAGGCGGCGTGCGGGTTGGGAGGGGGACGCAGCTTAGCGGGTTTCAAATTGGACACGACACCAATCTATCGCGGCGCCCCTACAGATGCCGGGTTCTCTGGAGGCGGCGTGCAGCCTGAGCGGTCGCCCCTCCCGTTTGGGATGCCTCTCGTGTAAGCTCACGCTTCGTGTTTTGACCAGACGAGTGGGTTTATTACCGGGTCGACCAGTGGATCGCCAATCTTCAGTGATTTGAAGTATTCGGCTGGCAGAACATTCTGCGTTCCATTGAACGTGCTGCCATCGGGCATGTAGGCGCAGGTCATGGCGCGCCGTGGGCGATTCGTCATGTTTGCACCGGCGCCATGCGCCGTGAGGCCATTGTGAAATACCGCAGACCCGGCGGGGCATGGGCAGGCTACAGGCTCAATCTTTCGCCATTCCGGATATACGTTGAATAGGGCGCCCATGTTCTGGCCGATACCTACGTTGTCGTAAGATGCTTTTAGGTGCGAGCCAGGTATGTAGTGCATGCAGCCGTTCGCGATGGTTGCATCATCCAGCGCGATCCACAACGAAAGGGCGTCGCGAGACGAGAAAGACCAGTAGGGATCGTCAAGGTGCCAGGCTGTTCCGTTCCCGAACGGTGGTTTAAAGAGCGCCTGATCGTGCCAGATCCGAATGCCAACAACTCCCGCAAGGGCAGCGGCCATCTCGCCAAGACGAGGGTCTAGCATCAGGCTTCGCATTCCCGCGTGGGAATCTGCAAGTTTGAGGCATTGGATAAAGACCTGAGCATAGAAGTTGTCCGGGTCGGCCTGGTTACTTAAGGGGCCAGACGCGGCGAGGCGTTCGTTTACCGCTTCTTGCGTATAGCGCCGCCAGGTATCGAGCTCATCGGCTTCGATAAAGTTCTCGATAACCAGAAACCCGTTTGTGCGGTAGGCTTCAATCTGTTCGTTGCATAGCAGGTTTTTCATTGTTTGATATTCGCTAGGGTTCCAACCGGGCGGCGCAGTGGCGCTGTACTGAATCGTTTCAGAAGTTTGTAGTCAGCAGCATCCCAGATCAGCACGTCGCCGTTCCAGCACCCTGCAGCCACCTGTTTGCTGTCAGGGCTAAAGCCAACGCAGTAAAGCCAGTCTGCAGCGTCCTTGAGAACCGCCAGACGAGATCCATCCGCGACTTTCCAGATACTCACCGTTCCATCTGAAGAACAGCTTGCGGCGAGCTTACCATCTGGAGAATAGGCGCCGCTCAGAACATACATCGTATGACCTGAAAGAACTCTGGCCTGAGAGCTACTGTCCGCGCCATAGTTCCATTGTCGTGCGGTTTTATCTGCTCCACAGGTTAACAGGCCCTTCCCATCCGGGCTGAACTGTATCGAGTTAATCGGTCCGTCGTGTGCCGATATCGAGTAGATCCGCTTACCCGCAACAGGGTCCCAAATCTTGATGCTCGCATCGGCTCCGCACGAAGCGGCGACTTTGCCATCGGGGCTCCAGCACATCCCTAGAACGGCCTCAGAGTGGTCTCGCATCAGTGCGGTCTGTTTGCCAGAAGGAATCTCCCAAATGCGAACGGATTTATCCGCGCTGCCTGTAGCAAGGCGGTGTGCATCCGGGCTGAAGGCAAGCCCGTTTACAACATCCGTATGTTCGCCAAGGACGCTGCACTCCTTCCCAGTGGCGATATCGCGTATGCGCACTTCACCCGCTACGCCGGGCATACCTCCACCCGCGGCCAGAAGGGCTCCATCACGCGAATAAGCGAGGCTCCGGATCGTATCCAGATGACCCTTCCAATTCGTCGTGAGAGCAGGCGCAGACGCCCTGATGCTCCAAAACTGAACCTCTCGGTAGACCCCAATCGCTAGAGTCGTGCCATCCGGGCTGAACGCAAGAGACGTTACCGGAGCCGCCACAGCGATCGTCTTGCCGATAGGTCTTGTTATAGTGGCGGTTGCGTTAGATTTCAGGGCAGCGGTGGTGACATGAGCGCCCTGATCTATCCAGGCGCGAATCGCGGCGATCTCCTCCGGTTTTAGCTGGCCGTTTGGCGGCATTTTGGGAGAGAGCGTACCAAGCAGCATCCTGGTAACACGACTCTGCGCACCCTTTCCTGCTACCAGCACAGCGCCATGCTTTCCACCCTTGAGAAAGTCTGCGCCGGACGCCACAGAGAATCCTCCTGAGGGACCGGCAGCGCTGTGGCAGCTAATGCACGCGCGGCGCAGAATGGGCTCGACCGTACTACCGTAGGAGGGTGGCGCCGTGAGGGCAGATGTGGCCGAGGTAGACGTTAGGGCGATAGCGATTGCGCTGAGTGCAAGGGGAATATAACGGCGTGAGATCAAGTGCTTCTTCTTGGTAGATATCATGAGTCAGGTATGTTGGTGAAGAGCATGTAATTGCCACAGCTGCGCTTCTTTGAGCATCATGTTCAGTGGTTGAACCGGAATTCGTTCGAGTTGATCAGGGCCCAGGCGAGGTCCTCAACGGCAGCGCGTTTCTTGTCTGCTTGCACCGCAAGTGGTTTCAGATCGGTCTTGAGCTCGGGAGCGGTTGGATATCTGCTGAAACAGGTGAGATACAGGCTCTGGACGATCTGGGCATCGGTAAGCTTTGATGAAATCAGGCTAGTGACCGTTCCGCTTTTCGAGGCTAGCCTGTTGTTTACGTCGGCGCTATTCATCAGATGCAGGGCCTGGCCGAGATTCGGGTCATCGAGCCGTTCGCAGGAGCAGGTTGTCGTGCGCGCCGGCCTTCCAAATAGATCGAGGAAATAGGATGGTGTCTGCGTATCAGCAAGGGCTTGCGAGTGCGTGCCAGCCGGGTATCCTGCGAACTTCTCTGGAACTCCCGTTACTACAGAAAGAGCATCCAACATCTGTTCTGCGGATAAACGCCTCACAAGAAAATGTGAGTAGAACGCCTTATCGCCCTTGTTATTGGCTGTAACTTCTCCGCTGCGCTGGTAGGAATCGGAGCAGACAATTTCCCGCATGAGGCGCTTCACATCGAAGCCATGTGCGGCGAAGTCCGAAGAGAGCGCGTCGAACAGCGGACCGTTGGACGGAGGATTCGTTGCCTTCATATCGTCCACAGCTTCAATAAAACCTCGGCCCATGAAGTGCTTCCAGATGCGATTTACAATCTCGTGGCTGAAAAAAGGATTCTGCGGAGAGGTGACCCAATCTGCCAGCGCACTACGTCTGTCTGTACTATAATCTGTGGGAAGCGGCGAGCTGCCAACCAGTGCGCACGCTGCAACGTTTTGCTGCGTCTTGGGGTTTCTCATCTCACCGGAGTCGGAAGCAAAGATAACGGCCTGTCCTTTTGCTGCACCGGCTTTTGAGCTAACTCGGGCAAAGAAGGCAGCCATCTGGTAGTACTGGTTTTGGGTCCATCGATCATATGGGTGGTTGTGACATTTCGCGCACGCGATACGCACGCCAAGAAAGACTTGAGATGCATCTTCTGCACGCTGCTCCGGCGTGGATGCAGCTACGAAGAAGTTCGCGGGCCCAACCTTTGCGGTGTCGCCCGATGCCACGATAACCTGTCGAGAGAATTGGTCCCATGGCATATTGGTTTCGACAGCACGTCGGATCCAGCCATTTAATGCGAACATCCCCTTATCGGTAAGTGCCTCACGCGAGCATCGCAGCAGATCTGCCCATTTCAAGGTCCAGAAGTCTACATATTCTGGTCGATTTAACAAGGAGTCGATCCATCGCGTACGCCTATCAGGCGACCGATCAGATAAGAACGCTTTCGCCTCATCTGGCGACGGCAATTGGCCCGTAATGTCGAGGCTCGTCCTCCGAAGAAAATCCGAGTCGGTGCATTTCCCAGACGGTATAAGGCCGAGGGCGCTGAGCTTCTGGTTTATCATCGAGTCGATCAAGGAAGCTTCCAAGCGGCCCGGCGCCGAAGCTTTGGATCGTGCGACGATCGGCGGTGCGAAGGGCGAGATCACGCGGGCGGTAACGACCAGTCCCTGGTAGCGAACCACGACGGCGCCTTCTCCCGGACCATTCGCTTTTGCCTCGCCAGAAGGGGATACGCTGGCAGCGGTTTCATCGCTCGATGTAAATATCGCCTCGCCTGTAGCATCGCGCGTAGAGCCATCGGAGTACTTAGCCTTTACCAAAAAGCGCTGTGTGCCTCCGATTGCGAGGGATCGAACGGGGGGTGTGATTTCAAGCGCGGTAACGTGCGGCGACTTTGCTGCTGGCCCCGGGCAGCCTGCAGCGATCCAATCCGTCAGCAGCTTGTAATCGGCCGAGCCCACCTCCAGCCGTTTGCCTCCACGGTGTGGCGTTTCGAGAGTCGGTTTTCTAAGCAGGAGGCTGTTTTCTGGCTGCGACCGTGCAATTCGCCTCGCTCCCGCTGCTCTCGTGATGGACTCGAAGTCAAGCGCCGGGTCGTACGCGAGCAAGGAGAGGCGAAAACCACCTTTCCCCGACGCAGCTCCATGGCAGGCTCCCATATTGCATCCAGCATGCGTCAGGACCGGCAGCACCTCGTTAAGAAAATCAGGAGGCGCGCCGGGCGTTACAGCGGTCACCGTCACAGGCACCCGCGCTGTCGCACCTTCGCATGTTGCGATGATGAATGTCTTGCCGTTATGTACTGGCCGTATCGCCCCAGAAGGGTCCACGGTTACAACTTCAGCGTTTGTTGAGGTGAGGACCACCTGAGAGGAGACATCTGTGGGAGCGTTTTGAGATGTTTTCGTGACCAGAACGTGCGCTTCGGCGTAGTTACCCTTTAGAGTCACCGAGGCCGGTGTGATTTGAATACCGGCGCCATGTCCTGGGACACGAGCCTTGGGCGCCGCATGGCTCTGGACCTCCGCAGGAATCAGCAGAAGCAGGACGAAGGGTAATAGGCAACGCACCGGTATACCTCCAGACACATGCAACTTGTGCGAAACATTCAGGATAGACTGTTTTGACACAATTTGGCGAGAAATGTTGTGTCTTGTATTGGCTGCAGTTCTTAACGCTTCATTAGCTCTTTCCTATTCAGATCTAGCTGCGCTGCCGGTATCACTTCTAGCTGAGGGTATTTCTTGCTCAGCTCTGAGAGGAACTGCCTGCCATCACCCACGACCACGATGCTGGCTTTGTCGATGCTCATGCGCGTTTTTGCGAACTCCTGAATGCTTTCAGCTCCCACAGAACGTATCTTACGCACATAGTCATTTACTGTAGTTGTGGGCAGATCGTAGACCTCCAAACCTGCAACCGCACCCGTTATGCCTGCGCCAGATTGAAGCGGGCGAAGGTAGTTGCCGCTCAGGCAGGCTCGTCGTGAAACAAGCTCCGTCTCAGGCACAGGCGTCTCGGCCAACCGGGCAAGCTCTTGCCTCATCAGTTCGACGACTGCGGGAACGGCATCATTGCGCGTTTGCGCGCTTGCCAGGAACAATCCGCCTTGCTTGCGGGAATCGAATCTGCTGCCTGCGCCATAGGATAGCCCGCGCTTAATTCGAATTTCAAAGTTCAGCCTTGCGGAATATCCGTCTCCCAGCACGCCGTTGGCGACGCGGGCCACAGGATAGTCCGCATCGCTTCGTCGAATGCCTTCGCGCACCATGAATACCGCCGATTGGCCGGCATCCTGTTTATCAATAACGACGACGCGCCCGCCCGAAAGCGCTACGGGAGCATCGACAGCTTTTGTCGGGGGCGAGTGGGGATTGGCTTTCCAGTTTCCAAAGTAGTATTTAGCCAGAGCGAACGCGGTATCGGGCGTGATGTCTCCGCCGAAAACCAACACGGTATTCTCCGGGCTATAGTATCGGGAGTAGAACTCTGCCGGGCCAGATTCCTTAATTGCCTTCAGCGATTCCGGCGTGCCGCCAGGTTGGTGCCCGTAGATACTGTCTCCAAAGATAACTCTTGCGGCCGCATAGGCGTCGAGCGTTGAAGGCTCCTGTAGGTTGACGGTGAGCTCATCCAAATCTTCGCTCTTCAATCGATGCTGTTCCTCCGTGGCGAACGACGGATGGAGTAAGACATCTGCAAACAGAGCCATGGCGTGCGGGATTTTTGTAGCGAGCGTTGAGAGTGTCAGAGACGAACTATCCCAGCCTGATCCAGAAGATATAGACCCACCGAAGGTTTCCGCTTCGGTAGCGATCGCCGTCGCAGTGCGTGATTTCGTGCCCCGTGTTAAGAGGGATGCTGTGAAATCTGCTAGCCCTGCAGTTGATAATGGGTCGTTTGCCGAGCCGGATTTGATCTCTGCGATTACGGTAACCAGGCCCGTTCGGCCGCCGGGCGCAGTTACAACTTTCAGCCCGTTTGCCAGTTTGCGTTCAACAACCTTAATTTGCGCCGGGTCTCGCGGCGCGGCGGGCGCGGGAGGGGTTTCGGTCGGCGCAAATGGAGTCTCCAACTCTGCAGCAGGCGGGGTTCCCGCCTTGCTTACGCCGCCCTGTTCCGCATCTCGCGAAGTATAACGCACGGTCACACTGTTTTCCGGCCTAAAGTATTTGCGGGCCACACGCAGCACATCGTTTGCGGTGACAGCCTGCAGCTTTTGAATTTGTGTGTTGATGCGATTGGCGTCGCCGAGGGTAACGAGCGCATCGGCGAGAGCGAAGGCTGTGCCCTCTGCAGTTTCACGATTTCCCAGCGCTTCGGCCACGAGCTGGTTGCGCGCCTTATCCAGTTCCGCTGCAGAAACAGGTTGTGTTGCGATCTTACTAATCTCTGTGAGCGTTGCGTTTTCGGCTGCATCGAGAGACTTTCCGCCCGCAGTAATTGTTGAAAAGCTGAAGAGACCGTTGTCCTCCCGGAGGTCCGCTGAGGCGCTGGCTTCGGTCGCGATGCGCTGACGGTAAACCAACGACTGATAGAGTCGTGATGAGCTGCCTTTCGAAAGTATCACCGCTGCGATATTCAGGGCTGCTGCATCATCACTTGCTGCAGATCCCGTCAGGTAGCTAATGACTACGCCTGGTAGGGGCACGTTCGGGCCGGTTTCATTGTAGCGTCGAGCAGCAGTTCGCGCCGGCTCTTTGACGGTCACTCGCGCGATGGGGGTGCCTGGATTTGGAATCCGACCAAAATACCTGTCAACCCAGGCGTCCAACTGCTCCGAAGTAAAGTCGCCAGTAACAACGAGCACTGCGTTATCTGGCCGATAGTACATCGCATGGAACCGCCGCACATCCTCTACATTCGCGGCATCCAGGTTCGCAATGCTGCCAATGACTCCTCTGCTGTAGGGATGCACATTAAAGGCGTGCTGGTTTACGAACTCGTTCAATCTGCCGTACGGCTGTGCAAGAACCGATTGCCTGTACTCCTCCTCAACTACTGCGCGTTCCGAGAAGAAGTTTTTGTTGTCGATAACCAGATTGGCCATCCGCTCCGACTCTGCCCAGAGGAGGGTCTCGAGGTAGTTAGACGGTACGGTTTCGTGATAGACAGTACGATCTTCGGTCGTAAACGCATTGTTCTCGCCGCCAATATCCTCGGTGAGCCGGTCCATCGTCTCTGCCTTCATGTTCTTAGTCGCCTTAAACATAAGGTGTTCAAACAGATGGGCAAAGCCAGACTTTCCTACCGGATCGTTTTTGCCACCCACTCGGTACCACAACTGTATGGCCGTGGTAGGGTTCTTATGGCTCGGGCTGCTCAGAACCGTCATGCCGTTTTGGAGACGCCGTTGCCGGAAGGCTACGGGTGGCGCAGAGGACTGCGCGATAGCGGTTACTGTTACAGTTGCCAGCAGAAAAGTGGCGATAGTGTTCACGCGTTTGATGGCTTGCTCCCTGGCGGTCCGGGTGTAGTGTACGATACCGAGATGTGTCGAACTGCGTTAGCCGAGTAACAGATTTTACCACCTGCGGTTGACTTGTAAGGATTCATATCTCGATTGACGATGGTGGCGCTACGAGTTAGCCCCCGCCGAGAGTATTACTTGTGATTTTTTATAACCTTCGATGGACGCTATTGCTCCGTGATAGCGCTTTCGGAACGAAGGAGAGATAGGTTGCATCGTCAGGCAGTTGCAGGGAGGAGAGGGTCTGCTTTGCAGTTTGAAGCAGCTTGCAGCAGTCATCAATACGATGTAATTCCATCTATATAAATAGTATGAGTGTGTTTATAACTACATAATAAATGCATCTCTGTAAAAGTCAAATAGTGTTGTTTAATGATCAACTATTGATAAATACAGCATTAATGTCTGGCCGCTAATTGCAATCGCTTTACGAGATTATGCCGACAGGCAGCCTTATTGAAACATTGCGGCGCTGTGAAATCGATGGTATAGATTCGGTGAGGGTAATTAGACTTTGGTAAGACAAGTTTTCTTGCACCCATGACGTTGCCCGCCTTGTACGGATCGATTCCGTTGTGTGGCATACGCGCTACTACTACCGCAACGTGTGGCGCGTCGCTGGGAGATACAACATTGACAAACAGAATTTGCTCATTTTCGGCTGCCTTTGGCGCATTAGCTGCAGTTACATTAATTACTGGCGACCTTTCGACAGCGCATTCCCAGATACCCAGTTCTTTCATTAGCCTTCCGTCTACTGCTATCCCTGGCAGCTACTACTCTACGGGTGTCTTATTGTATGAGCCCACTACGAACCTTCTACTGGGCACCTCGCAGGGTGGTGGTTTGTATGGAAGCGGGTCCCTGTTCAGCGTCAACCCATTTGTAGGCGCCAGCAGTTTCAACGATAATTTTTACAGTTTTACTGGCGGCGCAGATGGCGGCGGTCCATCGGCAGGCGTCATAACCGACGTCTCACATAACCTGTTCGGCACAACCACTTACGGTGGCGCCAATGGTTCTGGCGATGTATTTGAGTTGAAGTACACAGCAACGTCTCCGACATCGGGATATTACGCATCAGCTCCTACCGATATATACAATTTTGCAGCGAACGAAGTGGTAGGGAGCGAGCTCACGCTATCCGGCGGCCATCTCTATGGCGTCGCGAATACGGGAGGATCGGCAGGACCAGGCGGGCCAGGAACTGTGTTTGAAATTATTGACCCTTATGCATCCACGCCTTCGCCGAGTAACGGAGTAACGCTATACGATTTTGCAAACAGCACAGGCTCAAGTCCAACCGGTGGTGTTGCGGTTACGAGCAATCCTAATGGTCCTGGTGTTACGCTCTTTGGCGGGCTTGGAATTGGCCTGGGTGGCGCCTCGGGCAGCGGCGGGATCTACTCTTTGACCGTCACAAATCCTGGGGATCCGGCAAGCGGAAGCATAAGCATCAACGATGTTTACGACTTTACGGGCCAATCAAACGGCGATGGATCCGGGCCCGTCGGCGCACCTTTAATGATTAATGGCAGCCTTTATGGTGTGACGAATTCGGGTGGGTCCGGCGGGAGCGGCGCGATCTACGAAATAGCCAATCCCTATGCCTTAACGCCTGCCGACACGATACTTAACTCTTTCAATGAAGGAGTTAATGGCAGCGCACCCTACGGAACGGCGATTCAAGACGGACGGTTCTTGCTGGGCACTACCAGCCAGGGAGCGTTCGGAGGCATTCCCGGCAATGGGACGGTATGGTCTTATGATTTGGTTACCAATCAGATAAACACTCTGCTCTCATTTGATGGCGCAAATTCTGGAGCAATTGCCTATGTTGGGCTAGCCGAAATCCAGCCTGGGATCTTTGCGGGAGTCAATACTTCGGGTGGAGCAAACGGGAATGGAGTGTTGTTCATATTAACACCCGAACCCGGCAGCATTGCAACCATGTTTATTGGCGCGGTGACTCTTGGCGGAGTACTTGTTAGAAGGCGGAAGAGCAAGTAAGAGGGATGCAGGGAAGAGGGATGCAGGGATGCAGGGAAGAGGGATGCAGGGAAGAGGGATGCAGGGATGCAGGGAAGAGGGATGCAGGGATGCAGGGAATAGGGATGCAGGGAAGAGGGATGCAGGGATGCAGGGAATAGGGATGCAGGGAAGAGGGATGCAGGGAAGAGGGA
>CAIXIX010000599.1 GCA_903919615.1 uncultured Chthonomonas sp.
GACATAGCGATAAATAGATACGCGGGAATCAAGACATTCTCAGCGCCACCCCAGTGAGCACGGCTGAGGAGGCTTCCGAATAGCGCGGCGGCGGCCATAGCTGCAAACACCGCGATTGATGTCGACGCTTCCCTATTCGCGACACTTACGCCAGGTGCCTGCGCTTTCCTTTCACTTATCGCAGCAAAGGCAACTATCGTTAGCGCTATCGCAGGTGCAAATAGTGGCAGGTCCAGAAAGAGAAACTGAGCCGCCAAATGAGGCTTTATGCCGTTGCCCAGGGGCACCTTAAAGCAGTAGTAGGTGAACCAACCTTTCGTCTCACGATCTAGCGACGTGATACCTGCAATACAGGGGACAAGCCACGAAGCAAAAAAGACACCGGCCAGTGAGTACCGTCGAAGCCAGCACATCGCTGCAATGCCAGCTATCACGAATAAAACTGCCTGTTGTTTTGTGAAAAAGGCACAGGCGAACAGCAATCCGGATAAGATTGCCAAGACAGGTGCCTCAGCGAGGATCACTCGTTTATCGGGATCGGGCTCAGTACGGCACGCTCGATGAAGAAGATAGCCAGCTGCCATCGACAGACAGATGAACAGCATGTCGAGGCGCTCCGCGTCATACCATGCACCGGTAAAGCGGTACGCGGCCAGAAACATGCCAGCGGCGAGAACTCCCCAGGTTGATGCGCGCTTCCGAGTATCTAGGGAAGCTCCTGGCTGGTTAGACACGATCACCTCACGTGTCCAAATCGCCGCAAATAGCGCCGTGCCAATGGTCGCTATTATTGAAATCAGGCGCATTGGGATGAAGCTATAGTCGTCCAACAGCCCCATCATGCTCGCGGAGAGCTGAAAATAGAGAGGAGGATATTCGTATGGAAACCATCCTCCACTCGGAGCCACATAGAGCGGCTTGCCATGCACGATCCTCATCGTATGATCTAGCATAGCACCGCCTATCCATTCAAGTTCGTATGGATAGCGAAGTCGCACAAACGCGATTCCCAACCACGCGACTGCCCAGAATAGTGCGACAGCAACTGAGATTTGGCGGATGTGGGCAGCCAATCGCGATGATTTTGCCAAATCCATCGCTTTCAAACGTGGGCGGAGCGCAAAGAGAACAATCAGGCTTAGTAGGACGGCAACACAATCCCGAATAACCGTGCCGACTGCAACCATCTTAACCGCTTTCCGGACTTTGATCTGGCATCCTGTTTATCAAGTGTGCAAGAAAACCCGCCCCAAACCCATTGTCAATATTTACAACACCGACTCCAGAGGCACACGAGTTCAACATGGTGAGCAGGGCCGAAAGCCCCTGGAAGTTCGCCCCATACCCGACGCTCGTTGGAACGGCGATCACCGGTCTGGAAACCAGGCCGCCAACAACCGATGCCAGCGCGCCCTCCATGCCAGCCACGACGACAAGCACATTCGCCTCGAATAGCATCTCCTGATGTCCCAACAGGCGATGGATCCCCGCTACACCTACGTCGTAGAGCTTCTGAACCGGGCTGCCCATCTCCGAAGCAGTAACTGCCGCCTCTTCTGCAACAGGTAGGTCTGCTGTGCCAGCCGACACAATAAGTACTTTGCCACCGCATGGAACCACTGTTTGCGGCACTCCCTCATTTTGCCCGGGAATCACAAGCATTCTTGCTAGCTCGTGATAGACCGCCTCTGGGAACTGCTCTAGCACTCGTGCGGCCACTTCGACGGAAGCGCGGGACGCGAGAACCTTCGATGCTCTTGCCGTTAGCTTCTCGACAATTCCGAGAATATGTTCTGTAGTCTTGCCCGGGCAGTATATCACCTCGGGAAAACCATTTCGAAGCGCGCGATGGTGATCGAGTTTTGCGAAGCCAAGATCTTCGAATGGCAATGTCTTCAGCGATTGGACTGCCGCATCGACCTCCGTCTCGCCCGATTTTACACGCTCCAGCAAGGCACGAAGCCTCTCCACATCCATTGAAAAACTCATCCTTTATAAAGCAACGGCGCTTTGAATTCAAATCGACCCTGATCGCTACCTTACCGAAAGCGGAATCAAACCTGGCTTCGCCTGTAGGGTATCGTTCATCTTGCCAGAACGGTATCCTTCGAGATCTAGAGTTACATAGGTGTAGCCCAGCTCCTTAAACCTCGCATGAATTCGCTCTCTGTGCTGAACGACGGCAGGAATATCGACAGCCTCAACTTCGATACGCGCCACCGTGTCATGATGCCGCACACGAAATTGTCGGAAGCCGAGTTCTCGAAGCAGCTTCTCGCAGCCATCTAGACGTGCAAGCAAATCTGGTGTGATGGCCGTGCCATATGGAAAGCGCGATGAGAGGCACGCAAACGAAGGCTTATCCCAGTTTGGCACATTGAGGTGAAGAGCAAGCGCGCGAACATCCGCCTTCGTCATACCAGCCTCGCGCAGAGGGCTGCGCACGCCACGCTCCTGAGCGGCAACCATGCCGGGTCGGTGATCTCCTGGCTTGCCATCGTCTGAATGCGATCCATCAAGGATCCAGGGCACACCACGCTCATCAGCGACTTTTTGAAGCTCTGTAAACAGCTCTGTCTTGCAGTGGTAACAGCGATTTGGATTGTTGACGGCAAAGTGCGGATTGGATATCTCGTGGGTTCGAACTCGGACCACGGAGACGCCCATCGCGGCCGCTACCTCTTCGGCGGCGTCGACCTCACCCTGCGGAAACGCCTCCGAGTCGCCTGTCACTGCGATGGCTGCCTCACCAAGGACGTCGTGTGCGACCTTCATGACGAGAGTACTGTCGACGCCACCGGAATATCCGATTACAACGCTTCCCATCTCGCTTAGGACCTGCTTCAGACTGCTATATTTTGCGGCAAGCTCTGGATCTGTTAACGACAGATCTTCGCTGCTGATTTCGATATTAATGACGGAACTGGCTGCGGTCATATTTCCCCCTGTTGCTGCCTGCGCAACCACGAATGCCAGATTATAACACGATCCCTACCCTCACACAACCACTATCGCGCAGATCTGGCCTGGCTGCACGGTTGCCGATTACACAGATTTGCCCCTTGTGTAACTCATATATTATGAGATATTCGAGAATGTTATTGCGTTTATGTTGCATTATAAAAGCAGTGTTTCCTATTTTTGCTCAGGCGACAAGCATTTCCCGGCTCAAACTTTCGGGGCGCTTACGGCCGCAATCCAATCCTTTCGTCCCAGCACCTATCACCTGACACTTACCATCCAAAACCTAACACCCTGCTACCCTACAGTTACAGGTAAAATGAAGAAAAACCAATTCTCGTCGGCACACGGAGGGGATCTAATGAAGGCTTCCTATCGCAGTATCTGTTTCATCAATGCAACCGCATTTTCACTCACCATTGCTGCAGCCGCGATAGTGGCGCAACCAGCCATGGCGAAGCAAAAGAAGAACCCGATAATCGGCAATATTCTACGTGGCAAGCAGATCTATGTGGCAAACGGCTGCGCCAACTGCCATACGATTAACGGCCAGGGCGGGTCTGGCGGACCCGATTTGAGCACCGTTGCAGCGCGACAGGGGCATAACTACACCTGGTTCAAAAAAGTCATCTCTTCGCCCGCCCTGATTAAGCAGGGCAGTGTGATGCCCGCCTACAATACACTCACAGACAGGGATATGCGCGATCTTATCTCCTACCTGAGCTCCTTAAAGAAAATCGGGCTAAACTGAGAAACCAACCATACTGGTATTTGTTTTTTTGCATTAGTACGGACATAATGCCTCCACATGCCGAGCTGGACCTGGAAACTGGTATCGGTGCGCCGCCAGGAAGTGAAATCCCAAATGGTCGTCAGGGGCAGATTGCGCATACTATCACTAGCGATTCTTACAGCGATACTACTGCCATGTTCCCATCCACGAGCGTCCGGACAGAGTTCGGAGGCGCATTCTACCCTCTTTGGTTTTACCCCCTTCCCGTACGATTATTCTCTTGAGGCGCTTGAGACTGTGCGCCGTGTGACCGTGCCGAACAGCAGCCTCTACGCGATCCACCTCGACAACGGCATTCCGTGGAAAGAGATGCTTGCCGACGATCCGCTGCCACCACAAATCGCGTCCGAATGGGCCAACATCGTAAAGAGGATTGGCGCAAAACAAAAAGTGTATGTTGCCATTGCACCGCTCGACATGGATCGTAAGAGCCTCTCGCCGGCAACGATCGGAAATGGAAAGCTGCCACTTCCTGAACAATTGAAGTCTGCATCGCTCGACGATCCTGCCGTGTGCCGCGCTTATCTGGCCTACGTTCGCTTCGCGGTTATTCGATTTCACCCTCAGTATCTGAACATCGGTATAGAGGCTGGCGAAATCATGTCTAGAGATTTCTCTCGGTGGCCGAAGTTTGTACAGCTCTACAGGTTTGTTTACACACACCTAAAATCCGAGTTCCCAGTGATGCAGATCGGGATCTCCTTCGGGTTGGGCGAACTCAGAAGCGCACGCGAAGCCGCGGGTGCGAAACAAATTCTCGACAGTTGCGACTATGTGGGCTTAAGCTTCTATCCCTACGCTTCCGCGTTCGATGAGAAATTCGGCGCTCCTCCCTATTCGGGCCGGGCTCCTTGGAAGGAGCCGCTCGACTGGATACGCAAATATACAAATAAGCCGATAGCGATTTGCGAAACGGGCTACACAACGTCAAATATAGACCTGCCTCAGTACGGGCTAAAGCTCACTGGCTCGGCTGCCGAGCAGGCAGAATATGTCGACTACCTCTTTAAGACTGCCCGCAGGGATCGATACCTGTTCGTCGTGTGGTACCTGGCGATCGACTATGACAAACTCTACGACAAACTTCCTGGTGGATCTGACGTAATGAAGCTGTGGAAGAATATTGGATTAATGGATGGCGAAACACATCCCAAGCCAGCCTGGGACGTTTGGGTTCGAGGAGTAAAGGGCACACGCCAGCAATGATTAAGTACCAATTTGAACGGCCGTTCTTGCAGATGGAGTCTCAGGCATGTCGCCGCGAGTGGCTCCTTACGAATGGCATCGGCGGATATGCCTCTTCCAGCATCCTGGGTGCGAACATGCGGCGATATCATGGTCTGCTAGTGGCAGCGCTCAAGCCCCCGCTTGGCCGCGCCGTCCTGCTCTCCAAACTCGAAGAGACCGTGGTCGTTAGTCTTGACGGCGATAGTCCCATTTCGGCCGCACTCAGTACTAACCACTATCCAGGCGCCATCTACCCGGAGGGATTCCTAAATCTCGATAGTTGGGAGTTTGATGGCGCTCAGTGTATCTGGAGATTCGGCGTTGCCGGGATAGAGATTGAAAAGCGCATCTGGATGGATCGCGCGATCAATCGGGTTCGAATCTCCTATACACGATTGTCAGGGCCAGCAAATTCCTCTGTTTCGATGTGCATAGCGCCCCTTGTTACGTGGCGCGATTACCATAGCGAGATGAGAGCATCAGATGCAGCGCCCACAACGGACTGGTCCAGGGATAACCAGCTTCAAACGGACAGATTGACGCTTACATTTCCGTGGATACAGAACCAATCTACTGGGCAGGTAATTGCTTCGGTGTCGATTACAGATTGGGACGGTCTGCCAATACCTACCGTGACGTTTAAGCTCGAGCCCTGCTGGTACTACAACATCGAACTCGATATAGAGCGTGAGCGCGGTCAGGATTTCGAAGAGGATCTCTTCTCGCCAGGAACGATAGAGTTCAGCCTATCCGCAGGTGAAACGGTTGTTATTACTGCTGAGGCACACCTCCCGAAGGAACCTGAAGGAGGCTGGATCACACCTAGGAACTCTCTCAGCGCATCGAGTGAGCGAGCAACCAAAACTTCAGAGCGATTTCAAGGAGATGATTTCTCAGCTCAGCTAGCGAGAGCTTCGGACGCTTTCGTAGTCAATAGTATCACCGGGAGGAAGACCGTGATCGCTGGGTATCCCTGGTTTTCGGATTGGGGCCGGGATACAATGATCGCATTGCCAGGTCTCTGCCTTGCTACTGGCAGATTCGAAGATGCGAAAGACATCCTTGTCTCTTTCAGCCACTTTGTCGATGGTGGGATGCTGCCAAATCGTTTTCCCGATGACAGGGACGATCCAGACTACAATACGGTTGATGCAACACTCTGGTACTTCGTATCCATATACCGATACTGGAAAGCAACAGGCGACTCTGAGACGATACGGAAGTATCTGTACCCTGCGCTTGCAGACATAATCCAACACCATCAACGTGGCACTCGTTTCGGCATCCATGTTGACATCGACGGATTGCTGTTCGCCGGTACGAAGTCGACACAGTTAACCTGGATGGATGCAAAGATCGGCGACCATGCCATCACCCCACGTTGCGGAAAAGCGGTCGAAATCAACGCACTGTGGCAGAGCGCGCTCCGTATTGTTGCTGCGCTGGCCGAGCAGTTTGGTTACGCTGAGGATCGCGACCGTTATCTCTCCGCGGCAGAAGCGCATGGTGCAGCTTATTCCAAGCGCTTTGTTCGCTCGGATGGCCGCGGGCTGTATGATGTAGTCGATGTGCCAGATCAGGGTGATGATGCATCCGTGCGGCCGAACCAGATATTCGCGGTTTCGCTGCCATTTGGGCCCTTTTCAGAAGGCGGCAGCGAAGCACGTGGTATTGTAAATACAGCAATCCAGGAGTTGTACACTCCGTATGGCATTCGAACGCTAAGTTATCTCGATCCCCGTTACTGTGCGCGCTACGCGGGTTCGATGCGCGACCGTGACTCTTCCTACCATCAGGGAACCGCCTGGCCGTGGCTGATGGGGGCGTTTGCTGAGGCGCACTACAAAGTGTACGGCGATACAAACGAAACTTTGAGCCTGCTGGCGCCGATGCAGAGCCAGCTTAGCGCCTACGGCGTGGGCTCCCTCGCCGAAGTCTATGACGGCGGCAGCGCCGATCTAACTGCGCAGAGCCCGGGAGGCTGTATTGCGCAGGCATGGAGTGTTGCCGAAATTCTGAGAGTTTTTTCCGACATTAATGCAATAAGGAGAAGAAATTGAGCGCGACAAAGCAGGTTAGAGTTCAGCTGGATTACCCGCTTGAGCAGGTAAAGGAGCCCATCATTTACCACCTGGTAACGGATTACCGGCTCATCCCAAACATTCGACGTGCAAACATAGATGTGCACACAGGAGGCATGCTCGTCCTCGAACTCATTGGCGAAGATCAGGACCTGAAGGATGGTGTAGAGTTCCTTCGTGGCCTTGGCATTACGGTTACATCCGTTGGTACCGTTGAGTCATGGGACATATAAGAAGTTGTAAGATTGTGAGTCGGGACAATGCCGTCGTCTGAGAACAACTCCTACTCGAGCTGAGCAGGAATTGAAGCCGTCAGCGTTGAACCTCTCGCCGCCAGAAGTAACACCCAACCAAAAGAACATTCACGGGAGTAATCACTCAATGAGGAATCGCATTCCCAGGCAGCTGTTCGCACTTGCCGGACTTACCGCTCTCAGCGGTATGCTGCTCCTGACCGGCTGTGATCCGAAAAAAGGTTCGGAGAGCGCCACAAAGCCAACAGACGCACCAGCGGTCACAACCGGCGAAAAGCCGGCCGATTCCAC
Organism: uncultured Chthonomonas sp.; assembly: GCA_903919615.1. GTDB lineage: Bacteria > Armatimonadota > Chthonomonadetes > Chthonomonadales > Chthonomonadaceae > CAIXIX01. Next base: position 7,608 of record CAIXIX010000599.1, read on the forward strand.
TCCAAAGGAATCGGGCAAGCCGGCAGAAATCGCCGGCGCACCAAAGTACAAAGTAGTCACCAACGGTATTTCACCGTTCTGGACTGCAATGTCAAAGGGCCTCTACCAGGGCGACATTGATCTCAAAGTCAATGGCGACTGGCAGGCTCCAGATCCGGACACAAACGCCGCACAGGTCAAAGTAATCCAGGATACGCTTGCTGCAAAAAGCGATGGTATCGCAGTCTCGGTAATCGAGGCCGACGCACTTGTCTCCACGATCAACGATGCAATCAAACAGGGCGTGCCGGTTATCACCTTTGATAGCGACTCTGAAAAGAGCAAACGCCTGTGCTACCTTGGCACCAACAACTTCGAAGCTGGGCGAGCAGCGGGCCTGGCCGCTCTCAAGCTCTATCCAAACGGCGGAAAGCTTGTCGCCTTTGTCGGAAACATGAGCGCTCAGAATGCACGCGATCGCTTCAACGGCTTCAAGGAGGCGCTAAAGGGCACCAAGCTCGAGTTCATCCGCGAACCGTATGAGGACAACAAAGACACCAGCATCGCACGCAAGAACGTGGAGGACGCGATCACAAAGTACGGCACCCAGGTGACCGGACTAGTCGGCCTCTACTCTTACAATGGTCCTGCGATAATCCATGCCGTTCAGGCCGCCGGCGTCCGAGACAAAACGAAGATCATCTGCTTCGATGGCGAACCGGAGACACTGGCAAGCCTTGGCAAGGGCGACGTCGACGTAACCGTTGTTCAGAAGCCGTACGAATTCGGCCGACTTTCGATTATGCTGTTGAATCTGCTGCATAAAGACAAGACCTTCGAGAAAGCCATCGAAGAGATGCAGCCGGAGCTCGATAAGCTTGGCATGAAGGTCGATAAGACCAAGCATGTCATCGATACCGGCGTTGATGTCATCACTCCGACGAACGCGAAAGAGTTCCTGGATAAGCTGAAGGCACGCGGCCTGCAGTCTACATGATGAACGTTGGCTAGGCTAACGCAAATTAAAAGGCCCGCCAATTACTGCGAATGCAGTAACTGGCGGGCCTTTTGAGCGTTGCATCATGCAGGGTAGCTAGTATCCTTCGATTGTCTCCACGCATCCCTTTTCCCTGCTTCGCTCTTCCCTTGGCGCACTCTACTTCTCTGCAACCAGCTTCTTGACGATCTCAGCCGGGCTTGTGGAGGGATCGTAACCCGTAATTCGCGCTCGAATAATCCCCTTTTTATCAATGATGATGAGGAGCGGTATCGATGCAAACGAGTACTTTTCGTGAGCGTCTGGAATATCAGTTACCATGGCAATTGGATAGGTAATTCCCATGGCCTTCACAGTCGAATCCACTTCACGCCTGGTTCCTACGTCGTCTATTGAAAGGCCGATCACTTTAACATTCTGACTGCCGTACTTCTGAAAGATAGACTCAACGACAGGCATGCTCATTTTGCACGGACCGCACCACGTCGCCCAGAAGTCGAGCAGTACGACATTCCCCTTGAGACTTGAGAGGTCCACCTTCTTGCCATTTAAGCCGATCGGCATGGCTATGTCGGGGGCTGGCCCGAAATCGTCGACAGGCGAACCCGTTGGAAGATGCTGAGGCGTCGACTCGCTGCGAAGATACAGTGTTACTGCGAGTACAAGTAGCACGACCACGACGACTGTAAAATGCTTTTCAGACATTTGAACGATGTCCTGTCCTTTAACAAAAACGAAGCGAGATGCCGGTGCAGCGCCAGATTAATGATTGCGGTTCTTATTGTACCGCACCGGCACAACTGTAGCCTCAAGCGTCTCCTCATAGAGCAGCGCAGGTAAACTCTGGTCAGGCGCATTAATCCTGGTAGATTGACAGGAGCAGAGCGCGCCTTAGTGGAGCAAGCAGATGAACGGATGCATTAAGGTTGGTGAACTGCCTGGAATTACCGGCACGTCCTCACAATTCGCGACGGACGGGTTTGAAGTACGTTCTGTTGATCAAAACCTAAATTCAGTTCGGTTAATAGAGATTGCGGTTCGCAATGGTGAAGCGCTGCTGGCGGCAAATGGCGCGCTCGTTGTCAAGACAGGTAAATTTACAGGCAGGTCGCCAAAAGACAAATACGTCGTTCAGGGCACCCATTCAAGAAGCACGATCTGGTTTGGAGAAGTAAACCACCCGCTCTCCGAACAGCACTTTGAAGCCTTGCGAGAGCGCATGATCGCTTACTTACGGGACAAGCATGTGTACGTGCAGACGCTATCTGCCGGTGCCGACCCCACCTATCGGCTTCCAGTTACCGTTGTTACTGAGCTCGCTTGGCATAGTCTTTTCGCGAGGCAGTTGCTTCTGCGTGAAAATGCCTTTACTTCGGACGAGATGGCGGCTTCGGAGATCAACTCGTTCACGATCATTGATGCGCCTGGGTGCACCGCATTTCCTGAGACCGATGGCGTTACATCCGAAACCTTTGTGGCCATCAATATCGAAAAGCGACTGGTGCTCATTGGTGGAACCGCCTACGCCGGCGAGATTAAGAAGAGCGTCTTCACGCTGATGAACTACCTTATGCCCAGGCGCGGCATCTTTCCAATGCACTGCTCGGCAAACACAGATTCTCGTGGCGGCGATGCCGCGCTGTTCTTCGGTCTGAGCGGCACTGGCAAGACCACCCTGTCCGCCGACCCGCATCGCCAGCTAGTCGGTGACGACGAACACGCGTGGAGTGACAACGGCGTATTCAATATCGAAGGTGGTTGCTATGCCAAGTGCATTCACCTGCGCAAGGATTCCGAACCACAAATTTGGGATGCCATCAGGTTTGGAGCGGTTCTCGAAAACGTTCAGATGGATCAGAATACGAGAGCGCTCGATTTCCACAGCAGTGCACTCACAGAAAACACGCGGGCTGCCTATCCGATCGACTTCATCTCAGCAGCACGTATTCCCGGTCGCTGCGGCCACCCGCGGAACATCATCTTCCTGACAGCAGATGCATTTGGAGTACTTCCTCCCATCAGCAGGCTGAATGCATCTCAGGCTATGTACCACTTTTTGAGCGGCTACACGGCAAAAGTCGCTGGCACAGAGCGAGGATTAGGCTCGCAGCCCCAGGCTACCTTTAGCGCCTGTTTCGGAATGCCCTTTCTGCCTCTTCATCCGGGAGAGTATGCGAAACTGTTAGGGGAGCGATTGGCGGCTCATCCTGCGCAGGTTTGGCTCGTGAATACAGGTTGGACTGGCGGCCCGTGCGGAGTCGGCAGACGCATGGAGATCGCACACACACGTGCAATGCTTACCGCGGCTTTGCGTGGGGACCTTGATAACGTGCCCTATCGCACACATCCCATTTTTGGCTTGAGCTCGCCCACCGAAGCTCCTGGCGTACCGCACAAGCTTCTAGACCCGAGGTCTACCTGGGTCGATGGCGATGAGTATGACTGTGCCGCCCTACAGGTTGCCCGGCAATTTGTGGCAAACTTTAGTCAGTTCTCAGGCCACGTAGGCGCAGATGTGCTGGATGGAGGCCCGACGATATAATTTAAGCTGATCAAGGTGGGCTTCATGGCGGCAAAATTCTGGATTCGTGTTGGGCACAGAGGCGCTCCAAAAGAGTTCCCGGCGAATACGATGCTGAGCTTCGGCCGCGCGAGGCAGCTCGGCTGCGAGATGGTAGAGTGCGACATCCGACGGTCTCTAGACGGAGCGCTGGTGCTTGCTCACGACCCCCGTGTCGTGGACATTACGGGGAAACAGTGGGAAATCGCTGCGACCCACAGCGAGGTACTCCACGCTCTCAATCTTGGCGCTGGCGAAGGTGTCCCGTTTCTTAGTGAGCTAGTTGCCTGGGCTGCGAAGGCGCCTTGCGCAATCATGGCAGATATGAAGTGTGAAGGCGATGGTGTGGAGGAGCTGGTAGCGCGTGCTCTGGCTCCTCTGCCACCTGCTATCAAGCTTGTGCCGGGTGCGGGTGCAGAAAGCCGGGCGAGGTTCCGGTCAGCGGATCCCCAGTTGCCACTTTCACTCTCCCTTGGCGCCGAAGAGGGTGAAGAGCTTCTCCTCAACTTTGAGCTCGTTGGCCTGCTGGACCACATCGATACCGAGGCCGTAACCTGGCAATATCCACTGCTCAACGAAAGAACCATCTCCGCGCTCAAATCTCGCGGCCTAACTGTCTATGCATGGACCGTAGACGATATGACCATTGCGGCACGGCTCGTTGAGATGGGTGTGGATGGAGTGATAAGTAATCGCAGCGATCTGCTCGTGAATGTGGTTGTCGAGGAAAAAGTTGAGGACGAGGAGGACGAGACACTTCCACCCTTCCTCCGTTAACCCAATATTATGAACGTGGATGAGCTTTGTCGTAGACCTCTTTTACTCTCTCCGTCGTCACATGCGTGTAGACTTGAGTGGTAGATAGGTTCGCATGTCCAAGCAGCTCCTGCACGGCTCTCAGATCTGCGCCGTTGTCGAGCAGATGCGTAGCAAACGAGTGTCGGAGAACGTGCGGGGTGATTTTCAGGCGGTCTGAAGCATCGGTAAAGTACTTGTCAAAAATGCGACGTATACCTCGATCCGATAATCGCCTTCCAAACTTGTTCACAAAAAGCGCCGCATCGTTCTCAGTACACGTTCTTCTCATCGCCGGACGACCTCGCTCAAGATAGTCATTAAGCGCGTCTGCGGCCTGGTCTCCGAGTAGAGCCACCCGCTCCTTATCACCCTTTCCATGTCGCACGTGAACTTCTAACTCCGTTAAGTCGAGATCTTTAAGATCGAGCAGGTGCGCCTCGCCTGCGCGTAACCCGCTGGCATAGAGAAGCTCAAGAAGGGCACGGTCGCGGAGGCCATCCGGGGTCGATTTGTCTGGAGCATCCATCAGTGCAGCGATCTCAGGCATCCTGAGAAACTTGGGAAGTTTTCGCTCCTGCTTGATGGTGAGGATGCCAATGGTTGGATCTGAATCGATATAACGCTGGCGTCTCGCCCACTTGCAAAAGGAGCGGATCGAGGCGAGTTTGCGTGCAAGTGAGGTTCTGGTGTAATCGCTCTGCTGAAGGTCTGCAAGAAACGCACGAACATGCGCGCGCTGCAGATGATGAAGTCTCATCGGGCCAAGATCTGGATGGAACTGCATGAAGCCAAGAAACTGCTCGAGGTCTGCCCGATAGGCATTGATCGTACGCGGCGAAACATTGCGGGCAAGCTTCAAGTACCGAAGATAGTCTTGAAGCTTCTCAGACAGCGGTGGAGCAAGATCCATATGGTGACTGTTATCTGGGCTATCCGTCATTTGACTTGCCACCAAGCCTCTGCATCCGCGTGGTTGCAGGGTAGATCACGTCACGTCTCAATGCTAGCCTGCGGCCAATGATTGGTGAGCTCAGGCTAAGGTCGCGATTGTAATTTGTAATACGCGCGCGTTACGGCGCCATCATCGACTTCAAGGCCCTCACCGACCTCACCGCCTTCAAAGACTTGACCTCGTCCCTATTCCTCCGACGCCTGCCGGCTGAGGCGATACGCCTCCTCTTCGGCATCGATCTCGGCAGAGGTCTTTCGCTTTGGCGCCTCAACGGCATGCGTTTCTGCCGCAATCGGCTTTTCAACTGCGCTGGTCATGCGCGCCGTGGGATCAATGAGTCGAAGGTCTGCCGGTGCGATCAGAATACTGTAATTCAACCTGAAGTCTTTTTCAGCGTCGGTGAGCCTGCCGCGCGCCTCTTCAGAGAGACCATCGAGCCATTTCGCCTTCATCGCTGCGCGAATCTCGCCGTGGCGAGTGGAAATCGCATCACTGAGACTCGGCTCATCTACGATGACTGCAATCTCCTCGGTAGTTTCATACGGCTTCTGCACGACGCCCGTTAGATTGCGGTAATGGTTGTAGAATAGCCCAGACTTCGCATCGTCCGCTGTAGCTTCGCGATCAACAACCTGAACGCTATCGCCCTCTTTAAAACTGTGATCCATCGTTTACGCCCCGTCTATCTCAGATGTGTGATTGTGTTCGCATTATACCTTAGCGCTGCAACGGCTCACGTTCGAACCAGCGCCATGCAAAGGGTCTCGGTTAATAACGGTATGCTCGCATTTGCGTCGAGACGCCTGCGCGCAATGAGGATAGCGTCGAGAGACGAAACCCATCTCGATGGCTGATCCGTTCGCGCGATAGTCATAATACTCTCAGCGCGATCGCGATTGATTACGGTTTCTCGCGCTCGTCCTCCCGCCGAGCAGGCAACGAGATCTCGGTAAAACAGCACCATAACATCCAGCGCTGCGGCAACCTGTCTACGTGTAGATTTCTCTTTTGAGCTGGACACCGATTCAGAATCTTCACCGCTCTCCGGCGGACGGTCGTCCCCAACCAGTGCCTTTAGCTGACCGGATAGTTTTCTCAACTGCTCAGCCAGCCTTAAAGCGCGCACAGGGGGTGCGCCCGGTATGGTGACTGCAAAGTCCATCACCGCCGCGATCTCCTGACCTACGGTGGGAGTCATTGCCATCCGCACGGCCTGCCCTGTCCTGCCCTCACTGAATGCAGCAAGCAGTTCCGAACGAGCCCACTCAATCGAAAGCTCTTCGTTTAGATATCGGGCGAGATCTGCGCGAGGCGATGCGGTGAGCCGCACAACCTGGCTGCGAGAAACAATCGTCGGCAGCACCCGAGATGTGCCGGGCGACAGGAGGATGAAAAGGGCATAGGATGGCGGCTCCTCTAGCACCTTGAGGAGGCTGTTTGCTGCCGCTTCCGTCAGCGACTCGGCGCGATCGACAATGTACACACGCTTCTTGCCTATTACCGGGGCGAACTGAAGCGTCCTTGAGAGGATCCCGGAGTCCGACTTGCCGTCTCGCTCCCAGAACTGCCCGATCTGCGTATAGTCTCCCGCAGGGAAAAACTGCTTAAGCTCCGGATTCGTATCAGATGACGACCGACGGCACGATTCGCACTCGCCGCAAGAATCGAACGGATCCCTCACTGGTCTTAGACACGCCGCCGCCTGTGCCAGCGCCAGTGCAACTGCTCCCTTACCCACTCCCGTTGCGCCGGTTAGCAGGTAACAGCCCGGCAGGCAATCTGCATCCAATGCGCGCCTGAGCGCAGCAATGGCAGACTTCTGGCCAAATAGAGATTTAAACTGATGATTACCCATTGCCTCTCATTATACCGGTCGCCCGTCAACAGACTGGCTTGATGCTGCCGCTATCAGCAACTTTCGTCAGCTTGACACTGTCTATTCCAGCATGAGACAATACCCCTATAATGCAACCATGAGCGGTGAGAGGAACGGACCGGAATGCTCGATATTCGCCTTTTTCGTGAACAGCCCGATTTTGTAAAAGCCGGGTTGGAGCGCGCTGGGGTTGACCCTGCCGTCGTAGATAGAGTTCGTAGCCTGGATGAGCAGGTGCGTTCGCTTAAGACCTCCGCAGAGTCGATGAAAGCCGAGCTAAACGCTGCAAACAAGGCGCTAGGGCCGCTAATGAAGACTCTCCCACAGGAGGAGCGTGATGCCAGGCGCGCAGAGCTCCGAGCGCTGGGAGACCGAATAACCGAAGCCGATGCAGTTCGCCAGACAGTGGAGACCGAGCTGCAGAATCTCCTTCTGGAAATTCCGAACCTTCCTCACGAGAAGGTTCCGGTTGGCAAAGACGATTCCGACAATGTTGTTGTTCGAACGTTCGGCGAGCCCAGGCTGTTCGATTTCACGCCACTCTCTCACTGGGATATCGGCGAAAAGCTAGGCATACTCGATCTTGAGCGCGGCATAAAAATCTCGGGAAGCCGGTTCTACGTTTTGCGTGGAGCGGGCGCCGCGCTCCAGCGCGCTCTGATCACCTGGATGCTCGATCTTCATATCGAAAAACATGGTTACTTAGAGGTCTACCCTCCCTTCGTTGTAAAGCAAGAGTGCCTCTATGGAACAGGCAACCTGCCCAAATTCGCAGACAACCTGTACCACGATGTGGAAGAGGATTTCTGGCTCGTTCCAACCGCTGAGGTTCCGGTAACGAATCTACATCGCGACGAGATCCTGGGACCTAACGACCTTCCGAAACGATACGTCGCCTATACGCCCTGCTTCCGCCGAGAAAAGATGTCTGCTGGCCGAGACGTTCGCGGTATCAAGCGCGGCCATCAGTTCGATAAAGTTGAGATGGTAAAGTTGGTGGCGCCCGAAGACTCTGATGCTGAGCTCGATACTCTGCTGGATAATGCAGAAGACATCTGTCGCCTGCTTCAGATCCCATATCGCGTGGTAGCCGTTTGTACAGGAGACAAGACATTCTCCTCGGCGATCACTTACGACATCGAGTTGTGGGCTCCGGCAAGCAAAGGCGAAGAGGGAGGAGAGTGGCTTGAAGTGTCCTCTTGCTCTAACTTCCGAGATTTCCAGGCTCGGAGGGCGAACCTGCGCTTCCGGCGCGAAGCGAACGGGAAGCCTGAGTTTGTTCACACACTGAACGGTTCCGGGCTCGCTCTGCCACGCGTTATGATCGCAATCCTCGAGAACTATCAGAACGCAGACGGTACCGTGACGATACCCGAAGTGCTCAGGCCATACCTGCACGGCAGAGACACGATTCGGAAGTAGCGGCATCTATTCCCTCCCCTGCGAGCTTGCGAGCGGATCAGGGGAGGGTAAGCTAACAATGTATCATATCTCAGCCATGTTCCGGAGGCGCGCTACCCTGTCCCCTCCGTGTTCTCTGCCGCGCCCGAGCGTGCGAGGGAGACAAGCGGAAAGAGGTGAGCCCTAGCGAGCAAATGTGGGAGGGGTTGGGGGAGGGGGATAAAACAGCTCCTAATAACGACTCTACTGCAATGCTGTGCCATCATCGTGGCGAACAACGATCGTATTCTGCGTGAGGCTCCGTTCTGCAGTTTATTCGTGTAATCATTAAAACGGCTCAGATTGGTGCAATATGCACACTTATCCTCATCAAATAATAGCACTGTTCACA
>CAIXIX010000600.1 GCA_903919615.1 uncultured Chthonomonas sp.
AGGCTACATCTCCACGTTACGGAAACAATGCATAAACGTAATGGATGGACTTAATTCAGTTTTTGAAGGCACGCCCGTCCAACCATCCTTCGAGCCAGCATAACTTGTAGTATTGCCTTTCACACCCCCTGAGTAGTAACGAAAGCAGACGAATATTCCTGAAGGGCGGCAAGTACTACCAGGCGGGAGAGACCTTTAGGCAGCCTGAACTCGCAGCGACGCTGTCTCGCATTCAAGCCAAGGGCCCTTCCGAATTCTACCACGGAGAAACTGCCACGAGGCTTGCCCATTCGATGAAACATAACGCGGGGCTCATCACTCTCGAGGACCTGAAACAGTATAAAGCTGTAGAGCGCACACCGATGCATGGCGCCTACCGAGGTTTTGACGTGTACACGATGCCTCCTCCGAGCAGCGGTGGCGCAGCGCTTCTTGAGATGCTGAACGTTCTTGGCAGGCACGATCTCGCCGCGTCCGGTTACGCCTCCTCTCGCACAGATCATCTGATGATCGAGGCGATGCGGCGAGCCTTCGCCGATCGGGCTGAGTTCATGGGCGACCCCGACTTCGTTACAATGCCTACCAAAGGCATCGTCTCTACATCCTATGCTGCAGAGATCGATCATACGATCGATCTGGAGCATGCCACACCGAGCAGTGCCATAGGGCATGGGAAACCGCAGCCTTACGAATCTCAACAGACCACCCACTTCTCCGTGGTGGATGCGGCGGGCAACGCGGTGAGCAATACGTACACGCTCAACATGGGCTTTGGAAGCTGCGCCACGGTGCCTGGGGCCGGGTTCCTGCTAAACGACGAGATGGACGACTTCACCAGTAAGCCGGGCGTGCCGAACGGATTCGGCTTGATCCAGGGCGAGGCGAATTCGATCGCACCTCGCAAACGCCCGCTCTCCTCAATGACACCTACGATCCTTACCAAGAACGGAAAGCTCTATCTGGTGATTGGCAGCCCGGGCGGCCCAACGATTATCAATACCGTGCTTCAGGTGATTTTGAATGTCGTGGATCATGGCATGGATCTGCCAAGGGCGATCGCCGCGCCGAGGCTGCACCATCAGTGGCTGCCGGATGTGGCTGAACTTGAGCCGTACGCGATTTCGGAGGATGTGCGCGCGAAGTTAGAAGCGATGGGGCATGCGCTCTCTCCGCACCGATCGACAAATCGATGGGGCGATGCGGAGGGCATCCTGATTAATCCGATTACTGGCGAGCGCATTGGTGCATCTGATCCACGTTCATCGGATGCTGCCGCAATCGGCTACTGAAGTAAACCATCTATCTGAAAAGCTTAGTAGCTGTCGCGGGTAGGCAATCTGTCAACTTTTTGTTGCCCTTTGGCATAGATTCACTTCTTACTAACCTGCAACAGAACAGGCACGATCAATCGCTGCTCACTCCTGGAAACGATCACAACCTGCGATTGAACGCCTCCGAATGGGATGTTGGGGAGAACCGATACTACGAGGCTCCCACGACCGGTTGCGGAAGCGTTGGGCTTGTCCTTGTCTGGAACGATCTTCGCACTCAGCCATGGGCCGGCATTGAGGACCCTCAGTCCCGCGAGCACATCAGGGCTGACCGCAGTGATTACAACTTGCCGGCTCGCCTTCTCGCCGGCGACAACGGTCCCGAAAACGATAGTGCCAGGAGACACTCCGAATGAACCCTCGATCTGCCCATCAAGCGATGCCGATGTTGAGGCCAGGACCTGCGCGTTTCGCTTCTGTGCTGAAGATCCAGAGGCAACAGCAACATAGGTAAATACGCCATTCAGAGCTCCGAGATGGGCCTGACTGGAGAGCTTGCATCGGTATTGTTTTGTAACAAACTGCCCTGCGGCGGCGGTTGTATCGACGGGTGGCTCAGCAGTAACGATTACATCAGGATCGGAACAGACAAGCGGGGGCAGATCAGCAGCAAGCCGGGCATCCAGACGAACAGTAAGTTCAGCAGAACGATCTGCACCGGCTTTGACTGTTCCAAAGTCGATTCGCGGCGGCGCGAATTCGATCAGGCGAGGAAGCTCCGCGTTTATCTCCAGAGTCACTGCCGGTGTTGAGGAGCCTTGGGTAAACAGCCATACAAACTTATCGACCGGCCCCGCATGAAGCTGGCTGGCGTCCACGGTCACCTTCACGCCAACCTCTGCCCCTGCAGCAAGCGTATATCTGCTTGCACTTTCGCTTCCCAACAGCACAGTAGTACATCCGCACGAAGCTTGCACGCGTTCAATAGCGGTCGGTTTCGAGCCTTCATTTTTGATGTGGAACGTGGTTTCGATCTGATTAGATTTTAACGGATCGATCACTCCCACAGAATACCGGCACGCTCCATTTCCGGTGGGTTCCATTTTCGGCCCAAGAATAGGCGTCAAATGGCCCTGCGCGAAACACGTTACGCACAAAAAAATCAGCAAGATTGCAGATGCGAGAGGCAGATGCCTGACCCTAGCCGTCCAATTTATATTCAAATTGATGCGCCGAAGCATCCGTTTCCTCTCTTGCAATCCTAAACGTATTTCAACTTGTGCAGCTGCAGTATTTGCACACGCTCATCTGGTGGCGCTACGCCCTTGATTCGCTTTGGGCACTACTTTTTTCCTTCACCCTACTCTCTCATGGCCACAACTGGCAGCCGCAGCCGTTCACCATCGGCGAGCGTAACATCCACGGTCGCCTCCAGCGGTTTGCCGCGCGGGGCATCTGGCTGGAGCACAACCTGAAGCCAGCAGACTTCGTAAGCTGTCTGGTCTCACCTTGAGGACCATAGGCATACCATAGACTGATATTCGCCTGGTAGGGCTCGGGTGGACCGTACGTTATGTTTTCTGATACAAGCCCTGTCGGTCCCCAGGTGTTGACCACCGTCTGACCGAACTGGTTACCGCCCCACGGCTGACTGATCTCGCCAATCAGCTGGCTGCCATCAAAAATGTAGAAGGTAGGGCCGCGCGTGAGCACACCCGATGCATACACGCGTCTCCCGAAACCATCGTATCCATACGTCGAATAATATGCTCCAGATTGCCCAGACTGCGCTGTCATCCGGTTCAGATCGTCCCAGTTGAAAGGTTTCCAGCTCCAGATTCTTTCGCCTTCCATCGCTGTTCGAGATCGGCTGCTACAGCATAGAACGTAGTATTGC
>CAIXIX010000601.1 GCA_903919615.1 uncultured Chthonomonas sp.
AGGCTACATCTCCACGTTACGGAAACAATGCATAAACGTAATGGATGGACTTAATTCAGTTTTTGAAGGCACGCCCGTCCAACCATCCTTCGAGCCAGCATAACTTGTAGTATTGCCTTTCACACCCCCTGAGTAGTAACCCGATAAGTCCTATTTCCGCCGGCCAACAGATACTCGAACGCGTTCTCTACTGGACGAACGGGCACCCCTTCCTCACACAGGCGCTTTGCGCGGAGATTGCGGCAGCTTTGCCTGTCCAAACACTTGTGAGCTCACGATATAGGAGTGGCCCCCTAAATCCCCCAGGATTGGGGAATTTAGGGGGCTCCTACGCCTCCACGCCAACGCCTGCCCTTGTGGATGCTGTGGTGGCTTCGATGTTCTTCGAGGCGAAGGCGAGGGAGCGCAATGTCAATCTTGCGGACGTCTCCAATCGCATACTCTCCAGCTATCTCGATACCGATCGCAAAGAGGAGCATCGAGCCGCCATTCTCGATCTGTATGGCAAGGTGCTGAACACGCGCATGCGAGTGGCGGATGACGACACGAGCCGCCTGGTTGCCGTGCTTAAACTCTCAGGCATTACCACCAGTGTCCAGAGCGAGCTGCGGGTTCGCAATCGTATCTATGAGCGGGTTTTCGATAAGGGCTGGATTGAGCGGAGCATGCCGGATGCGGAGCTGCGCAGGCAGAGAGCGGCGTACAGATCTGGAATGCTGCGCGTGGTTAGCGCTGCCGGTTTCATAGTTCTCGTCATGACCTCGCTGGCTGCCTGGGCGATCTCCAATGCTAACAAAGCTGCAGCTACTGAGAAGGAGGCGATTCGCGATAGGAACCGGGCTATAAGCGCCGAGGCAATCGCCAACAAGAGCGCTTCCGATCGTGCAGCGGCGGAATCCGAGGCTCGCAAGAGTGCGGCGACGGCTACACGCAGCGCCGCCGAAGCGGAAAAGCGGCGACGGCAAGCTGAGGAGGCAACAAAGCGAGCGGACCTCAACTTCCAGTTGGCTGAAACACGCCTGCGCGCAGTGAACAACGCTCAGAAGGCTACCGTCGCCGAGAAACAGGTTGCGGTGCTGGCGGAGGGGCGGGCCAGAGCGCAGGCTGTGGCTGCGAAGAGGCTGGCGTTTGAGTCGTATGGCGCCAATATGGTGATGGCGGCCAATGAGTTGGATGCCGATAACGCCACCCTTGCGACACAGATCGTGGAAGCGCAAAAGTCTCAGCCTCGTAGGGGTTTCGAATACGGCTACCTGACAAAACAGCTCAATCAGGCTGCATCATCACTCCTGGCAACTGGTAACGTGTATGGCGTCGCCTACAGCCCGGATGGCAGGCGAGCATATACCACAGGAGGCACAAGCGTTCACGAGTGGGATCTCGGCTCAGGCAAACTCGTTCGCCAGTTGCCAGGGCTTGCTGGCAGCTGTTTTCGCGTGGTCTGTTCGCCGGACGGACGATGGCTTGTAGCAACGGGCCTAAATGGCGATATTGGGCTATGGGATCGGTCTAGCGGCAGCCTCGCGCATCTGCTGAAGGGACACAAGGATGCCGCACTTGGGGCCGCCTTTTCGCCCGACTCGCGCCACATCGCCACGACCGGTCAAGACGGAACAGTGCGTCTCTGGGACGTTCAATCCGGTCAACAGCTTCACTTGGTCTCGTCATTTTTGCCGAATGGTTTCTTGAGGCGGGATATCGCCTTTTCTCCGGATGGCCGCCTCCTCGCAACCTCCAGCTCGGCTAGTAGTTGTGGCCTGTGGAATGCCGAAACTCTCGCAATGGCGCACACGCTTAACGGACATTCGGCGGCGGTGACATCAGTAGCCTTCTCAGTGGATGGCGGGACACTCGTGACTGGGAGCTACGATAGAACAGTGAAGGCGTGGAACGTCGCAACCGGAGAGTGCATCAAGACATTCAAGGGCTTCAGGGAGACGGTCAACGATGTGGCTATATCGCCAAATGGCGATATAGTGGCTGCAGCCGGCGTAGACGCGACAGTTCGGCTATGGAGTCTGCAGACCGGAGACGAGGTGCGCCGGCTCAGGACGCCGTCGCAAGTATACAGCGTTGCATTTTCGCCCGACGGCAAATACTGCATGTCTGGCGGCGAAAACGGCGCGGTAAGTCAATATGCCGTACATGTCCCGAGCAGTACACTCGACGTGCGCGGTGCAGCGCTGACTCTTGTCGCTTCTGACATCGCCAGTGATGGCCGGACGGCTGCAACAGCGGACCCGACCGGAATGGTTACGCTCTGGAATCTGCAGACCGGTCACGAGATTCGGAGTCGCATAATCAACGGCGGCAGAATTACATCGATCGTGTTCTCGAGAGATGGAAGTCGTCTGGCAGTCTGCTCACGATTTGCTGGAGTGCACTTATTGGATCTGCCCGGCTTGAAGGAAACTGGTGTCTTTCTCGGATCGTTCGCCGCCTTCTCGCGTGATGGTAAACTGCTCGTAACGGGAACCGGTAATCTGGCAGTAGTATGGGACCTTACTACCGGTAAAAAGCGATTGAGCCTGGCAGAAGAGAGGGGCGTCAATTTTATGGGCGCGGTATTCTCCCCGGATGGCTCTCGCCTGCTTACAGGCTCCGAATCCAGTTATCCGGCCGTTTGGGAGGTGCGCACGGGCCGGGAACTGTTCTCAATGGGACTCCAACACACGAATTCAGTTGCCTCGGTCGACTGGTCGGCGGATGGCAAACTGCTGGCAACCGGCAGTTTCGACAAGACTGCAATCATCTGGGATGTGCGTAACGGCAAACCACTCCAGTTGCTAAAGGGGCACTTGAGCGGAGTGAAGGTCGTTCAGTTCTCCCCGGATTCCCGCCAGATAGTCACCGGATCGGATGACGGCACGGCGCGGCTGTGGGATGTAGAGACGGGCGTACAGGTGCTTTCGCTAAAGGCGGGCGAGCACGGGGTAACGTGCGCCGCGTTCTCTGCAGATGGCGGGGAGCTATTGACCTCCGGCTATGACAACTCTGCGCGAGTTTGGAGAGCGGTTACAATGCACGAGCTGGCCGCTACCGAGGCGGCTAAGGCAGCCGCAGCAACCCGGGAGGCGGCGGAAAAGAGGCGCATCGAAGAGGCTGCACGCCGGGCAGCAGCCGCTCGTTTCGCCGAAGTGCGACGGCGGGTTATCCCCCGCAGCGCGCTGGCGACATCTGCGCAGATTGACCTATCGCGTCAGTTCAATGCGCTTCCCACAGAGTCCTGGCACGATCCCAGCAACATCGGAAACAACCTCTCGGCGCTTCAAGTCGGGTTGCAGACGCTCGCCGGCGCCCGGTTCGACATCCGCGGCGTCGTGCAGGTGGCAAGCGCCAACACAGAAAGCTTCCTTCGGGGATTCCCCCGTAGGATAGATAGAATCCCGGTGCATCGCGCCTGCCGAAAACTGGCGTTTCTCATGGGCGCCGGTTGGATAGATCCCGATGGCGTACAAATTGGGCAGTTCGTTCTCCACTATACAGACGGCCAAACGAAAATCCTTCCTATTATTTACGGCCGCGACGTGCGTGACTGGTGGAACTCCCAGGCCATTACTTCTGGTTCTACTGTGGCATGGACAGGCGAAAATGTTGCGACCAGGGCGGAACATAGCAAGATCCGTCTTTTCAAGAACGTACGTGATAACCCGCTTCCCGGCGCGCGTATCGAGACAATCGACTTCGTCTCGACCATGCAAGGCTCCGCACCTTTCCTTCTGGCGATAACGCTGGAATAGAGAAGATAAAGGCGTAAACTAATACCATGACAGGTAACCAACGCACCGCACAAATCGCCTATGTTCTATTCCTCGACATAGTCGGCTATTCTCGCCAGTCTACCAGCGCCCAGTCTCAGTCTCTCGATAGGCTCAATGCTGTCGTCAATGCCTCTGCCGCGTTCGCGCGGGCAAAAGCTGCAGACGCGGTAAAACCATTGCCAACCGGCGACGGCATGGCGCTGCTGTTCTTTAATGACGTGTTTGCTCCGGCAGAGTGCGCATTAGAAGTTTGCAGGTCGCTCAGCAAATCATCCGACCCGCCAGTCCGAATGGGCATTCATAGTGGATTGGTACAGCGGCAGATGGATATCGCCGGACGAGAGAACGTTGTGGGTGAGGGCATCAACACAGCCCAGAGAGTAATGGATTTCGGCGATGCCGGCCACATTCTTCTCTCTGCGCAGTACGCAACATGGCTGCAACAGTTTGATGACTGGCTTCCGCGGATCTACGTGTTAGGAGATGGCACGGCCAAGCACAACCAGGTTGTATCGCTTTACAATCTTTTCGGTAAAGACTTCGGAAACAGTAAAACACCAACCCGAATCAATTCTGTTCCCGGTGCGGCTAAGAATAGCCCTGCTGCGTCTGCTGCAGCCGTCACCCCGCAAAAGGTCGCACTGCTATACCGGCGCAATCTTCAGCCGGATGAGAAGGTGTTGCACACTCTCGAAGAGCAGTTAATTGCCTGCGGCCATGAGGTGTTTATTGACCATCAGGTTAAGATTGGCGTGGAGTGGGCGGCGGCCGTGGAGGAGAGAATACGCAAAGCGGACGCGGTTATTGCGATTGTCTCTCCCAGGGCGATGCAGAGCGAAATGCTTGAATTCGAAATCGAAACGGCCAGCGACCAACACGCAAAAACGAGCAAGCCCTCCATCCTGCCAGTAAAAATAGGCACGGAAGAGATGATCGACGGCGTAATCGGAGCGATTATCAGGCCGCTCAACACGTTCGTATGGACATCTGCAGAGGATGATCACAAGCTGTGTGTTGAACTACTCTCAGCGATTAATGAGCCGATAAAACCGTCCGCAGAGCCGTTCAAGCTGGAGCCTGTAGGCGGCGCGATTCCACCGGATTCGCCTTTCTATGTCCGCCGCGTCGTTGATCAGGAGTTTCAGCAGGCGCTCCAGGATCTTGAAAGCATTCTGCTGGTAAAAGGCGCACGGCAGATGGGCAAAACCAGCCTGCTGGCTCAGGGCACGCGGCAGGCTAAACTCGCCGGTTGGCGGTATGGTATGACAGACTTTCAGAAGCTGAACAGCTCGCAGATGGCCTCTGAGGAACACTTCTATAAGCTGCTAGCTGCCACGCTGGCCCGGCAGCTTAAATTCAAGTACGATTTCGAAACGGAATGGGACCCGATTTTTGGCGCAAATCTGAATATGGAGACGTTTCTGCGCGAGCTTCTGGATTCCGCAGATGAGCCAGTGGTCTGGTTTATGGACGAAGTGGACAAGCTGTTTCTTGCGCCGTTTGCCTCAGACTTTTTTGGGCTTGTGCGGTCCTGGCACAACTCTCGCTCCACCGAACCGGACGGACCGTGGAGCAAACTGACCGTAGTCATCGCCTATGCTACAGAGGCGCACCTGTTTATACAAGATCTTAACCAGTCCCCGTTCAACGTAGGGCGAAAGTTGGAGCTGGACGATTTTAACATTCAGCAGGTCGTCGACCTCAACGGCCGCTACGGCAGCCCACTTACCAACTATCAGGATGTGGAGCGGTTCTATGCCCTGCTCGCGGGCCAACCATTCCTCACACGTCGGGCGCTGGATACCCTTGCAACCGGCAAATACGATTTTGGCACTCTCATTGAAGATGCGGACCGCGACGACGGGCCCTTTAACGATCACCTTAAGCGCATCCTTGTCTCCGTCTCCAGGCTGCCCGCCGTGGTCGAAAATGTGCAGCTGATGCTTGCCGGTAAAACCTCATCCAGCCGTGATGCCTACTATCGTTTGTTGGCTTCCGGGGTAATCAAACAGGGCAGGGACGGCCATCCGGTATTCCGGTGTGAGTTGTATGAGAGGTATTTGCGGCGGCATTTGGTTTGACAATTCAACAGGCTTAGCTTCGCCTGACGCCCCTGCGGGCTGAGATTGACAATCTGGTAATGCTGGCCTGACCGGCGATAGGTTAGACGTGATACGCTTTGCGAACGGAACGATCACTCTTCTAGCGTTCGCAATCTGCGCACTCGCTGCCTACGAGAGAACGATGTGCCTGATGATATTTCGCGCGCCCGGGCCAGCGCAGGTGTTGGAGGTCCATGATGTCTTTGAAGCCGTTGATGTCTGTGAGGGTGGTAGGATGGGTACAGAATGCCTGTACCACTTGAACGACCGGTACGACCAGTAACCTGTTTGGCGCTGGCGATTCCCGAGCCTAAAACCGTCGGAGCCGAAATGTTCATTGCCGCATAAGATCGAGGATTGTGCAGGCACTCACGACTTAAATGCTCGTACGCCGGATGTGGTGGTACTCGTCGGCAAGTGGGGGATTTCACCGGTCGCACCGCTCCCTCGAAATGACGGATTGAGAGGCGGAGTCGTTGAGGTCTATTTTGGCCAGATTACGGGGCAGAAGATGGGGTCGGTGTAGTCGGGGTAGTCGCCGTGTTTGCGGCAGAGCAGATCGTTGCCATGGCGGGCTAATCTGCCATCGGGATAGCGATACTCTCGGAAGCGGTTTGCGTCATCCTGCATATGTACAGCGATGGACCGGCGTGGGAGTGGGCTACGATTCGGGCCGCTGCCGTGAATAGTTTGGCAGTGGTGAAAGCTGATCTGTCCTTTTAGCAGACTGATCGGAACTTTGACGATGGGGTTGCCACCAGTGATGAAGTTCTTTTCGAGGCCTTCAAGATCGTTGCTGAAGAAGTTCAGGCCAGCGGTGTTATCGGGCCAGCGGTGGCTGCCATCGACCATCGTGATGGTGCCCATCTCTTCGTCGCAATCGTGAAATGGAACCCAGGCCGTTATCATATTGGCGGAGGTACAGGTTTTCCAGTAACCACGGTCGGTATGCCAGCCGACGTTGGACTGTTTGTCGGGATTATCCGTCGGCTTATACAGAAGTTGTTCGTGCCATAGCCGGACTGACGGTGTTTGCGCGAGTCGCGCTGCGATTGCTCCCAGAATCGGATGCGTCGCCAGTGCCCGAAGTCCCGTGCTGAACATCGAAGACTGATCGTGCTTTCGCAACCCTGCGCCATACTTTCCGGTTGGTCTGTACGCTTCCAAACCCGGCGCCGACGGTTCATCTAGCTCAAGACGATAAAATCGCTCACTCGCCTCCAACACGGCGTCAATCTCCTCGGGCGGAAAAAGTACCTTAGATACGTAGTATCCGTGTTCCGCGTAAAAGGCAACGTCATCGTCGGTTGGCAGCAGCACTGGAAGCGCATCGATCAGTTTCATAGCGATCGTCTCTCTAGAAAACGTACTTAACCGTGATTATTTCAAAGGGTTGAAACGGAATCGCCGCTTCGCCCCCTTCCAATGGAATCTCTTCGAGGTTATTTCCGGCCAGATCGCACAGCCACGCGGATTTCACCGGTAACGCTGTCGTAAGGAGCGTTTCGCCGCGCGTATTGCAAGCCTCATACAGCCTTACGAGCACACCTGATCCGACTTCGCCCGTTGCGGTAAAGGGCCATACCGCTTCGATAAAAATCGAAGCGCTATCGACCTCGACAAATGACTTTTCAAGTGGAAGCCTGCCCTGCCTGTTGCCTGTTATCGGCATTCCCCATGGCGGCATGGAAATCGCACTCGCATTTTCAACTACCTCACCATCCACAAGCGTTCCGGTGTGCGGCAGGTAGGAGTATTTGAGCTCGTGAGACCAACCTGTCTCTTCTGGTATGGCGCCTCCAGAAAGCTCGATATACACTCCGTTGCCATCCACGCTGCACAAGGCCCCTTTGTTGTTTAGCAGGGCCGTCCCGTAGTCGCCTTCACTCAGGTCCACCCAGTAGGTCGGCAAGCCGGTGCCACCATGCAGTGTCGTTTTACCAGATGCAGAAGCAAACACTGCTTGCTCGATAAACCCGAATGGCGTCTGAAAAGAGGCAGTGGTGCAGTTAACTGCATGTGGGAAGGAGGCGGTAATGGATGCGGGGTCGCCTTGCCCTGAGATGCGTGTGACAAAATCGATACGCCCATTGCCAGCGGTGAGCTGAACTGTCTGCGTGACGCGCACCATTCCAATGTGGCGTTCGTGTCGGATCGCGCCGCGCACTGGACCGTACTCCACCACCACAGCGTCGTCCAGTTCAAACAGCTGTCCCAATCTTCCCTCAATACCGTTGTCACCTGTTGTCAGGTCCTTATATAGGACATTACCGCATCGGTCGACATTAATCGTCCGCTTGCCATTTCGCTGAATTTCGCAGGCATCCTCGAAAAGCTCTCGTTCGCTCACCTTATC
The DNA here is from genome assembly GCA_903919615.1 of uncultured Chthonomonas sp. Taxonomy (GTDB): domain Bacteria; phylum Armatimonadota; class Chthonomonadetes; order Chthonomonadales; family Chthonomonadaceae; genus CAIXIX01. The sequence continues at coordinate 8,220 of CAIXIX010000601.1, forward strand.
AAAGATGCTCGTGATCACTCCCGATCGAGGGTCAAACTCGACCCGCACATACTCGTTCTCGAGATGCGTCGGCGAAACCGTCACCTCATCTTCTGCCTCAGCCGGAATCAGTGTCGCACCCAGATCCCATACTGCATAGCCATTTAATGGCACGTTGGCGGCCACAAATAAGGCAGTGCGCTGAAGGAGGCCATCCTCCGTGGTACGCTCAACGATCTGCACCTGCTGCCCCTGACCCTCCGGCCCTATGGCGGTAACTGGCATTTCACCCGATGCGAGCGAAACGGACACGACCTCGTTGGCGAAGTGGCTAAGTGCGCTTGTTACCAGGATGGGGCGTTTGAGACCACGCGTATCGATCGTGCTTGCAATTGAACGTAGCGATTCAGAGTATAGGTGACGCGCTGTCTCCAACGCTTCGTTCAGCGCATTGTTATCGGTCTCGGTGGCAGAGATCGCAGCGGACAGTTGCTGCCAGGCGCTCTGAAGGGCGACAGCACCATCTTCCTGAGATGCAGCTAAGTAAAGCCCAGCTTTGCGAAGCGCAGCCTCAACTGCGCCAAATACAGGGCTGCCAGGCGTTCGGGCAGCGCTGCCAGGTAGGAGGCCGGTGAGTACCGGCGCATTCGTTACCAGTGGTGCACCAAGGCCAGGTGGAGAAGAGTCTGTCCGGCGGATATGAACCCGAGACCCATCGATACCACGCCAGAGAACGGGAAGTGGGATCGGGTTGCCCTTTGAGTCAAAGACCTCGAGATCCGTTCCAACCGTGCTCTGCCCGCATTTACGCAGTATCTGGGGCATGCACGGCCAGGAGAGCGAAGCGCGACAGCTCTTGGAGGGCTCAGACGAGCGCGCGTGCGTAAGCGCTGCGCGGATTAGGCTCTCGCCCGAAGCGGCAAAAAGTTCAGACATATTTGATTAAAACTCTGCGCTTCCCGGCGTGCGTGGGAACGGAATAACGTCCCGGATGTTCTTCATTCCTGTGAGGTAGAGCATGAGTCGCTCGAAGCCGAGGCCGAACCCGGCGTGCGGCGCGCTGCCATACTTCCGCAACTCAAGGTACCACCAGTAGGCCTCTTCATTGAGATCCTGCTGTCGAATCTTATCGAGCAGAACGTCGTATCGCTCCTCGCGCTGGCTGCCCCCAATGATCTCTCCGATACGCGGCGCAAGCACGTCCATGGCCCGCACGGTCTTGCCATCGTCGTTGGCGCGCATGTAGAAGGCTTTGATCTCTTTTGGATAGTCCGTAACGATTACTGGGCGCTTGAAGGTCTGCTCTGTAAGGTATCGCTCGTGCTCAGACTGCAGGTCTGCGCCGAAATGCACCGGAAACTCCCAGGTCTGCCCGCTCTTCTCGAGAATCTTAACTGCCTCGGTGTAGGTAACATGAACGAAGTCGTTGTTAACTACGTTCTCAAGCGTCTCAAGGACTGTGTTATCGATCCGCTTATTGAAAAAGTCCAAGTCGGCCGAACACTCATCCATTACCTTCGCGATGACATACTTCAGGAACGCCTCTGCGAGCTTCATGTCGCCCTGAAGATCGCAGAAGGCCATCTCTGGCTCAATCATCCAGAACTCAGCAAGGTGGCGAGGTGTGTTCGAGTTTTCAGCTCGGAACGTCGGCCCGAAGGTATAGACGTTTGAAAAAGCGAGGGCGAATATCTCTGCGTTTAGCTGGCCGCTTACAGTAAGAAAGGCTGGTTTACCAAAGAAATCTTCTGTATAGTCGACCTGACCCTTGCGCTCGCCTTCCTTAACTCTGGGAAGGTTCTGCATATCCAGCGTGGTTACGCCGAACATTGCGCCAGCGCCTTCACAATCGGAAGCGGTTATGATCGGTGTGTGGACATACAGGAAGCCGCGCTCTTTGAAGAATGAGTGGATCGCGTAGGCCAGGGCGTTGCGAACGCGGAAGACAGCGCCAAACGTGTTGGAACGCGAACGCAGATGCGCGATATCGCGCAGAAACTCCATCGTATGCCCTTTTTTCTGCAGGGGATACGTTTGAGAATCGGCCGGTCCGAACAGTTCAATCTCTCTGGCTCGTAGCTCAACATTCTGACCAGCCGCAGGGCTCTCCACCAGATCGCCTGAGATGCGAACGCAAGCGCCTGTTGTAACATGTTTGAGAATATCTTCCGGGATGGAACCCGCGTCGATTACAACCTGCAAATCTGCAAAGCAGCTGCCATCGCTTAACTGAATAAAATGTACGCCTTTGCTGTCACGCCGGGTTTTAACCCATCCATGCGCTGTCGCGGGCGCCCCTGCCGTACTGGCAAGGATGTCCCGAATGTATCCGCCCTTTTCGATCATAGCCAGACCGCCTCATATTCATTCGCTGCGTGTTACTCGCTTACTTGATAGACCAGCAGCAGCCTCATTATACTATGGTAGTGGCGGCAATTCTATGAGAGGGAGCTTATGGCGGTGACTGGCCGTTTGCGTTCTGGCCATTTTGCTGGCCATTTTGCTGGCCGTCCAGAGCGGATCGGGTTCCCTGGGCAGAGTTACCGAAGCTGTAGTACGGCGAAGGGTTAGATCCGTAGAAAATGCGGAAGTCTGGTGAAGTCGTAATGTAAACTGCCCCATTCATCGTCCGCCATCGCAGCCTTGCCGGCGGCAAGATGAGATTCAGCGCTTCTGTTAACGTGGTCGCGGGCAGCGTGAGCGTGATGCGGAACTTAGGGCCGCGTGGTACAAGCGGATCGACGAGTAGCGACACGTTCGCTTGCTTCGCCAGCTCGGTTAATACATCGGTCATCGCAACGGCTGCGCCTTGCGTGTTAATAGCGACCAGTCCATTGCGATTCAGCATATCCCGATAACTGTTGTTGAACTGAGTTACCGACTGAGGCTCTGCGGTATTTCCAGATGCCTGTAGAATTTGCATCACAGCATCGGCAGATAAATAGTCGGTAGAGACTGTTCCAACCCTATCTGAAGCGCTGTATTGCGAAACACCATTTTGGGAAATCTTTGCTGCGGCCGGCGTCTGTACTGGCGCGGCAGTAGCGGCCCGCTTTCCAACGCTTTCGCCAGCGATGTTCCCACTCGCTATAGCGCCGCCGCCGAACCCGCCTGCCATACCTCCCTGCCCAGGAGACTTCGCCATAGCGCGGCCACCTGGGCCGCCATTTGTAAGCGAGCGATCTGCACCCTTGGTTTGGGCAGCCTTGGTGGCATCCGACAACCCTGTATCAGCAGCCAGTTCAAGGCCAAGCGTTCGCAGTTGATGCCGCAACTCTGCGTTTAGGTTCTCCAGACGCGCGAAGGAGGCCTTTATCGCCGCAGTATCCTGCTCGAAATGAAACACACCGGTCGCGGGATCGATGCGGTACCTCATGAATGTCTGCTTGCAAATCGACTGCAGGCATGCTTCCAGGCTCTGCAGACTGAGACGCAAGGTTATCTGCCCCGCCACTCCGGCTTCTACGTCGAACTGCTTGCCAGACTGAACGAAAAGCGCCTTCAGTGCGCTTTGCAGATCGGCATGATCCGCTTCGACAGTTATGGCGGACCGAGACCCGCTTACCTGCAGGCGAGAAGCTACTGGCGCTTCCTGCCGCGCCTCGTTCTCTTTGTCACTTGCCATCGATGCCAGTGTGGGCAGCGACGAACACACCATAAAGAGTGCGGCGGATGTCAGCGAAATATAGAATCGGGTGCGTAGTGGCATAGCTGTCAAACCTCTTACTCTTTACCGGATACGCTGCTATCGGTATCCATGATGATGCTTACGCGAGTGTTATTGCTTTCCGCAGAACTCAGTGTGGAATTAGCCCCGCCGGAACTGAGAGCCTCAGACGTAAACCCACGAACGTCGTCCTCAACTTTAAGTCGAAACGTCTCAGCAGCAGGCGAATTTGAAGCGAATAAACGTTTTTCTGGTACTGCCTTGGCTTCTTCAGACAAAGAAAACTGTGTTGCTACAGTTCCTGCTGCAAGGGTGGTATCGGCACGACTTGTCTGATCCGTGGCAGCCGGTGACCTTCGAAGTCCGCTCTCGTTAGAGACTTTCCCTACCGTCGCCTTAATAACAAGTGAATTGCCAGTAATGCGTTCACCTGCTATAACCATCGCGATGCGCCGGTGTCTGTCTGATCCAAACTGCGCCATATGGTCCTCGACCTGGCTTTGCGGTTCGTGAAGCCCTGCCATCGCATTGCCTTGTGCAGCTCTTTCTGGCGCGGGCTGGCTAGCCTTGGGCTGCGCGGCTAACGCTGTCTGGCCAGGAGTCACATTGAGTGTGTGAACCGGCGCAGAGCTGTGTTGAGAAGATGTAAAGAGCATCCAGCATGTTGCTGCGACACAGGCAAATGCGAGACCGCCAGCAAATCGCGGCAGCCTCTTCGGTTCGATAGCATTCTCAGCCCGAATTCTAGATAAGAACTCCGGATACAGGTCGCCCGCAGGCGGAACGGCTGACATGGATTCGCGCAAGGCTAGCTCAGAACTGAGCAGGCTTGCAAGTTCAGCAGAACATGCAGAGCAGTTCGCGAGATGCGAGGTAACCTGTTCGTGCTCGTTTGAACGTAGGCCACCGTCAAGCATATCAAGCAGCTTGTTCTGAACCGTCTGGCACATTTTATCTTTTAGCGAATTACCATTTCTAACCGACATGATTCGCCGCTCCATGTGCGTCTTGTACGTCCGCACCGTCTGTTGCTGCCATGTAGATGTCTTTAAAAACGTGGCGTGCGCGGTGAAGCCTCACCTTCGCTGCCGATTCCGAGATGCTCAGAGTCTCAGCGATCTCTTCAATGGTAAGATCACGATAGTAACGAAGAACCAGGATTTCCCGATGCCCTACGGGGCACTTCATCAGCATTCGCTGAATCGTTTCTGCACCATCTGCACGCATCAGGATGGCTTCTGGCTCTTTGTCGGCATCGTCTCGTCGCTGCAGCAGCCCCGGAACTTCTAGCACAGGCAAAAATCGCCATTTTCGAGAGCCACGAGCCGCGTCGACAGCCCGATTTACCGCAATGCGATAGAGCCACGTCGCGAATCTGGCGCCATTTCGAAACTTCGGCAGCGATCGAAATACCTGAACAAACACCTCTTGTGTCAGGTCGCGCGCCTCTTCAGCGCTGCCGACGATCCCGTAGATAATTCGGTACACATAGTCCTGGTGCCGCGCGAACAGCGTGTCGAACGCTGACGCCTCGCCGCGCAAATAACGAGCGACGAGCAGGCCATCCTCATCGGTAGTCGCCGTCCGCTCCCCGTTCATTGGTGATCTCCACCCAGGCGCACAGGCTTCCTGATTTATCATAGTTTGCAACAGCTATCGTAAACGAGGTTCGCGGTGAGCGGTTTAGCCTCTACTCCGAATTCTGCGATTCAATCTATCGAACAGTCTCGACAGTTAGACGCAGCGCTGGTGAAACAGGTTACTAACTACTATACGGTATTTGGAGGCTGATCTTGGTTCATTAATTTCACGCTCCAGACAACAACGTGTGGCGCTTGTCTCTGCAGTGGGAGGGGCATTGGGCTGCAAGGAGGCGCAGCTCAACCGGATCAACATTGGAAGGCGCATACAATCTACCGCAGCGCCCCTACTTATGCTCTTCATTGACCACCGCCGTTACTGCCGCCAACCTACCGACATGCGCGAATTTCTGTAGTGGAGGCGGGGATTTGTCACCCGGATTAGGAAAAGAGAGCGAGGTGGAGGTAGCGAATGCTACTCCACCTCGGTTCTTCCGGCTGATTTTCTTATGATGCGTGAAGGCGCTTTTGGAAGGCTCCTCTGCGCGGGCAAAATGATTGGGGCGTCCGGTAGCTGTTTCATTCCAGTTCCTTCCGGAGGCACAGGCAGCGCGGTTCGTTCCG
>CAIXIX010000602.1 GCA_903919615.1 uncultured Chthonomonas sp.
CCAGCAGCACGCCATCAGCGGCGTCGACAGGATCAGGCTCCGGAATATCTCGCTCGTTAGTTAGGGTGAGAGTCACCTCTTTGTTGAGGTACGCTAGCTCGCGCAGGCGACGCTCGACGATCTCGGGATCATACTGGTGCTCTCCAAAAATCTCAGGATCGGCGTGCCAGTGAACCGTCGTGCCATGCTCTGTAGCTTTCGCCTTGCCGATTACACGCAATGGCTCATGGGTTACTCCGCGGCGGAAGCCGATCCGGTGCACTTTGCTGTCTCGTGTAACGGTGACATCCAGCCAATCGGAGGTTGCGTTTACGCAAGAAACTCCGACACCATGCAGACCGCCGGAAACCTTGTAAGCGCCGCCGCCGAATTTACCGCCAGCGTGCAGTTTCGTTAAAGCGAGCTCAACGCCGGAAACGCCATACTGTGTGTTGATATCAACGGGGATGCCGCGGCCATTGTCGCGAACAGACATGCTTCCATCGGCATGCAACACAACATCGATCTGGTCGCAGTAGCCGGCAAGCGCTTCATCAACAGCGTTGTCGCTAACTTCGGTAAACAGATGGTGAAGACCCTTGGAGTCGGTGCCGCCGATGTACATGGCGACGTTTCGGCGAACCGCTTCGAGACCCTCGAGAACCTGAATCTGGTTGCCGCCGTAGTCTCCCTTTACGTGCCCAACGGAAGCGCTCTGCTCGTCGACGAGGCGATCCTCGGCAGCACGCTCCTGGCTCGACTTTGGCTTACCGCGCTGAGCTGCTTCCGGTCCACCATCCTGATCGAAAAGATCTCCGCTGCCTGTACCCGCCATGAACTCTCCTCCAGAGCGACCGCTGAATCGCTAAAAACGCGCGCGAGCCGCCTCATTCGCGCGGCGAACCGAATGGCCCGCGCCAGGGAATAAGAGGTAATTAAGCGCGTTCAAAATGAAATGGCAATGAGTGTCAACAAGTGATTAAATTCGCCTGTTACAGGCATTATTATGGCACAAAAAGTAGACAGAAGTCAAGCGCACTGCCCTCGACGCAGCAGCTTTCTGCTATACTATCGGTATCCGTTGTGCGCGCCTTTTCGCTTCCTGGCGCGATGGCGGCATCGGCCTATGGATGAGGATTGAATTGAGTGTAACGCAAGTATCGAAATCAAATGCGCCAGCGCGCAAAGGACGACTTATTGTCATTTCTGGGCCGTCAGGCGTTGGCAAAGGCACTGTGGTTGCAGCGGTAATGAACAACCTGAAGGACCTGGAATTGAGTGTCAGCGCCACGACAAGAACGCGGCGCAACCACGAGGTAGACGAAGTCGACTACCACTTTTTGAACCGAGAACTTTTTGAGGCCGAAATTCGGCTGGGCAGCTTTTATGAGTACGCCGAGTACAACAAAAATCTGTACGGAACGCTTCGAAAAACCGTCGAGAACCGTCTGTTATGTGGAATCGACCTGATATTGGAGATCGACATTCAGGGTGCACGCTCGGTGAAACGCCTCGATCCTACCGCCGTACTGATCTATATGCAGCCACCCAGCATGCAGGAGCTGGAGCGACGCCTTCGCGACCGCAAGACAGAGACCGAAGAGACAATACAGGAACGGCTTAGAATTGCAAGTGAGGAGATGGCCGCAGTGTCGGAAGTGTACGACAGGCACTATCTGATAACGAATAACCATGTCGATTCCTGTGCAGTCGACTTAGAGGCAATTATTCGCGCAGAACGCAGTCGGCTTTTTACTAATCGACCTAATTCCCCTGCCGCAGGATAGCAACGTGGCTCTTGATGGTAAGAAAATTCTTCTCGGGGTCTCGGGCTCGATCGCAGCCTACAGGGCCGCCGATCTGTGCAGTCAGCTTTCTAAACTGGGGCTGGATACCACCGCGGTGCTCACCGCCGCGGCGGCCCGCTTCATTGGCACACCTACCTTCCAGGCTTTAACGCGGAATCCGGTCTACTCCGATGTTTTTGATGAGCCCGAGAGCAAGCGGATTGCACATATTGACCTAGCCCAGTCGGCCAGCCTTGTGATCGTAGCGCCCGCTTCGGCAAACATTATTGCAAAGTACGCGGCGGGCATAGCGGATGATATGTTGACCACCTGCCTGCTTGCAACTCCACCCACGACTCCAGTATTAATTGCGCCAGCAATGAACACCGTCATGTGGGAACATCCCGCAACACAGGCAAATCTAGCAACCTTACGCTTGCGCGGAGTCACCATCCTTACTCCAGCGAGCGGTGTGCTCGCGTGCGGCGACACTGGCACAGGTAAATTGGCTCCTGTAGAGTCGATCCTCGATGCAATTCTCGCACAGCTAGACAGAGTGACACCGATTAAACATCAGGACTTTACAGGAATCCGCGTACTCGTCACGGCGGGGGCAACGCGCGAACCAATCGACCCTGTGCGTTTTATCACCAATCGCTCTTCCGGCAAAATGGGTATCGCCCTGGCACTTGCGGCGGCAGAGCGTGGTGCGTGTGTAACGCTTCTATCCGGGCATATTACTGTGGCGTCGCCACTTAATCCGAAAATAACGGTGGTAAACGCGCAAACAGCGGAACTGATGCATCGTGCGGCTCTGCAGCTGTTTCCTGAGGCAGATCTCTTTATTGGAGCGGCTGCGGTTGCTGATTTTACACCGGTTGACGTGAACGATCAGAAGATTAAAAAGTTATCGACCGATAGCTCCGGCAGCTCCAGTTTAACTGTGCACCTAAGGCAGACGGCCGATATAGCGGCCGCAGTCGGGCACGCAAAGCGAACCGATCAGGTTGTGATTGGCTTCGCGGCGGAAAGCGAGAATTTACTGGCGAACGCAGCCCGCAAAATTGAGACGAAGAATCTAGATATGATCGTTGCAAATGACATCACTGCCGATGGAGCGGGGTTCGACGTGGATACAAATGCCGTTACTTTGCTCTGGCCAGATGGTCGCACGCTGCCGCTGCCGCAGCTATCCAAACGCGAGGTTGCGGAGCGTATTCTGGATAGCTTATATCCCCTGCTCACTTCACGCCTTCAAGCATCGGTTGGCGCATAACGTATGTTCAACGACCGACTGCGCAAGAACCTCGATCGACAGTTACTGATCTACACGATCATTATCGCCCTCATTGGGGTCGTTGTTCTTTTCAGCTCCACGCGAAGTGATCCCGCGGCCGCATGGAAAAAGCAGATCATCTGGCTCATTATGGGCTCAGGAGCGCTCGTTGGCGCCGCATACATGGATTACCACATCTTCGCCAGGTGGTCGCGGCACCTGTTTGGACTTAACGCGTTCATGCTGCTTGTAGTGCTTAAGGCCCACTCAATTAACGGCGCAGCGCGCTGGATTAATATCGCCGGCTTTAAGTTTCAGCCTTCTGAGTTTGCGAAAGTGCTGGTCATTCTTACGCTGGCCGCATTTCTCACGGAGCGCCACGAGAAGATCAAAGAGTTTGGAACTTTTATTGGCTCGCTCGGCTATATCACGCTGCCGATGCTGTTAATTCTAAGGCAGCCGGATCTTGGCACCACACTGGTAGTGCTCGCCATATGGGCGGGAATGGTCTTTATCGCAGGAGCAAAATTCCAGCATATGGCGATTCTGGTTGTTGGTGGAACGCTGCTATTCGGCATCCTCTGGTCGAGCGGGAAGGTAATAAGACCCTACCAGAAAGCACGTGTCTACTCCTGGATGCATCCCGAGTATGATAAGAACGGCAAGGGCTACCATGTCAACCAGGCCAAAACCGCGATTGGTTCCGGGCAGTTTCTGGGTAAAGGGTTCCTGCAGGGTACCCTCGTTCACGGCGGATATATCCCTGAGCGACAGACGGATTTCATCTTCACCACGATAGGTGAAGAGTTTGGGTTTGTCGGCTGCGTTGCCACTGTGCTCGTCTATGGACTGCTGCTCTTTCGCGGGGTGATGGTTGTAGCGTCAGCACGCGAGGATATACTGGGTCAGCTCATCGCGGCCGGAGTCGTGGCCATGGTGGCGTTCCATGTAATCCTGAATATCGGAATGAACATCGGAATTCTGCCAGCGGCAGGTGTGCCGCTGCCGCTGATCTCGGCAGGCGGCAGCAACGTAATTCTCATTCTATTCTGCGTAGGACTGCTTGAAAGCGTTGCCATCCACAGACATCAGTTGATGTTCTGACAGCTAAGGATAACAATCGACATTCGTGTTGCTGCCCCACTTAACGGTGCTCATCCCGGACGATTTCAGCAACCTGCGAAAACTCACTCTTCACGCTGTGATAGAGCGACTGATAAACCCGATGGTAACGGGAATAAATGGCATGGTTTCGATCTGATGGCGCAGAGGAGTTTCGCACCTTGATGGTCGTTTCACATGCCTCAGCCACAGTATCATAGATTCCGCAACCGACGCCTGCGAGCAGAGCGACACCAAGCGCGGGTCCCTCGTCGACGTTAATCGTTACATGCGTTTTGCCCGTAACGTCCGCCTGTATACCACGCCAGATGGCGCTCCTGGCGCCGCCTCCGGAAGCGCGCACCTGCTCAACTGGAACTTTCAGCTCGTCCATGATCTGGAATGAGTCGGCCAGTCCATACGCAACACCCTCGAGAACAGCTCGCGCCGCATGGGTGCGATCAGTTCTGCGCGTAATGCCAAAAAGCACGCCGCGCGCATTGGGATCTGCATGCGGAGCGCGCTCCCCGGTTAGGTACGGCAAGAAGATGCAGCCTTCGCTGCCAACGGGCGCCTTCTCGGCCTCGGCGCAGATGATCTCATACGGGTCGCGCCCGAGCGCGCCGGCTACCACCTTCTCTGGCTGACAGAAGGTATCGCGGTACCACTGAAGCGAGCCGCCGGCGGAGAGCATTACGCCCATAAGATGCCACTTACCTGGCACCGCGTGGCAGAAGGTGTGTAGCCGCAGCGCGGGATCGACAACAGGTTCATCGCTAAACGCAAAGACAACTCCCGAGGTGCCGACTGTGGAAGAGACGATTCCAGTCTTAACGATTCCATTGCCAACGGCTCCAGCGGCCTGATCTCCACCGCCGCCTACAACCGGTGTGCCCGGCTTAAGGCCCGTTAGTGCAGCGGCCGATTGGGATATTCTTCCGGAGATCTCCACCGACTCATAGCTCTTAGCCATCCAGCTTAACGGGATGCCGATGGCGCCGAGCATCTCTTCAGACCAGTTGCGTTTACGCACATTGAAAAGCGCCGTTCCGGAGGCATCCGATACCTCGGTAGTGTACTCACCGGTAAGCATGAAACGTACATAATCTTTCGGCAGCAGCACCTTTCGCACGCGTGCATAGGTCTCAGGCTCATGATTTCTTAGCCAGATGATCTTGCCGGCGGTGAAGCCGGTCAGTACTGGGTTGGAGATAAGCTCAACCACGCGCTCTTTGCCAACTGTCTGCGTTATCCAGTCACACTCAGCCTGCGTTCTCTGGTCGTTCCAGAGAAGCGCACGCCGCAAGACCTGTCCATTTGCATCTAAAAATACCGAGCCATGCATCTGGCCGGAAAGGCCAATGCCGGCGATTTCTGATGTGTCGACTCCGGACGTGCTCAAGACACCGCGGATCGTCTCACAGACTGCATTCCACCAGTCTGTAGGCTCCTGTTCGCTCCACATCGGACGCGGTGAATAGAGCGCATACTCGGCAGATGCGCTCGCCAGAACCTTGCCTGTCGGATCGATCAATATCGTCTTCGTCCCGCTCGTTCCTATGTCAACGCCAATAAGGTAAGCCATCTTGGTTTCCTGTTCAACTTAAAATTACGCCATGCCTTCATACGAGGCGTGGTGCCTGCCTGTCGCGCGGTTCAACATTCAGCGGGTAAACTCCTGCTGACACAGGATTGTCGCACCTTCTCCGTCACAAAGATGCATCGCCGGACGTCCAATCAGGCATAAGCATCATTGTCACAGTAAGGAACTTTCTCCATGCGCTCCGTTAGCAGAACAACTGCCGTCTCACTCATCGCACTCATAACTTCGATCACTTCCCAGGCACAAGGTCCGAAACCGGCACGCTCTGTGGAGGCTATTGCAGCCTCAGAATCGGCAATTCGGGTTTACTGGCTTAAGTCGACGGATCCTCTTGTTACAGGATATAGAATTTACAGTGACGGTCGGCTTGCAGCAACCGTTAATTCCGATTCAACCTCGTTTGACGACACCGGATTGCCCTCTGCATCTACGCATCGCTATCGGGTCTGCGCACTGTTCGGTGAACGCGAGTCGGCGGCACGGTCATGCGTGGAGCGAACCGATCCCGGTTGGCCCGCATCCACTCGCGACGGCGCGAAATATGATCTTGTGGTGGTCCAGGCGTCGAGCGGTGGAGTGGCAGCAGCCGTTGAGGCAGCCCGGAGAGGGCTGCATGTCGCTCTCATAGAGCCGACCA
>CAIXIX010000603.1 GCA_903919615.1 uncultured Chthonomonas sp.
CCGCTGCCGCTCCGGCCCGCGCAGCGGAAGTAGTCTGGACGGTAGCGGTTCCAGGAGCCGCCACGAAGCACGCGCCGATCACCGGCTGGTGGACCCGCCGGATCCGTTGTTGGCGCCGACCTCATGTAGTCTCCATCGTACCAATCTGCACACCACTGCCAGACGTTACCTGCCATATCCGAGCAACCAAATGGGCTGATCCCATAGACGCCAACAGCCGCTGTGCCGCCCGAATCTCCCCACGCCTTCTTGCTGCACCAGGCTTTGTCGGCATCCCATTTATTGCCCCACGGATATTGCCGGCCATCGGCGCCTCTTGCTGCTTTCTCCCATTGAGCTTCTGTTGGCAATGCAACACCGGCCCATTTGCAATAGCCCATCGCATCGTCCCAACTCACATTTACGATTGGGTGCTCTTCCTTTTGCCATCCTGTGTTGAAACCTGGCGAATAAGGCATCGCGATCTTCGTGGCCTCACAATACTGCTTGTACTGCCCAACGGTAACCAGATTCTTGTAAATCCAGTAGCCGGAGAGTATCACGGATCGTCTCGGATTGTCGGGTCGGTCATCATCACCCATCAAGAATGGCCCTGCTGGTATCCAGATCATTTCAGCACCGTCGATGGGGTTGATTTTTGTTGCACCCGGGGCGGGATCTCTGGTGGAAAGTGACGCCGCGGACGCTGGAACTGTGGCTTTTACGGCCGGTTCCACGACCTCGATGCTTGTAACTGGGGCAGGAGGTGCTACCTTCAGAATTGGAGGCAGCGTCTTTTCAACTTTACGGTAGTAATGCTCCTCGTTCATGCGATACCGAAGGATCGCATGAATATCGCCCATGCGAAGCTCGAGGCCGTCCGGCAGGTCTGTCTGCACCAAATGTATTGCTACGAAGGGCTTTCCTCTATTTAAGGCAAAGTTGATTTCATTGCGCACGTTCTTGGATTGAACCGCGTTCGGAGTGACATAAACGAGGAACAGCGCGCACCGCTTGATAGCGAGGGCGATCTCTTCGGGCCACTCATTGCCGGGATCGATGCCCTCGTCGTACCAGACCCGGTAACCTGCAGCGCTGAGGCGTTCGATCTCCGGGTAGACGAGCGCTCCATCCTTGTGCGCGTAGCTCACAAAGATGAACGGCTCGTTGCCGGTGTAAGCATCGCATGGCAGTGGCAGATCGACGTCCGGCATTTAGTCAATCCTTCTCCGGGTTGAGGACGCAGCGGAAGCCGTAGTTACTGTTGCTGTTGTCCGCTGCACTTGTGAGCCGGAATGCACTACGGAAGTAGTCGGGATCGTTGCTGTACCAGGAACTGCCGCGCAGAACGCGCTGATCCCCGACTGGAGGGCCAGAAGGATCGTTTGCAGGCGCCGATTTCGAATAGTCCGCGTCATACCAATCCGCACACCATTGCCACACATTGCCTGCCATGTCTGAGCACCCATAAAGGCTGATACCGTATACCCCAGCGCGAATAGTTCCACCGGCATCGCCAAGTTCCTTCCTACTGCCCCAGACTTTACCGGAGTCCCAATCGCGTCCCCATGGAAATCGACGGCCGTCCGTGCCTTTCGCTGCCTTTTCCCATTGCGCCTCAGTTGGCAACGATGCTTCCGCCCATTTGCAATAGCTCATCGCATCATATAGGCTTACGTTCACCATTGGGTGATCTTCCTTCGCCCAGTCCAGGTTGAAGTTTGGTGCGGCGGGCATCGCGATGCGAGTCGCATTACAGCAATGTTTGTATTGGCCAACTGTGACTAGATTTTTGTAGATCCAGTAACCCGACAGCGTAACGGTTCGGCGCGGATTGTCGTGAATGTCGTCATCCCCCATCAGAAATGGCCCAGGCGGAATCCAGATCATCTCGGCACCGTCGATAGGGTTGATTTTCCTATCGCCCGGAGCCGGCTCAGTGGCATCTAGTGAAGCGGCTAATACTGGGGAGACAAGGATCCGATTAGGTTGTTTCGTGTCCGATTCGACAACTACTATATGCGAAGTCATGGCCGGACCGCTTACGGGTTGCTCCCCTGGGATGGAGTCAAATCCAGCCTCATGCCCGAGATCGTGGAGGATTGCCGACGTAGTCTTTGCTTCACTGTCGGCACTGCTCGTTGACTGCGATCTGATCTCACGGACGCGATTAACAAGCTGCTTAATTTCCGACGTGATTTCAAACCGAACTTTGTCCCATTTTGCCGGGTCGGTCGTGTAGTCGATCAATGGGGTAGGAGGAGGACCTGGCAGAACCTGCCGCTCCGCAAGGATTTCAAGCTCTTGCCAGTCCGAGTAACCAATCAGGATCGGAACAACGTGGAAATTGGGATCTTCTGTTCGCTTTGTAATCTCCGGCAGCTCAACGGCTTCGATAAACTCGGAGTTCAAGAAGCTCTGGCTGACGAGGAGGACGGCGATATCGGCACGACGGATTTCTTGTTCGATTGTTCGCTTGAAAACTTCGCTTGCTACAAGCGCCGCATCGAACCATACTTCCACATTCTGTTTGCGCAAGGAGCTGATCAGATGCGGAATCAGGTGGTGCGAATCGTTCCTGTCGACCCAGCGGCGATCATCACGGGCGTAACTTACAAATATACGTACGGGATCGTCGGGCATTTAGAAACCTCAAACGCTGAACTTAGCGCGGTTATATGCGCGGCAGCAAATAGAATTACGGCCCCTTGCTGGCCGGGTCAATGGATGCTGGTCTGTTCGCTGTGCCGGTGGGAAGATCCTGCTATGATAAGAGGGCCGGTTCGGTTGTTATACCACCCTTTCAGGGCTCGGTGAATTGTTTTGTGCCGAGATTCCCGGGCCTTGCAGCCTGGGCTAAGGATATGCCGCACCTTCGGCGCTCGATGCGGCGGCATAAGCTAGATGGTTGGCTTGCCAGCATCATCGTTGACTGGACTATCAGGAGGTGTGATCAGCACCTTTCTTGCGCGCACGCCATCGGCCGGGCCGACCACTCCCCTCATCTCCATTTCGGATAACAGCTTCTTCGATCTTATAAATCCAATAGACAATCTGCGTTGCAAGAGTGAAGTTGAGGCGCTACCTTCCGCAACGACAATGCCAACCGCCGCTTCATAAAGCGCATCAAGCTGAGGTTCGTCTACGATAGAAGCTTCAGCGGATTTGGGTGCCGTTCCTGAGTTCGCTCGTACATGAGTCGCTATGGCCGAAACTTCCATTTCGCTTATGTAGCAGCCTTGAACCCGGACCGGTGCAGAGGCGTCGATGGGCATATAGAGCATATCTCCCGCGCCCAGCAGCTTCGCAGCATCGACCCTATCCAGTATAGTCCTGCTATCAATGGAACTCGCGACGGCGAAGGCAATTCGACCGCTGATATTCGCTTTAATTGTCCCGGTAATGACGTCGACGCTTGGCCTCTGTGTCGAGATAATCATATGAATCCCGGTTGCGCGAGCGAGTTGAGCGAGGCGGCAAACCTGTGGCTCAATCTCCCTTCCGGCCCGGAGCATGATGTCCGCAAATTCGTCTACGATCAGGACTATGAATGGGAGCCTGTCATTCTCGGCGCACTTTGAGTTGTAGCCCGTGATATTTCTTACTCCGGCGGCTGCGAGGAGATCGTATCGCCGGTCCATCTCGGCAAGCAACGAGGCAAAAACGCCGTTAACCTGACCCATATCGGTAACGATTGGGCAAAGCAGATGCGGTATGCCCTCCCATTGACAGAACTCGACCCGTTTGGGATCCACAAGCACGAATCTGACCTCAGAGGGAGAGAGCCGAAGTAGAAGGCTAGCAATCATCGCGTGCAAACAGGCCGATTTCCCACTATTGGTCGCGCCACCCATCAGGACATGCGGCAGCGCGGCGATGTTCGCATAAATACGCTTGCCATCGACAGTGCGCCCAAGCGCAACGGTTAACGGTGCCGATGCGCTTCGGAAGTCGATGTGGTCGACACACTCACGCAGGGTTACGATGCCCGACCTGGCGTTTGGCACCTCAATTCCAATCGCGCTCTTGCCCGCGATCGGCGCTTCCATGCGTATTCCAGCTACGGCAAGAATAACCGCCATGTTATCGGCCAGAGCGACGATCTTGCTTACCTTTACCCCCAGTGCAAGCTGAACTTCATAACGCGTGAACCGTGGGCCGCGTGTTGCCTCTACCAAGGTAGCAGGTACGTTAAACTGCTGCAGGGTCGCCTCGATCATTTGAGCATGCAGTCGACGCTCGTCATCGTCAGCAGGATTGTTTATAATTACTGGCTCACTGAGAAGCGTCACCGGTGGTAAAGTCCATGCCGCGCAGGGGACTGAGTTCGGCGGCAATGAGAACACGAACCTGGGAGGCTGGCTGTCCTGCTCTGCACGGGCAGAAGAGGCATCTTTCGGCGCGTTAGTCGCCTGGATCTCTCGGTCGGATTTGCGCAGCCCAGTTTTGCCGCGCGAAGCAGTGCCGACGACAGCTATTTTTACGGTGGCCGCCTGCGCGGCTCGGTGCTCGCGAGTGCGATTAACCAGATTCTTAATCACCGTGGTGATATCGTAGCGTACCTTGTCCCACTTTGCTGGATCGGTTGTGTAGTCGATCAACGGGGTGGGAGGCGGACCCGGAAGAACCTGTCGCTCTGCTAGAATCTCGAGCTCCTGCCAGTCCGAGTAGCCAATCAGGATTGGGACCACATGGAAGTTGGGATCATCGGTGCGCTTAATTATCTCTGGCAGCTCAACGGCTTCGATAAACTCGGAATTCAGGAAGCTCTGGCTCACAAGGAGGATCGCGATGTCGGCTCGGCGGATCTCCTGTTCAATTGTCCGCTTAAAGACTTCGCTTGCAACAAGCGCCGCATCGAACCACACTTCTACGTTCAGTTTACGAAGGGAGCTAATCAGATGAGGAATAAGGTGATGGGAGTCGTTCCTATCGACCCAACGGCGATCATCGCGGGCATAGCTGACAAATATGCGGACTGGCAGATCGTCGGGCATCGGAAGACCTCAAGTGACGGGTATACCACTTTTCTTGCGGCGACAAACGTAATTATGTTCCTTGTCGGTTTGGCGGGCCAGAAGTGCGAAAGGACGTTGGTTTGTTCGCTGTGAGGGTGTGAAGATCCTGCCAGTGGAGTGGGCGATTGGGCACCGCGGGGTGGCTTTCTGCGTTACCAGACGCATCGTGACAGCAAGGAGCAATAGTAATCGGCAGCACCTCGTGCCTCTCCGTTGGCTAATCATCCGCCCAAAACCGATGCAATGTTAGTGAATCTTAGCGGCGCGAACAGGAAAATAAATAACTATATCAATCAATAGTTATTAATGTTCTATTTTAACGCTGTAGGGCCCATCCCATCATGCAATCTTAGCATCTTAGCGTGCAGTCGTCTCCCAGCAAGCTAATCACTATTCGTCAATTGTTGCCAGAATGATGGGTGCTCGGGCCAGGGGTTGTGCGTGTCGCGCCTGGGTGCGGCGTGCGTGCAGCAGGTCAATAGGACACAGACACTACTTGGTTTCGGATTTATCACCCTCCCCGACCCCTAACTATGTATCATATCTCGGC
>CAIXIX010000604.1 GCA_903919615.1 uncultured Chthonomonas sp.
ACTCTCCTGTTTTCGGAGCCTCGCTCCCCTCCCTAACCCTCCCCTGATTCGCTCGCAAGCTCGCAGGGGCGGGGACCACTTTGCGCGCCTACCGGTTGTCGGCTGGTCGTGTGCAAAACGCGGTCGCAGCAAGCGGCGTGCGTGACGGGACCCTCACCTAACCTCTCCCTCATCCGCTCGTTTCTCGCAGGGAGAGGGACTGATGCGCGCCTACCGGATGTCGGGTGGGCTAGGTGTAATGGGCTAGAAATTCGGGTATTGCTTCTCAAACGGGGTCCAGGTGTCGCCTTCAACATCTGCAGAGTTGACGCGCACGATCTGGAACGAGAGCTGAAGCTCCAGTAGAGCTTTGTCAAACGCATTCTTGTACTCCTTGCCGGTCATGAAGGCAAGCTCGCGAAGCTCTTTGTTGTTTACGGGCGCCTGTTCGATGATCGCGAAGAGGCGGCGCGCTGTGTCGCTCAGCGAGTCCAGCGGCCGGTGGCTCTCCCCATAGTACTTCCTCAGCTCCTCCATACTGCAAAGCATTGCGCCGCTCTTACGCTTGCCATAAAAGATCTGATCTGGAAATTGCGCAGGGAGATCGTTTTTCCAGCTCCACACGAAGCCCATCTTTTCGCCCCAGCCGCCCTCGCCGGGCTGTTTATCCGGAGCGTCAATCGCGTCCCAAAGCGAATAGCCGCCTTTAGAGTCGTGCAGCACGCCGCATGCGCCGACCCGCAGGATGAAATCACGGGCCTCTTCGATTGTCTTTACAGAGTTTCGCCAGTCGTCGGACATGATGGGTCTCTTTCTTGTGATTGGGAAGGTTGGTGTATGGTGTGGAGATGACGGCAGTGCAAAACGCGGTCGCAGCAAGCGGCGACCCTACCATCTAAGTGGCACACTTCAATCGACATACGCGTACCGGGCTTACGTGTCGTACTCGTCGTACTGAATGGACTAGCATCAGTCGCCAGTGTACACACAACCGGAGGTGCAGGTTTCGCGGATGCAGACCTTGGATAGCTGCGGCAACGCCGGCGCGAGTTGGATCCATATCCAACGGGCGATATTCTCGCTTGTAGGATTCTCAAGACCTTCGATCTCGTTAAGATAGTAGTGATCCAGACGATCGAGGATCGGTTTGAATGCGGCTTGTATCTCGGAAAAATCCATCACCCAACCGCTGGTATTGCCAACCGGCCCACTGACATGTATCGACACCAGAAACGAGTGCCCATGCAGACGCGCACACTTGTGGCCCTCCGGTACGTTCGGCAATCGATGCGCTGCCTCAAATGAGAACTCTTTGAAAATCTCCATACTAACTCCCAAAACGTGCCGGCCCCAACCCGTATTATTGCAGCAATCCAAACACAAGGCGCAGCAATCGGCGCCACTTCCATTCGCGATTAGTGCAGGCATTGGCGTTGCCAGCGTTCGCAATACTATACCACCGTCACAAAGACCCGTCGAATATTAAATGTCATCCTCGCGTATTAATTCTCGTGCATACTAACAGGATGCCAAGAACCTTCTGTCGAATAACCGACAACACTCTGAAACATGTAGGAGACCTATGCTGCCATTACCAATCCGGACATTCTGCTCTTGCATCTCAGCCTCCGCACTGCTCTCTCTAAGCGCGCTGGCATCGCCCTCCCACGGTCGCAGCGTCACGCTCTCGCGCACGACCTCTGCGGGTACACCGCTCATCGTGATCAATGTGGATATGAACGACCCAAACGTAAAGGTCTCGGGCATCGTGGCACAGGGTGGCTGTGGAAGCTCTGAGAAGTTCGGCGATATGGTCAGCAGATCGCATCCGACGGCAGCAGTAACAGGCACCTTTTTCAGCCCTGGCTCCAACATTCCAATCGGAGATATCGTAGTGGACGGCCGCCTCGCGCATCGCGGCGGGGTTGGCACCGCCCTCTGCATTACGGAGGACAACCAGTGCGATTTCGTGACGCCGCCCCACCGCTATGCTCGGATGGACTGGAGCCAGTACGATTTCGTCTGCACGTCGGGTCCGCGCTTAATCAACGATACACTGCCCTATGTCTATCCGCATCAGGAGGGGTTTCGCGATGCGCACCTGCTCGGCAGCGCCACCCGACTCGCAGTTGGCATTACTTCGGGGCATCACCTGCTCTTCGTGAGCACGCGCTGCAAAGTGCAGTTGGGACAAATGGCTCGAGCGATGAAGAAGCTAGGCTGTGTGGATGCGATTGCGCTGGATGCGGGATCGTCACTGGGGTTCTACAACAACGGCAGCATGCTTATCCAGCCAGGGCGAAGGCTGACAAATGCGATACTAATCTATGATGACAAGGATCGGTACGAGCGGTTCAAGGCAAGATTGATTCCACCGAGATTGGATTTGGCGAGTACGACGCGGTAGGCAGGGAACAGGCAGGGAAGAGGGAAAAGGGAAGAGGGACGAGTGAAATGCCGTCGCAGGCGATTGGCCGGACGTTAACCAGACTTTCGTGCCTAGTGAAACAAGACAACGGGCCGGTTCAGGAGATCTCCTGAACCGGCTCGTTAGCATCTGTGTGCGAAAGGCGCGTCTACTCGCCGCCGGTGGCCAGGTGCATAATCGCCTCCTGTGTTGCCTCGGCGCGAGCGAGCTCACCGGTAATTCGCCCTTCGTGCATTACCAGGATCCTGTCGCTCATCCCAAGAATTTCGGGCAGTTCGGAGGAGATCATAATGATCGCTACGCCTTGCGCCGCGAGTTCGTTCATCAGCTTATAGATTTCGCTCTTTGCGCCGACATCGATACCGCGTGTTGGCTCATCGAAGATCAGCACTTTTGAGCCAGTATAGAGCCATTTGGCCAGAACGACCTTCTGCTGATTGCCGCCCGAGAGGTTCTGCACCGTCTGTTCGATGGTTGGCGTTTTGATGGAGAGATCGGTACGGTACTTTTCGGCAACTGCCTTCTCTTCTCGTTGGCGAATAAAACCGAGCGTTGAGAGCGCGCTGAGGTTGGCGAGCGTGGTGTTCTCACGAACAGCCATGCCAAGCACAAGGCCCTGCTGCTTTCGATCTTCCGTAACCAGCCCAATTCCCTGTCGGATTGCATCCTGCGGAGAGTGTATGGTCACCGGAACGCCATGGATCTCGATGGTTCCGCTATCGATTGGGTCTGCGCCAAAGATCGCGCGTGCAGTCTCAGTTCGTCCCGCGCCGACCAGGCCAGCAATGCCGAGAACTTCCCCTTTGCGGACCTCAAAGCTAACGTTGTGCAGCACGCCTGCGCGGTTCAAGTTCTTAACACAGAGTGCAACCTCTCCCTGCTTAGCGGCGACCTTCGGAATTGCGTCCTTAAGCTCACGCCCAACCATCAGCCGGATGATCTCTTCGCGAGTGAGATCTTTTACATCTTTGGTCGCGACCCAGTGGCCATCTCGCATGATCGTCGCACGATCGCATACCTCAAACACCTCTTCTAATCGGTGCGAGATATAGACGATGCTGACGCCTTCGGCCTTAAGCTGCCGCATCAGCGAGAATAGGGCCTTCAGCTCATGGTCGGTCAGCGTCGCGCTTGGCTCATCCATAACGATGATCTTCGCGCTCTTGCTGGTCGCCTTCGCGATTTCGACCATCTGCTGCTGCGCAATGCTCAGCGTGTTAACAGGAGCGCGAGCATCCATCTTGACGCCAAGTTTATCGATAACCTGCTGCGATGTCGTATAGAGCGTCTTAAAGTCGACAAAACCAGGAATTTTCGCCTTTGGTTCGCGCCCCAGGAAGATGTTCTCACCTGCGCTAAGGTAGGGCACGAGATTGAACTCCTGGTAGATGATCGATACACCCAGGTCCATCGCTTTTTGTGGGCTATCGATCGTGACGACCTGACCATCGATAAAAATATCGCCTTCATCCTTCGGCTGCGCGCCGGCAAGGATTTTCATCATGGTCGATTTGCCCGCACCGTTTTCGCCCAGCAGAGCGTGAATTTCGGCCTTGCCAACGCTAAGCGAAACATCATCCAGCGCACGAACACCGGGATACTGTTTGCTTATATTGCGCATCTCAAGTGCGGGCGTATTACTAACTGTCTGGGCAGCGGTCAATTAATTATTCTCCATCGGTGCTATATCGGAACTTTCACGAATGTTGGATTCGCGGTCGCAGCGAGCGGCGAACGAACCAATACATACGGACACGACCACTATCTGCTTTCGGAGCCGCGCCCCTCTCCCCGACCCTAACAATGTATCATATCCTTGGTAACCATGGAGGCACTCCAGGATAGCCCTGTTTCGTGGGTTTTATGCGTGACTTGTTATCGGCGTGCGTGACGGGACCCTCACCTAACCTCTCCCTTTTCCGCTCGTACCTCGCAGGGAGAGGGACCACCGCGCGCGCCTCCGGAACATGGCCGAGATATGATACATCATTAGCCCCGACCCTCCCCCGATTCCCTCGCAAGCTCGGAGGGGAGGGAGATATTGGAGCATACGTGATCATTTCGCGTTAATGTTGTGTAATTCGCCATACGACCCGAAAACCCTCTTACGGGAGTGCGAGTCTGTAATCACGCACACTCGTAAGGGCTTACTTCACGAGCTTCAGCTTGCCCCAGTCGGTACGGTCGGCGGAGTTGCGCGCACCTCCGCTCCACATAAGCTGCCGCGTGCGGCCCGCTCCACTGCCGTCGTCAATTCCGAGATCAAACCGTATCACCTGCCCCTCATGGGGCGTGAAACCAAGCGCTGCGAACGGAATCGCCGCCTCTAGCACATACCCATGGGCGTCTACCGTTGGTGAAAGCACAACCCGGCAGGGAACCTGCGTCGTCGCGCGAGCCACATACGAGCGCTTGCCATCGGCAGGGCTGCCGGCGCTCAACAGCACCTGCCTGTCCGAAAATAACAGCGGACCACCGCGATCCGATTCTTCCCACCCAACGAAGAGCTCAATCCCGTCTCCGTTCCACATGTCGCCGCCTTGCTGGCTGTTGTGCATCGGTGTTGGATCGTTCACGAGCACGTGCAGGTAGAGATTCTGATCGTCCCAGCAGAGGCGGAACGAGCCATCAAAACCGGCGCCATCCGCTCCCATCACGATTCGGCTGGATGGCACTGCCTCTGGCGGATTGCCTGGCCACGAGTCTCGATTTCCATCGAGCTTCATCGGTCCAAGAGCGTGAGGTACACTGGCGACCTTTTGGCCTGAGCCCTTCGGCAGGAACCTGGGATCGTTCCATGCGAAAGGAGGGCGATTGCCCAGCAGAACATCGTACACGCTAGCATTCGCTACAGATGCCTCGGCAATGAAATCCTTGTAGGGGCGATCTGCAACGCTAAACAGACCGGTGTTTGCCTTCTCACCATTGTACTGCTCAAACCAGCGCCCTGTACGAGCCTGATCGATCAGAATGAACCACTCGATGCCTACGACGAACCCTGTAGAAGCCGCCTGGTCGATGTAATTGTGATAGGCAAGCCCCCGCTCGTGCTGGGTTTTAACCTCTGCCCCGCCCGGCAGGCCACTCTCCGCTGGCGAAGCCCAGTAGAATTCGCTCAGCATAAAGGGCTTGCCACCACCCCAGGTGTATAGCCTGTTAAGAAATGGCTTGTCTACCCCGTAGGTATAGTAGTTTAAGCTCAACATATCGCAATACTTGCCAGCGATGCGGCAGAGCGGCTCGTTGTTCGCGGTGCCTGGCTGCCATCTGTTTCCGAGCAGCATATGATGGTGATCGTATTTGTGGAACGTATCGCTCACCAGTTTATAGTAGGCTTCCAGAAATCGGCTCGTAAATGCCCCAACATCCGCTGCAGCCTGTTTGGTGGTAACAGGCAGAGGCGTGTTTGCTAGTGCATCGAAGCCGCTTACATTTGCGGACCATGCCGTATTGAAAGCCGAGATCGTCCCATATTTCTTCTGTAGGTCTGTAGCGAACTCACGTTTGGCAGCGTGATCGCCCTTCAGCCCAGGGATCACGCGCGGCAGATCCTCGAAAGCCTGCTCATTGTCCAGGAAATACCCCACGAGCAGAGGCTCGTTTGCTTCGGGCGCGACAGCGCTGGCGAACGCTGCATCCATCTTCGTGGCAACCTGTGGCTCAAACGGGTCAAACACGCCACGAACGCCATCGATTGGCCCGCCGAGTGAGCCCGGATTAAGGGGCAAAATCGAAGTCCACGGGAACCTGGCGTCACGATCCGCCTTGCTGATGCCCGAAAACGCTCCGATTGCATTGAAACCGGCCTGTTTCACCCGGTGGATCATGCGTGTTTGAAGCGCTTCTCGATCGAAGCGGCCAAATTTGCGGATCACATTGGCAATGTAAAACGAGAAGGTATCCCGGCTCCAGTAAGGCTCGGGATGAAAAGCGGGCTTGAATTCGCTCTCATACGCGGGAAGCCAATCGTACTGTTGCTCCCTTCCCTTGATAAACGTATAGTCGTCGCCAGGGCCGAATCCACAGATACCCAGGTGAAAGCATGCGTTGCCTTCGGGATCGACAAGCAGCCACTTGCCTGAATTCTTTTCGACATGGAAGAATCCTGTTGATTTCAGCCCGAGACGACTCTGGCTCTGTGGTAGTCCGCCATAGGTGTCGCGTTTAGGTGAATTCAGGCTCGCGTAATACGCCCCTTCTCCGGTCGCATCCGCCTTTAGCTCCGCTTCGTTCTTGACTTTTCCGGGGAAATCGCTGGCGAAGTCTTGTCCAAACTTATCAACAACACGGACGGATTTTCCGCCGGCAACATCCGTTAGCTTCACAACCGCCATTGGATTGTTTCGATCGAATGGTGAGACGAACATCCAGTTGAAGATCTTCCAGTTCCACTCCCGATTATCTGTAAGCTCTTCGTACGTGTAGGCTGGTATTGCAAACTCGAGGCTGCGTCCTTCGAGGTTGGTCAGTGTAAATCGATTTTCATTGCCCTGGAAAAGATGGGGCTTTGCCGGTTTCACCTTTGGAAATGCAGTAGCCGGCCCCGCGCCCATGCGCCATTTTCCACCTTCGGTGAAGCCAAAATCGATCAGCATCGCCATCCGGAACGTCTTTAGTGCGGCCGGAGCGTCGGCAAAACGGTACTTTATCGATCCGTCCGCGTCGACATCTACCGAAATGCTTGCCCCACCCGGGTACTTGACCGTTGCGCTGTTGCTGGTAACTGCCACTTCTAGCGGCTTCACCGGTTCGCCTTGCCCAAGATCGAGCGAGGGGTAGCTAAGGACAAACCTTCCAAACGCGCCGGCATCAATGGAGATGCCCTCTCTCGTTGGCTTGAGGGTTGCTGCACGTGCAGGAGACAAGACTGCCCCCAAGAGGCAGCCAACAAGAGTCGCAACAACACACAAATATTTGGCTGTTCTCACAGTAAACCTGGCTTTCGCACCTATCTTCAGGATGGCGTCATTTGCCGAGTCGGTGCAGTCCGGCGGTGGCGATGCTGTTGTCCGGATCCAATTTCAGGGTCTCCCGGTAGTGTGCAATCGCTTCAGCGCCCTTCTTTTGTCCCTCAAGGATCGCCCCCATCCGGTTGTGAATGTCCACGATCACGATACTGGGGTAACTCGCAATGCCGAGCAGCTTCGTATAGAATGCGAGCCCATCATCTCCAGATCGCTTCTCGACAAGCGCTCCAAGGCGCATCGCGGCATCGAAGTCGGCATTGTTCGAGTCGTAGAGATCTCGATAGAGCGCCTCTGCAAGCGCAAGGTGGTTCTGGCGAACATATCGGTCGGCTAACTGCCGTTTCAGCGATTTACGCTGGTCCTTGGCGAGATCCGGTCGCGATATCTGTTCAGTATAGATACGGTTCGCTTCGTCGGCCAGACCGTTATAGTCCAGCTGATTCACCAGATTGATCTGCGCGAGAAGATCCTTTGGAAACTCAGTTGCGATCGATTTGTAGATTGCAAGGCTCTTATCATTGTGCCTGTGAACCTGCAGGATTTCGGCATAGGCTTCCTGTGCGGCTCGCCTGTACGGCTTTGACCTTTCGATCAGCGCTGAGATATAGGCTTGCCCCTCTGCTTCATGCTGCTCACGCACGTACTGATCGTACGTCACCGCCATCAGGTTGTTGTTGGCGGGTGCCTTTTCCAGCCTGGGCTTGATAAAGGCAAGGCACTTTTCCGGATGCCCTTCCGCTGTGTAGGCATGAAAGAGATCTTCGTAGATCTGTCGGTTGGCTCCGGCCGGCGTATCGATCTCCTTTGTGTATATAGCTTCCGCCTCTGCAAATCGCTTCAGCTTTACCAGCATGGTAGCTCTACGGTCCTGAACCCAATGCAGGTTCGGGTTTTCCGCCACGATAGCATTATACGTAGCTAGCGCCTTTTCATCCTGAGATGTCTGCTGATACACTTCGCCAAGCGCTGTCAATACCTCAACACTCTTGGGATTGCTGCCATGCATCGTTTCGAGCTGCTTTACAGCCTTATCCATAAGATGATTTCTGCGATACATATCGGATATCTTCATCAGATTCGGGATAGGGTCCTTCGGCGTCAGAGTTGCGGCTTTCCGGTAACTATCTGCGGCCAGGTCAATCTGTTTGCGGCTCTCATAGAGCCGGCCCAGTTCTTCGCTTGCCAGCGGATTCGTTGGCAGCGCTCGCGACATCGCCTGATACTCTTCGATCGCAAGATCGACTCGGTTCGACTGCTCATAGAGAATGGCGATACTCTTATAGACATCCGGCTCAACGGGCTGCGATCCGTTGTGGGTAAGGGCAGCTTCGCGCCGTTTCAAGTCGTTCAAGTAGCCGATCGCCTCATCCGAACGCTTCTCTAGCCCGGCAAGCCCGGCAAGCGCTTTTAGCGCGAGGCGCTGTTCCGCTTCGAGCGCAGACGTCTCCTGCATTCTGTACTTCTCTTCGACGACGCTTGGATTCATCGCCAGCACTCGTTTGAATTCGGCGCGGGCTTCATTGTATAGGCGAAGTTCGGCGTAATCCTGACCGAGTCGCACTCTGGAGGATGCAATAGCGCTGTTTGTTAGATTCTTCTTGCTGAGTAGCGCCTGCAGCGCCGTAATCGCATTCTTGTAGTCTCTTGTGCGGTTGTAAATATCGACGATGTATTCGTAAGACGTGGGATCCTCCGGGTGGCGCGCCTGATAAATCTTCCACGCCTTTACAAACCCTGGCACGTCCAATCGGCTCTGGAACGTTCCAGCCAGCAGATTGTAGTACTTTAGTGTATCGGGATGCCTGTTTACCAGGTCCCTGTATACGGCTTCGGCATCGGGGAATCGACCCTCTGCATTGTAAACTCGCCCCAATTGAACGATCTTATCCGCATCTTCAGGTGAGATCTCAATGGATCGCTTTGCATGCTTTTCCGCCGAGGACAGCATCTCGGCCTTCTGATGGATATCGCCAAGAGAAGTGCCCTCCATCGTTTCACAGTAGGCGAGATTACTTAGACAGCCTGCTTCCTTATTTTTATCCTTCAGCGCAACCGCAAGTTCGATTGCCTTTTTATAAAAGGTAATTGCGTTAGGATAGTTCTGACCCGTCTGGTATATGTTCGCAAGTTCCGAGACCGCGTCGTACGATTTCGGCATTACGCCAACGGCAGCGATATAGGAAGAGATCGCCTCAAGAGGTCGGTTCATCTGAACCAGCACACGGGCTTTCCCCAACAATGCAGCAAAGTTCTTCGGGTCTTGCTTCAGCACTGCGTCATATTCGGTTTTTGCAGGTGCGTTCGGATTCTGTATTGACGGCCTTGCGAGAACGAAAGCCTTGAGCTTATCGTAATACTCCTGTGCCCTCTTGTTCGAAGAATCCAGCTTCAGGGATGTCTGCAGTTCTGCCAGAGCGTCATCGTATCGTTTCAGCTCTGCAAGCGCCAATCCGTAGTTGAAGTGCGCGAGAGAGTTTGAAGGCATCAGTCGCGACGCCATTCCAAACTCTGAGGCGCCCGTTTTGAAGTCTTTATGAGAAACGGCGATGTTGCCTTTGATGAAGTGCGCCGAGGATGCAATCTGCGGTGTAGGCTTCAGCACAAGCACGCGATTGGCCAGCTTCAGTGCTTCCGGATAGTTATGATCGGTGGTGGCGACTATCGCAAGCTGTGCGTAGGTTCGCGAATCTTTGGGGTCGTACTCCAGGATTTTGCGCAGCGCGGCTACGTAGTTCGCCTTATCCGACTGCAGTTGATATATTGAGGCAATATTTGTATACGCTGCAATGAATGCCTCTGGCCTGGCCTTCGCGT
Organism: uncultured Chthonomonas sp.; assembly: GCA_903919615.1. GTDB lineage: Bacteria > Armatimonadota > Chthonomonadetes > Chthonomonadales > Chthonomonadaceae > CAIXIX01. Next base: position 10,189 of record CAIXIX010000604.1, read on the forward strand.
CGGTCGCCATCTTTATGAAGAGCTTGTAAGCTTCTATCGCTTCCGGATACTTCTTCTGAGAGTGGAGTTTGACAGCGGCAAAATACTGATCCGAAATCTTCTTTAACTCCGGTGGCAGAGCCGGTGGTTGTGAAGCGGAAGCTGGCGGCGATGCGGGTTGGACAGGAGTCTGCTGCGCACCGGCGACCTGAATTGTAAACAGGCAAGCGAGAAGCGCAAATGTAGTAGTGCGAGGCGCAACAAACAGCATAGTAACGAGTTCTCCAGATGGGCGAAAGCGGGGGACGCACAATCTATATTGTATCGCGCAGAGCGTGAAAGTGTCAAATTTAGGCAGGAATAGGTGGGCAGCGTGCGATTGACACCGTTATTACAGGCGTGGTACAATCTGCGCCAACACGACGCTGCAATATCGCGTTTCGATATTCTTTGCCTTACTATCGAAGAAATGTGGTTCTTATTGCTGTAATAGCAGCAGTAGAACCAGGTAGTGAGGCGCCAGTCTTCCGGCGCCGTCATCAAAGGGGCCCTTAGCGAATGTACGAACTTCTCTCGAAGATTCAGAGCCCCGCCGATCTAAAGAGCCTCTCACGTGATGAGCTGAAACAGGTTGCCCTCGAACTCAGGCAAGCTATCATTGATAACCTCTCCAAGACCGGCGGTCACTTTGCATCCGACCTCGGCGCAGTAGACCTCATTGTTGCGCTTCATACCGTCTTCAACGTCCCTTCCGATAAGATAATCTGGGATACAGGACATCAGTGCTACGCCCACAAGATGCTGACGGGTAGACTGGAACGCTTCAACACGCTGAGACAATACGGCGGTTTGAGCGGGTTCTTGCGTCGTGAAGAGAGTCCGTATGACCTATTTGGCGCTGGCCATGCCGGCACGAGCATCTCGGCCGCTTACGGTTTTGCTGTTGCGCGAGACATGGCAGGGCACTCTGAGGATCAGAATGTTCTGGCAGTGATCGGCGACGCCTCGATGACCTCCGGCCTGGCGCTCGAAGGCCTGCACAATGCAGGACACAGTGGCCGCAAGTTTGTTGTCGTCCTTAATGACAACGAGATGAGCATCGCTGAAAGCGTTGGCGGGCTCGCAACCTATCTGGCGAAACTCCGCGTGTCTCCTATGTATCAGAACGCAGAGGCACAGGCGAAATCGCTGCTTAAGAAGGTACCAGGAACTCCTGGCCGCGTGGTAAACAAGGCCGCGGGCTCGTTCTTGAGACACAATCTCACCCACCTCGTCTCCTCTGATAACTCCGGTGTGGTTTTCGAAGAGCTCGGGTTTGAGTATATTGGCCCGATCGATGGCCACGATCTGGATCTGCTGATAGATATGTTTGCGCAGATCAAGCAGATGAACGGCCCGGTATTTGTTCACCTGCGCACGGTAAAAGGCAAGGGATACGACGCTGCCGAAGAGAATGCCCGAAAGTGGCATGCGGTAACGCCACCTATGTTTGCGGATACTGCGTCCGGCACGGCAAGCGGAAGCAAATCGAGCGGCCAATCGTGGACGAATGTATTCAGCAACACCTTGATTGAGCTGGCCAACACAGATAAGAAAATCGCTGCAATCACAGCAGCTATGCCGGATGGCACCGGACTGAACAAGTTTAAGGATGCGCATCCCGATCGGTATTTCGATACCGCCATCGCGGAGCAGCACGCGGTCGCTTTTGCGGCCGGGCTAGCGGCCGAAGGCATGAAGCCTGTAACGGCTATCTATAGCACCTTCCTTCAGCGCGCCTATGACATGATTATGCATGACGTGGCTCTGCAGAATCTGCCCGTGATTTTCTGTCTGGATCGCGCAGGGCTTGTTGGAGACGACGGTCCAACGCATCATGGCGTCTTCGATATCTCCTACATGCGCCATATCCCGAATCTTGCGATGCTCGCGCCGAAAGATGGCGAAGAGATGGCAGATATGCTCAAGTATATGATCAATGAGCATGTCGTTGGCGAAAACGCCGGGCCAATCGCCATTCGATACCCGCGCGGAAACGCGCCAAGTATCGATTGGGGCAAGGCTTCTGAGCCGATTGTTTTTGGCAAGGCAGAGACGGTGCTACAGGGCGACGACGTGGCAATGTTTGCCTACGGCAACATGGTGGCGCCCGCATTTGAAGCGGCAAAGGAGCTTGCTGCTGAGGGCATCTCGACCGAGTTCGTCAACTTGCGCTGGGCCAAACCGTTGGACGAAGCAACTATTCTGGATGCCGCCCGCAAAACTCGCAATGTAATTGTGATGGAAGAGGGAAGCGTCATCGGTGGCGTTGGCTCGGCGATTGTTGAGCTGCTTGCACAGCACGGCCTCACGGATGTGCAGGTTCGACTCTTTGGCGTGCCGGACCGCTTTGTTGAACACGGCGCGATCCCGATCCTACATCGGCTCTGCATGCTCACGGCACCGGACTTCGCAGCCGCGGCTCGCGATCTTCTAGGCAAGCCACAGCCCGAGCCCGAACGCATGGAAACCGCAGAGAAACACGAGAGTTTGACGGCGTAAGCACGCGAATATGATTCCAAATCAGAACAGTCCCGAAGATTAGATATCTTCGGGACTGACTTTTTTGACAGAAGCAGACAACGCCGCAGGCACAATCCAGAACCCGGCATCAATTTGTTTTCCTGTTTGCTGTTTACGGCCCAAATTCCATTATCGGGCGCGGCAAGCAGAGTGACTCATAAGTCTCCCGTGATTTGGCGCGTCTAAGCTGCACTTCTGAATTCTTGGTCTAAGGACGTGATTTTGGTCCCAGAATGTCGTCTTTGGCCGCTGTAAACGCACTGGATTGCGCGTC
>CAIXIX010000605.1 GCA_903919615.1 uncultured Chthonomonas sp.
ACGCGGCTGAAATCGGCGCTTCTACAGATTTCTATGAGAAGCACGACATTCATATACACGTACCGGCTGGAGCCATACCTAAGGATGGTCCGTCTGCAGGAATAACAATGACTACAGCCCTGGCATCCCTATTTAGTGGGCGCAAAGTGAGGCCGCTTCTAGCGATGACGGGTGAAGTCACACTCAGCGGTAGAGTACTTCCTATCGGGGGATTAAAGGAGAAAGCGCTTGGCGCTCGTCGTGCAGGAATTGATATGATTATCTGTCCGGAGCGGAATCGAAAAGATGTGATGGAAGATCTCCCTGAGGAGGTTCGAGAGAGCATCAAGTTCGAATTCGTGAGTGATGTTGCTGATGTCCTGAAGATGGCTCTGTTGCCACCCGAACAACAGCCGGAACCGGGAATAAAGCCAGAGGGAAACAGCAGCGTGTCTGCAACGCCTCGCGCCGCAGCTCGAAGAACCAGACCCGCCCCTCGCCGAGACACTCCACCGGCGCCGCCATTGCACTGACGCGCGACGAGTGAATCTAGAGACACGGCGCATCGACCTGTATAGGTAGGTGAGCCGTGTCTCTTTTTTTTGGAGTGTGATCTTACTCACACCGAATCAGTAAATGAAACATGATTGCCTGCAATTTCGTATCTAATATGTAAGTAGTGTTCAAAAATAGGTTGACAAATATGCACATGTACCGTACAATACTTTTGTCTACACAATGGTGTCGATGTATTTCTATCTGTGCAGCTCAATTGCTCGGTTATCCACTACATATAGTAGTGTATGATGAATCTCTGATATAATTAACCGAGCGATTGTTGAAACCAATGTACGTTACCTGAAGAACAGGAGAACTACAATGAGCGTACCGCTTAGAGTGGAGTGCTACAGGTTCGAGGATGCAGAACCTTGTAAGATTTCGAAACCTACGACAAAAACGATAAGAAGACGCGTTATCCGTCCGTTTAGCCGTCTCGTCACAATCGGCACGATATCGATCGTGTTCTCGGTGCTCGGTCTGGCTGCTGTTGGCGCAATGACACTGATGAGAGGGTTTGCAGCCGGAGCTGATCTGAAACCAATCGGTCAGAGCAGTTTTGGGCCGCTTTCGTCAGTAGTCGGGTCGGTTCATCGATCTGAAGGTTTTGTTACCGTAACCGGTTCCGTTTCGAATCCTGGCGGCCTGGCAGCGTCAGACGTTCAGGCGATCGTGGAACTGGTAAATGGTCAGAATCAAACGGTTCAGATTGAACGCGCCATGGTTGCTTTTGGCGGGGTTTCTGCCGGACAGAGCTCTCCATTTAGCGTAACAGTTACAGACGAACCTACTGCCGTAGGTTACCGCTTGAACTTTCGACATGCAGACGGTCGTTCAATAGAGTAGTGCAACCTAACGCTAGGTGCGAAATTACCTGGTTGAGCAAATGCAACGTCTGAACTGTAAGCAATTGGAATGCACGTTTCAGTTGAATCAACCATACGATGCAACTTTTGCATACAGTGCCTGTAGCCCCGGAGGAAACGTCCGCTGTTGCGATGAAACACTGAACATCACTTTGAGCCCTGCGACAGTGTTGATTGACCGGTGTTTATCTTATGGACGGATTTCTCATTCGCGAAGCCGAGGCTGCCGATCGTGAACAGATTGGCTTGTTATGGCTATATCAGATGCGCTTTCACCAACGCCGTGACTCGCGCTTCTCAATACCTCAAGATGGCTGCCAGCAGTATGAAAAAAGAGTAGCGGAACTTATCCGCTCCCGTGACGGTAAAGTTCTTGTTGCTCAGGATGTTGCTTCGAGTGAGGTTGTTGCCTATATCATGGGCGAGATAAAGGATAGGCCATCTATCGGTATCGACGGCGCTTTTGGTTTTGTGTCTGACCTTTATGTGATGGAAGAGTGGCGACGCGTGGGTCTCGGGCGGTCTCTATTTGTAGAGTTGCGCAAATGGTTTGTATCTCGAGGCGTATCGGCCGTTGAACTGTATGTATCGGAGCGAAATCCCGCTGCGGTGGAGTTCTGGCAAGAGCTTGGTTTGCAAAAATACCTCTTGTTGATGCATCTGGATTTGTAGTTACGCTCTCCTAAACACAACTTCAGCATGTGGTACTCTGTATGTCGGTATACTGCGCGAACTCCTGACATCCTTCTGATTTTCTCCAGACCCTGTGCTCAGCGTCGATCGCAGCAGAATTCGATTATCCATTTTGGAGGATATTTCATGACTTTTAAGATTGCCGTTCTACCAGGGGACGGTATCGGCCCGGAGATTATTGACCAGGCCGTCAATGTAATCGGTGCGGTCGCAGCGCGATTCTCAATTGCTCTGGAGCTGAACTCTGCACTTGTCGGCGGAATCGCATATGATGCGACCGGGCATCCGCTGCCGGATGAAACGCTGGAACTATGTCGAAATTCGGATGCAGTTCTGCTCGGCGCGGTCGGCGGTCCTAAGTGGGATTCCGTACAGCCTGCATCGCTAAGACCTGAAGTTGGAGCGCTGCTGCCGTTGCGGCGTGAGCTTGGTCTGTTTGCCAATCTTCGCCCCGCCACACTGTTCCGGGCTCTGTCAGCTGTATCTTCGCTGCGTTCAGATATCGTTGGCGACGGCCTCGATCTGCTTGTTGTCAGAGAACTTACAGGTGGCATCTACTTTGGTCAGCCAAAGGGACGAAGCGCTGATGGTTTGACTGCGACGGATACATGCGTTTATTCGAAATCTGAGATTGAGAGAATCGCGGTAGTTGGCTTCGAGGCTGCTCTAAAGAGAGGCAAGAAACTTTGCTCCGTCGACAAGGCAAACGTCCTCGAGACCTCTCGTTTCTGGCGCGAAGTCGTTATTGAAGTCAGCAGCCGGTATCCGCAGGTTGAGCTCTCCCACATGCTCGTTGATAATTGCGCGATGCAGCTTGTCAGGAACCCAAAACAGTTTGACGTAATCGTTACAGAAAACATGTTTGGAGACATTCTAAGCGACGAGGCATCTATGTTAACTGGTAGTCTTGGTATGCTGCCGTCGGCAAGCCTTGGCTCAACACCGACTGCAGGCGGTGCAGGAACGTTTGGTCTCTACGAGCCGATCCATGGCTCTGCGCCGGACATTGCAGGTAAGAACATCGCCAATCCTCTCGCTACGATCCTCTCATGTGCCTTACTCTTCCGTCATTCGCTGGGCGCCGAAGATGCGGCGGTTGTTATTGAGTCAGCAGTTACATCGGTCCTGAACGCTGGTTATCGCACGGCAGACATTGCCGGTAATGCCGATGTACCTCTGGGCACCGTTGAGATGGGCAACAAAGTGCTCGAAGCCCTGCTTGCGTAATCAAACATAAATAACGGGCGGCCAGAAATCGAGTTCGTTTGATTCCTGGCCGCCTGCAATAAGTTCATCAGCGACTGCTATTCCTTGTTTATAACATTTTCCTGGTTCGCTGGAATCATCCACAGATCAAACGTGCCCTGACATGTAAATCCAAGTCTCCTATAGACGGGTTCTCCCATTGCACTTGCCTGAAGCGTAGCAAATTGGCAACCGGATTCTCGAGTATAGTTCACGGCGCGTGCAGTGACCGCCGCTCCAATTCCTTGATTCCTAAACTCACTTAGTACGGAAACGCAGAATATACCTCCCGATTCATCATTCAGGTGGAGTAGTGACGTGCCGACCGGGTCGCGATCTATGTACGCGGTGAAAAGTCGTACCCGCGAACTAGAATTCTCTGGATGTTGGACTAGTGGCCGCATCAGGTCGAGGACCTGTAGAGGCATGTTGGAACCGATGCTGCAGGTTTTGATCCACTCAGAGATCTCAAGCTCAGTTGACGGTTCTCTAATCTCAAGCCCATCTGTTGGGCGAACGGTAAACAAGCCAGAATCAGACCCGATGCTCATACCAGGCATACTCGATGCGAGGGAATAGCCAAGACTACTCAATACGTTTGCTGCGTTAGCGGGTCGGCTGCAAGGGCCAAGGAAGACGGCAAATGGACAGCCTTTGTCGCGAAAATAGCGCGTACAATCGGATACTGTTTGAGCAAACTTGTCTGAAGTTGCGAGAAATCTCGTCGCAATGTTAGCCACGGGGTGTAACGCGCCTGTATAGCAGCGCAAAACGTCCTCAGTTTCCAGTACTTCACTGCCGGGTATGCATGCGAATTGTCGATAGAAGTCATCGACGTTTCGTTCGTTAATTCTGGCGAGTTCTGCGTTGGTTTCGGAAAGTGAGTCCACTGATAAGTCCTATTAACTAATGGATTAGCAGGCGCGGCGACTGCAGTTCAACCGGGCCGAGAAGGCCGGATGGATCGAGGGGCGCGCCTGGACTGAAGAACGGGATTGTTGTATGCGTGTACTTCTTGTCAGGTGTTAGCGCCGAGTCCCCGATCAGTCGATTAACCCACGTGTTGGTTACGGCAATGACAATCCGATTGGTACCGGACACGAGCGCTTGGCCAACTTCTACCCGATACGGAGGTTTCCACAGTACGCCAAGCGCATGCCCATTGACCCGTACCTCTGCCAAACTGTGAACGTCTCCGAGATTTAAATAGATCGGCGCACCCTTATCGACAAGGAGATGTGGCGGCAGCGTGATCTCTTTGCTATATATTGCGGTTCCGGAATAGTGTTTAATTCCGTCCTCGCCACTTTTTGTCCAATCTTCAAGTGAGTTAAACGTCACAGCGCGAGGACCTCCCCACGCCGGATCGAATTTCACCTCCCACGGCCCTTCGATGTGAAGTCGATAGGGTGGTGAGGTAACGGCAGCTCTCACAGCGGAGCGCGAAGACGTCTGTACGAGGTAGTTTCCCTGTTCCCAAGCGTAAAGTTTGCCGGAAGATTCCGAACTGGAGGACGTGTCGACTAACGGCCACTGAGACCTTGGACGGTATGGCGGCAAGACAATGGTATCGTTTTCCGTGAGCGTGATCGTTCCAGGTTTGCCACCGATCGTGTAGTCGATGCGGGCAGATTTGACCCGCAGCGGAGCAGGGTCACTACCGGCCAGATCATTGGATGCTTTCGCATACAGCTTGTTGTTACGGATCATCGAGGAAAGGCGTGCAGTAACGTCGATCTGGGCTCGGGTCTCCGCCAGAATACCGTAGACGGCATGGCTAATTCGAAGCTGCTGCGCAACTGAATGAACTGCCGCTGGTTTCTCGACGTGTTCGAAGTGGGTGGCGTGAGCATCATTCTTTCGGAACACGACAAATATGGACTGCCCTGGTTCAAAATCCAGGGTTACCTCTGTGCGTCCGTCCGCAGTCGATCGCCAAATAGGAGCAGGCTTTTCCTCGCCGGACTCGGGGTTCCATAATTCGGGCGCCTTTCCCGAAATTCGAAATGTGCAGTGAGCCAGCACGCGTTGTTGTTCGTGATTTGCAACAAAATAGAGGTCCTGGCCGTGAAGAGTCCTGTGCAGGTAGTTAATTGAAGCACCATCTACATCGTGTGAAAAATCTTGCAGCACCTTGCGTTGACGAAGTAAATCACTAACGCCACCATAATCGCCAGTCCAAACAATTTTGCCGCGACCAACAGTGTGTTCGATGACATGCTTGCCATCGATGGCGCCCCATAGGACATTTGCGATCTGCTTGACCTGTTCTTCAGAACCCGGATAACCTCTTAGCCCTGCAGAATGGGCAGGCCGCGGACCAAATACTATGGCTCCCTGGCTAACCAGGCTGGCAATGCGACGGAGCGTATCGAGCGAAATCGACGGATCGTTAGGCAGGATGAGAAGTCGGTATCGCGCGCCTGACGGCAGGAATAGCGATCCGTCTGATGGGGAAACAGATATCCGCTTCATGAGAGTTTCATGATCCGCGCCATCGAGCCTGTAACCAGGCGGTGGGTCGCTGAATGCTCGCCCATCACCCTGAAATTGCAGGCAATCGTCACCCTCGTAAGATAAGATGTCTGCTGCGCACTGACCTGATTGCAACACGTACTGGCAGCGGGCCAGGTAGCGGAAGTAGGCTTCGCCCTGGTTCCACCAGGTTAGATTTCTGGTGAGATAGATACCGTTGCCCCAAGCTGTTCCGGGCTTTTTTCCATCGGTGTCTGGCTGATGTGTGCTGGAATGAAAGTAGTAGCGATTCACTCCCTGGCTGTAAATCCAGTCTCCCCAGATTTTCATGTTCCAGGGAGTAAAGTTCCAATCTTGATTCGCCGTAAACGATTCCGCACCTATGATGCGGCGGCCGTAGGTGTGTGCCGCAGAAGAAGCCATTAATGCGAGCTTGCCATCATTAGCATTCCCGTACCAGAATTCGCTCATGGGCATGTCGTTAAGGCCAGATGCATGAAGCGAATCGAAGTTGCCATTTCCGTACGCTTCGACCTGGCCCTTCATCCCATGATTATGCAGAAGCTGTGAAAAGTAGCCCCAATAGTTTGAATCAAATAGTCCGGCAAGTGTCACCTGAAGGTCGTGGGTGAAGCGGTGCGTAAGATCCTCCGACTCCACAGTACGACCAGTCAAGGTGACAAGCCAGGGCGCCGCATCGTAGCCATTTTGTGCATTAAACTCTGCGGAAAGGCCATTCGTCCAGTTCTGTGAACCTACTTCATAACTATCAATTAATGAGTAAACGAGCGATTTGCCAGCAAGAGGGCCTGCGTCTCGAATAGCTCGGTCCATCATTCCGGCAAAATGATGATCGAGCGCTTGCCTGCTAAGTTTATCGCACTCTAACCCCAATCCATGAGCTGATGCAGGGTGGTTTACCGCTCCTGTCGACGTTGCGCCAAATCGAATGACAGTCCACCTTCCCGCCGTGGGATGCCAGTTTCGGTTCGTCCGGAGATTAATGATCGAGGATAAACGTACCGGTCCGTTCACTCCAGGACCTGGGCCAAGCAAGTTTACGGAGGCTAGCCTTACCGCGTTTTCGCCGGCCGAGAGTTTGAACACGAGGCGGAAATTTCGAGACTTAGTTAGCGGGAAAGCAGCGCGGGATTGCCAGTTGATATCCTGAGGTGGCTGAACTGTAGAAAGAGTGCGCCAGTTTTTTGATTCGTCCATTGCCTCAATGGTGGTCTGCTGAATTGGGTAGGGATTTAGCCATTCGAAGCCATTGTCGGTTGGCTTCGGCTGGCGCTGCACGATTGCGAAACGTATGCTGCTCGCAAAGAACTGTTGCGGACAGCTAAATTCGATCCATGCCAAACCAGACGGGTCACCGTGTATCTCTATAGACTTGGCGCCGCTGCCGCCAAAAATATACGCCCGATCTTCCGGCGAAAATACTGCGCCAGAACTCAGGGTGATCTCCGGATTAACTTCCGACATCATTGGGCCGGACTCAGATGCCGGAGTTGGAAACGCAACTGCAGCAGTATCTCTGTAATAGCCGTACCGAACATAGGGCATGGGTGGTGGTACGAGCGTTCCAGGTTGCGTGGACTGCGCCTCGCTCCAAACCACCATCTTCATTGAGTCCGCAGGTGTAATCCATGGCCCACCGCTGGAGCTCCAGCCATCACAGTTCTCAATGCCAAGTTCAAGACCTAATCGTGCAGCCTCCTTTACTGCAAAAGAGGTCAAGTTCCACCACTGCGGAGACATAACGGGCGTTTGCCCCTCGGGAAGCGTAGCAACATTACAGATGGTTCCGCCACCAATGCCAACCCGTTTCATTGCCTCAAGATCCGCAGTGATGCCTGCTGCGCTTATATGCCCATTCGCCCAGTGCCACCAAACTTGCGGGCGAGCGTCGCCCGGCGGGTTTTTGAAGCCGGCAGCCAGGTCGAGTACTTGAGCAGATGCATAGCTAGTGACGAGAAAGAGCGTTACTAAGGGGGTTAACTTCTTGAACATTGCAATTGAATTCTAAAACGGCGACGATGCGCTGTTTTGCCGATGGATGAGCTTGGATTTGCTGGAACAACAGGCTACGGCATCTGGAGTGATCTTACGTGTTCTCTCCAGACGCCGCGCCAGGGTGGGGGACAAATTAGTTAGCGAAGAAGCTATCTGAAAGAGCAGTCTTCAGGTTGATGTGATTGTAAGGCATGTCATATGCTTTGGTTTTATCGGTGGCATTTGCAATATATGCGTCGCCGGTTGCGGGTCGGAATACCACCGCATGAAGCGAACCTGTGTGCAGCGTCTTCATCAGATCCTGAGCGGCAGCAACATCAATCTGACCATATAGAGACTGCAGGCTGTTGCCGACCTTCTTATTCCAGGCGCTGCTCATTCCCATCGACATATAGACCATGCCAGGCTTTGTGGAAAAGGGCAGATTATCCGAGCTGTAGACATCACACTTTGTGTGGGAGGTCTTAAGCGCTCGAACCTGGTTTTCTGTTGCCGATGAGATGCAGTAGAGTAAGGATGTGGTTCGAGTGCCGTTCTTTACCAGGTCAACCGCCTGATTGAGGTTCGTTGCAAACTCAACTGTATCCCGTATCACAAAGTTAAGCGGCCGACCGTCAAAGCTGTCCGTCTGCATATCCCAGTCATCGCCGATCTCGGACATGGCGATTCCTGAAGCGTTCATGCCAGTGACCATGCCGATTTGTCCCAACCAACTGACGTTAAGAAATGGAACGCCATGATCGGGTTTGTAGACTATGATCGCCGGGTATTTTTGTATGCCTACACGTGTCTCATAATCCAGAGCCCTGATCTGAATGAGGTCGTTGCCTTTTGTTGCCTTGCCTACTGCGGCAAAGAACGTGCAATGCCATTCTGAAATGTCCGGCACTGCCAGCCCACGCTGTATTTCTTCAATCGGCAGGCCGGATCCGTCTGCTAGGCCCCTGATCTCCTGAAGATACTCCGGCCTGAGGTGCCTCGTATAACCGGACCAGATTGCATCGACCTCAGCAGTTGATTTACCCAGTCCAAGCAGCATGATTGGGCTGACCCTGTGAGTCATGTACCGAATCTCTGCGGCGCATAGTTTTCCGTGAGCGTATCCCATTTCGTAGGGTGTGCCTTTGAGGTAGAGCACCGTCGCCTTAGAGCCGTCGGCTCCAACTTCAATCCGCTTTCCATGCGCGTTTACATCCACAGTTTGAGCGGAGAGGGCTTTTGGCAGGAAAGCGGTACAGAGCAGGCCAGCCAGGGCAATTACGGACACGTTTCGCAAATGTAGTCGCATATAGAAGTCGCTCCCATGTCGTGTGCACAGTTGAATCGTATTGCTCGTCTTAGTGTTGGGTTGTCGATGCGTCGTCGCCAGCTTTCAGGGCGCTGGCTGTGCCGTAGTCAAAATGTAAGGTTGCAGTGATATGCTTCATCAACTCTGATCTATTCAGGAAGTAGGTCGATCCAACCTCGCCCTTGGAGAAGAGTTTCTCGGCCATATCGTCCCAGTGCCCGCTTGACTTATGGTCACTTTCGCCGAGCGGGAGGATGAACCAGGACTGCGGCGGATTAGTCATGGCAACGATCTGAGTTGCAGTCTGTCCGCCATGTCCGACCATTACTCCGTTCATTGGATCATAGGAGACCGCATGGGGTGTGGCCATGCCCACATCATTTTGACCGCCGTTCAATGAACCGCCACTCGAAGGATATGTGCGCTCACCACCTTCACGGCCAACACGGAAATACTTGCCGTACGGCACGTCAATCTGCCCAAAAGTACTGCGCATCCAGTCGGCTCCTTTCGACAGGGCCTGCACAATCTGTGCGTCTGTCAGGCTTGCCGGAGGCTCCGTTTGGTGCGCAATCTCGTGAGGAAGATTAAGTTTGAACGCATAATACGCCATCGCAGATGTTGAATCCGCACTGCTTACGCGGTTCCATGAGAGTATTTGATCGAGAAGATGTGCTGGCAGATCGCTTTTACTGTCTGCAACCGCTATGGATGCTCTTGCTAACCTCTCTTGCCATAGCTGAGCGTGCCACACCTCAGAACTAAAGGCGATTTCGATCATTTTCTCTACTGAGACGGACTTCGTTCGATCCAGCAGCTCAGTCATCATCTCCGAACGCTGATGTCGGGGCAGATCTTGTGTTGCGTTATACAGGTAAGGATATTTGCTGTACTTCTCAGGTACTAGCGGGCTGTTGCGCATCATTCCCGCGGGGGTAACATTGCAATTATGCATGTAGCCGCTTGGTGGATTCGTTATCTGGACGTAGTCGTGGGAGCTATGTATACCGCGGAACTCTGTGCGTGACGTGTTTCCAGGAACGGGACGGGTCCAATCGACTCCCTTTGCCCTGATCGGCACGCGACCGGTGCGCTGATAGTAGATGTCGCCCTGTACAGTGGCGACCATCACGTTTTGCATCATGAACTGGCGCATGTCGAGCGCTCGTTTCATCTCATTGAGATTTCGCGCGGTCATCATTGCATACGACTGATCAGCAAGGCCAACCGCCTCGTTGTACAGGCTAGCCATTGCGTATGCATGCCCGGGACTGTGCGCGACGATGGGTCCATGGTGCGACGACTCGAAAGTTAGGTCTTTGTACACGATGCCGTTCGCAGTCTTAACGCCGATCCTCGAAGTCCAGGTCTTCAGGTTGCGCCACTTACCATCGTATTTGTATTGGTGGGGGTTGGCGGGATTCAGCTCTTCTTCATATACGTCGGTAGTATCGGGACCACCTGTTGTCATTGCAACAGAGCAGAAGCGGCTATGTCCCAGGGTAGGCAGCGGCATACCCACTAGAGCTGCACCGCTAACCTGGTAATCTCCAGCGTATATCCTCTCTGCGTAGAAGCGGAATGGGCCATACCACGTGAGATGCGGGTCGATGACGGCAAGTGGGACGTGCATGGATGATCTTGAAGGTGCGATTAGCATCTCATTCGAGCCATGATAGATAGGAGGCGGATCGAATCTGAGACCGGCCTTGCTCAGGTCATCCTCCGCTTCACCAAGCGGCCATCCCCAGATAATGTATCGGCCAAGCGCGATGGCATCCCAGGGATGAATCTCCTGTGCCCAGGCCGGCTTCTGTTCAGGATGATCCTGTATGAATTTCCTGACCCCATCCTGATACGCTTCAATGCACTCCCTAACAATTGGACTGACTTGATTGTATTTCTGCCTGGCAATCTCTTCGTGCCTGAATAGCCGCTGTTCCGCGTCCTCCGACAGATGATCTGGCCCAAGTACTTCAGAGACCGTTCCTGCGGCACGCCGGTAGTTTAATAGAAGCTCCTCAAGTCGGTCTTCAGCCTGAGCATAACCCAAAGCGTACGATGCGCCACGAAGGTTGTCTGAGTAGACATGCGGTACGCCCCATTCGTCGCGATACAACGTTGTATCCGAGTGGGCTATACGAGCGAGACTGCAAACCGCCGCAGCCACAAATGTCAGAACAAAAAGCGAACGCCGTGTCAATTCGATACTCCATTTCCTTGCCTTTAGATATCCAGGACAATGATCAGATTATCATCGTCAAACTAACTCAGTTCTCTTCTTCGCCGCGTTCTTCTTCTTTTGTGTCGTCGAACTGCGGTTCGAGCAATCTCTGTTTTGAACCTTCGATTGAAGGATGCAGCAGCTCCTTGTCGCTTATAGTAGAGACAGAGGATGCTGCACGCAAAAGATATGCCGCCTCAGGTGGGGCTTCCGGGTGCCACTCATGGAGGGGATCCGGGTAGAAAACCGTAGTTGGATCGGGGCTAGTCGATCTTGAGTTTAGCGAAATAACCAGCCATCCACCGGGAACCTTAGTGCGCCACATTTCTAGAATATATGTGTGTCGCATTTCGCGTGACTGCAACTCTTGCTGGCCAACATATTCCCACGTCATCGATTTATTGCTCTTCTTGCCTATTTTCATTGCGTGATACACCCTGTTGTTACATTGCTCTATCCAGACAGTAACGGATCTAATGTTAAGGAAAACAACACCGGAAACCTGCCTGTATCACAATCTGTGCTATCCTATATGGCAGCTCGATATATCTAAAGATTTGCAATCGCAGTTGCTTTTGGTAACAGGGCGAATGATGCTAGTTATCCTGCGTACTCTGCCCTTATAAGAATTGCGAAACTCGAAGCAGAGTGGACGCCGAAGAGGTCGATTTTTCATGTCTGAGTCGCATACGTCTGAAGGGGCGCCGACGCCGTTGCCGGATGCTCTCAAGATCAATGTCGGCTTGCTCCAGCAGCCACTCAAAACTGTTATTGATCCCGTTTTTAATCATGGTCGCTCAATTCCGGATAGGATTGCGATTGTTTCAAGCGATCTAAACCTCACCTACGCTGAACTAAACTCTAGATCCAACCAGATTGCCTATGCAATCAAGCAGCTTGGTATTCGACGAGGCGACCGCGTCTCGTTTGTCTTAAATCGTGGTTCAAAGACGGTTTTGCTTATTGTTGGCATTTTGAAAGCAGGCGCCGCGTATGTGCCGCTAGATGCTAGCTCTCCTTTAATGCGAATCAAAGACTGCTTAGAAGACGCCCAACCAGGGCTGATAATCCATGAGGAATCCGGGTTAGCCGGCGATCTGACTTTTGATCCTTCTGTTCGCCGAATTAGTATTGATGACCTGTTTGCGCTTGCAGATCGTGAATCGGAAGATCCCGACGCCCTTTGTGCAGACGCTGTCCGTCCGGAAGACCTTGCCTACATCATCTTCACTTCGGGTTCAACAGGCCGTCCGAAGGGCGTCCCAATTTCACACGCCGCTTTAGCGAATTTCGTGGTTGGGAATCAACAGGAGTGCATTTGCCTTCTGGAAAGCGACGTGGTGTTTCAAGGTTTTTCACCTGCGTCAGATGGGCATCACGAGGAGATATGGCCCACCTTTCTGGTAGGCGCCAGGCTGGCAGTTGGTGGCGCTAAAGAGGTGTATTCCGGGTTCGATCTTGCAGCGTTCTTAAATCTGCATCAGGTTACAGTAATATCCTGTGCGCCAACGCTCCTTTCCATGGTGGATCAGGATATACCTTCACTGCGGCGGATCCTATTCGGCGCTGAGAACCTGCCGAGCGCACTTGTGGAGCGATGGTGGCGGCCAGGCCGGACCATTTTGAATACTTACGGTCCAACTGAAGCGACGGTCGGTGCGACTTTCGGTGAGTGTGTACCGGGTAAGCCCATTACGATCGGCAGGCCGCTTCCGGGTTACGCTTGTTACATTCTTGATGAAGCCTTTCAAAAAGTCGTCGCGGGTCAAGATGGCGAACTGTGTATCTCAGGCATCGGGGTATCGAAGGGATACTATCGACGAGACGACTTGAGTTCAGGTAAGTTTCTCCCGAACCCTTTTCATGTTCGTGGCCAACAGACGAAAACTCTGTACAGGACGGGTGATCGAGCGAAGTACGACGATAGCGGAAACATCGTTTGGCTCGGCCGAATTGACGGACAGGTTAAAATTCGCGGGCACCGAATTGAGCTATCTGAGATTGAGAGCAGCCTCGCTGCATGTCCGGGCATCCAAACTGGCGTAGCTGTGGTTAGAGATACCGATGTTGGTGATAAGATGCTCGCCGCATTGATAGTCCCGCGGGCAGGGGAAAAGTTTCAGGTTGGTGATGTTCTGGAACACTTGCGAGACACGCTGCCACCCTACATGGTGCCCCAGACCCTGGAGCAGGTAGACGCGATTCCGCGATTACCCAGCGGGAAAATTGATCGATCGGCCTGCCAGCATATGCGGGGCAAGGCATTTCGTATTGAGCGCGAGATTGTACCGGCGCGTACACCGAACGAGCAGCGAGTGATCGACGCATGGCAAGAGTTGTTTCCTCACACGGTTGTCTCTGCTACTGATGATTTCTTCAGGGACCTTGGCGGATATTCATTGCTGGCATCGCGATTTATTTCTCAGCTTAGAAATGAAAGGCAATTCATCCGGGTTTCTGTGCTTGACCTGTACGAAAATCCAAGTGTGAGAGGATTTGCTTCAGTTCTAGACTCACAGGTACATCACGAGGGCAAGGTTCCTGAGTTTAAGCATGTACCTGCCTCCCGATATACTATTGCCAGGATTGTTCAGGCGTTTGGGGTGTTAATATTGTTTGGCATCCAGGGTCTCTTCTGGCTAGGACCAATCATTGCGGCAATTTACCTCTCGGCTGAGCTCGGGCATCACGATGCTATAGCTCTCCTCTTAGGTGTGGTGATGCATGCAGCATCGGTTCCTCTCTATCTTCTCCTCGTTATTGCACTCAAATGGCTGGTAATGGGCAGGTGCAAGGAGGGGCACTACCCGCTGTGGGGCAGTGTTTATCTGAGATGGTGGTTTGTCGGGCGGTTGTTTGTATCCGCTCCTGTAACGGTAATAACCGGCACACCCCTAGCAGCTGTCTACTTGCGAGCACTTGGCGCCCGCATTGGTAAAAATGTCCTGATCGAGTCTTTGGAGATAGATTGTCCGGACTTAATTACCATCGGGGACGATTGCAGCTTTGAGAATTCTGCATGGATCCATCCGGCTGAGGTCGCCTACGGAGAGCTTCATTTCGGCAAGGTAATCGTCGGCAATGGGTGCAGCATCGGAGTTCGCTCAGGACTATCCGCAGGTTCATCAATGGCAGATGGTTCTGCACTGCGTGACCTCACTTGTGTCCGAACTGGAACATCTGTTCCGGCAGGTGAAGAGTGGCAAGGAAGCATCGCCCGCAAATGCGAAGATAGAGTACTTCCTGAATATGATCCCGCAAAGCAGCCATCGCATTCTCGCCTGGCACTTTTTGCAGTCATCCAGACCTTGCTCGTTGTGCTCCTCGCGGTCCTTGAGTCTATTCCATTTGTAACGGTTGCATTTACCCTTTACAACTTAAGCGAAGGGTTCACAGCCTACCTTTGGGAGCCCGTGTACGCCATTGTTCTTGTCTGCTTTGCCTCTATCCAGGTCCTCATCGTTAAGTGGGCTGTGATGGGAAGGCTAAAGCCTGGCACGTACCCGTTCCCGGGAGGGTACTGGCTGCGAAAGTGGTTCACAGACAAACATCTTGAGCTCACTAGCGGAATCATTGTGCCGATCTATGATTCCCTGTTTGCGAGGCCGTGGTGTATCGCGCTCGGAATGAAGTGCGGTCCCAGATGCGAAATCGCTCTTCCCAGGAGGATGCCGTACGACCTTGTTTCAATGGGCGAAGAGAGTTTCCTCGCTAGCGAAGTCAGCATCGGCAGACCAATACGACGCAACGGCAACATAACGCTCGAAAACACGGTCGTCGGTAATCGCTCGTTCCTGGGAAACGACTCGGTGGTGCCGCAAGGCTCAAATGTGCCAGATGATTTTCTGCTGGGTGTACTCTCGGTGTGTCCTGGCCCTGAAAGCACAAGCGGCGGAGAAGAACAAGCCTGGTTGGGGTCGCCTCCGTTTCGGATGCCAAATAGGCAAGTGGTGGATATCTTTGACCCTACGCGCACTTACCGGCCAACCCGCAAGCTCTATTTGCAGCGGCTGATTCATGAGACCGTTCGAATATTTCTTCCGAGCCTGTGTTCGCTAGTCGTAGCCTCGGTACTTGTCGAAGGGTTCGTGTCTATCTGGGTGCAGCACTCGTTTGTCCTTGCCATCTCTGCAATCCCTGGTCTTTATCTCATAGGGACGCTTATTGGATCGCTAATCTGCCGTATCTCGAAGCAGGCCTTCATTGGTGAATACCGTCCGACTATTCAGCCTCTTTGGAGCCAGTTTGTCTGGAAAACTGAGACCCACTCAGCAATATTGCACGATTTCGCAGCGCCTCTTTTCCTTACAACATTGCTTGGAACCCCATTCCTGCCATGGTTTATGCGATTCATGGGCTGTAAAGTTGGTAAGCGTGCCTTCATCAATTCGACGGACTGGACGGAGAGCGACCTGATCACCATAGGGGACGATGTTGCGATTAATGCCAATGCACCCCTGCAGGCACATCTCTTTGAAGATCGTGTGATGAAAGTCGGCCCCATTCGGGTTGGCGATCGCTGCAGTGTTGGCAACTACTCTGTAATCCTGTGCGATTCGGAATTGAAAAACGACTCACTCGTCGGGCACCTTTCGCTGGTAATGAAGGGAGAGACAATTCCATCGCACACCTACTGGGCCGGTTCGCCAGCGCAAATATGCGATGATCTGGATGTCTCTGCTGCTGTCACGACATTGTAACGGTGACTCCAATTGGTTAACTGCCTTTAATGTTGCGGCTCTTCGATAAAACAAAGTATAATTGCGCGTCTAGAGCCTCCGTTTCCGTTGGGAAATTTAGCCACCGCGACCGTGGTTGTACGGGTGACTACTTGTACCGAGTCTCGATATTCTAACGTACTGGTATTACGATTCGAGAATACTTTGTCTAAACAGTTAAGATCTAACCTTGTTGGCTACGCCTTCGTGGGGCCCTGGATTATTGGATTTCTTGTATTTACTGCCTTTCCTTTCCTGTCGAGCATCTACCTTTCATTTAACCGTTACAACATTGTAAAGCCACCCGTGTGGGTTGGGTTACAGAACTACTCAACACTATTTCACGATGACCCTCAATTTCGGCAGGCGCTTTTAGTTACTCTGAGATTTGCCTTTTGTTCCGTGCCGATGAGCATAGTCGCGGGCGTCTGCCTTGCACTCCTCCTGAATCAGAAGGTGCGAGGGCTCAGTATCTATCGTACTCTCTTCTTTCTTCCTTCGATCGTGCCAACTGTTGCGTCTGCCACCATCTTCCTATGGCTCTTCAATCCAGAGATTGGGCTAATAAACCAGATCCTAAGCCTGTTTCACATACAAGGGCCCGCGTGGCTCCTTGATACGAAATGGGCGCCATGGAGTCTCATTTTTATGTCACTCTGGGGTGTCGGCAATAGCATGGTGATCTATCTTGCTGGCCTTAAAGACGTTCCAACCTACCTTTATGAAGCAGCTTTGATAGACGGAGCCAACTCACTTCAGCGTCTGCGGCATGTGACACTACCCATGCTAACTCCCGTAATCTTTTTCAATCTTGTAATGGGTGTGATCGGTTCGTTCCAGTATTTTACTGAAGCTTATATGATGACAAAGGGCGGTCCCGAAGATGCGACACTCTACTACGCGCTTTACCTATTTATGCGAGCGTGGCGCTACCTTGATATGGGATATGCCAGTGCGCTTGCGTGGGTGTTGTTTGCCGTAGTCATGAGCATAACCCTGCTGCTATTCCGGTCTCAGAAGAAGTGGGTGCATTATGGCAGTTGATGACGAGCTGACGGAGCAGGGGCGATCCAGGCGTGCAGCTTTAAAGAGTGCGGCAGGGGTTGCAGTTGCTGCTGCCGCGGGCGTTTTCTTGCTAGAGCCGGCTCAATTCATGATAGGGAAGAGCCGCAAGAAAGTAAGATACTGGCACGAACTCGGCGGTGAATGGTTAAAGCCGATGGAGAGCATCCTGGAATCGTTTAACCGCAGCCAGGATACCTATGAGATGGACCCGCTGCTGATTTCGGACAGCGAGGCCGATTCAAAAATGATGTTATCGACGGTAGGTGGCGAACCGCCAGACGTCGTGCTCATCTGGACGCAAGCGACCAGCGAGTGGGCCGACAGCGGCCTTCTCCATCCGCTCGACAGTTTCATGACTCCCGCTGAGATGGCGTGGTTCAAGACGCGAACCTACCCGGTGGTACGAAAGAGCGGATGGTTCAAGGGTAATCTCTACGGTCTCGTGATGGGATTTGACCTGTTTGTGTGCTTTTACCGGCCAGACCATTTTAGACAGGCAGGGTTAGACCCAGATAAGTTCCCTGAGACACTTGAGGAGCTCGTCGAAGTTGGCGATCACCTGCACAAATTCAATGCTTCGGGTGATATCACTAGAATGGGCTTCTTGCCGAGCCATTTTGATCGATTTGCTGCTCTTTTTGGTGGCGGATTCTACAACGAAAATACCGGTGCATTAACGCTCAATACTCCAGAGAATTTGAGAGCGCTTAATTTTTTAGCCGACTGTCGTAAGCGATTCGGTCCAGATGGCTTCAAGAAAGTCATCCGGTTCGAATCGGGACTGTCGTCAGACGATGGCGCCTCCTGGCCGTTCATTCAAGGCAACTATTCGATTCTTGTGGACGGTGAATGGCGCGTGGAACAGCTCCATCGGTACAAACCCGATCTCGAGTACCGCACAATTCCAGTTCCACCACCAAAAGGCGGCAAGAAGCGCGCAAGCTTTGCAATGACGAATTTTTTAGTCATGCCTAAAGGCGCCAGGTGTCCCGATGGAGCGTGGGAGTTTATCCGATTCTGGACCGGACTACGCAATCCAGCCGCGGCAGCTCAGTTTTATCCTTTGCTCGGATGGATGCCACTCTCCCCAGATGTAACCCATGCACCGCAATATCAGGCGTGGTTGAATGAGGTACCGCAATACAGATCGTTCCTCGACGTCGCAGAGAGTGACAATATTCGAATAACACCGCCTGTGCCTTTTCAGCTGTACCTAATGGACCAGGTTCAACGGACCGACGACTATGTGAGCCGCGGTACGCTGACACCGGAGAAGGCCCTTGTGCGGCTCGAACATGACGTTGCGCATGAGCTTGAGCGAAGACGGAGGCTAGGCTATGCTGACTAAGTCCTCCAACAAAGGATTGCTCCAGGGCAGAGCACGTATACTTACCCATTTGACACTCGTCGCGTTAAGCATTCCTGCAATTCTGCCTATGGTTTGGATGATTGCAACATCGTTCAAAACAGACAAACAGATCTTTGCCACCGAGGGACACGAATCAGCGCTCTATCTGCTAAAGCATATGATTCCCCATCCGTTTTACTGGAAGAATTACCCAGCAGCTATTCATGCGATCCCGCTCGAAATCTATCTGAGAAACTCACTGCGTCTCTGCTTATTTAACGTCGTTGGCGCCGTGCTCTCTAGCGCTGTTGTGGCCTATGGTTTTGCAAGGCTCGAGTTCAAGGGCAAGAATGTCCTGTTCATGATCATGATCTCGACGATGGCGCTGCCAGGTCAGGTTACGATGATCCCCGTGTTTGTTGTGTTCCGGTGGCTGGGGTGGTACGGAAGTTACCTGCCATTGACTGTGCCTGCATTCTTCGGTAATGCATTTTTCATCTTCCTCTTAACGCAGTTCTACAAATCCCTTCCAGGTGATCTTAGCGAAGCCGCACGAATCGATGGAGCAAACGAGTGGACGATTTTTGCGCGCGTTATGCTGCCGCTGGCAAAACCAGCGCTGGCGACGTGCGCTCTATTTCAATTTCTGGCAACATGGAACGATTTCTTCGGTCCTCTCATCTATATTAATGACGTGCGCAAATACCCGCTCGCATACGGGTTGCAGCAGTTCTTATCTAATCACGGGAGTGAATGGGCGCGCCTTATGGCTGCATCCACACTTTTCGTGTTGCCTGTAATTGTGCTATTCTTTTTTGCACAACGCACCTTCATTGAAGGAATCGCCACAACGGGTGGCAAAAACTGAATGTGACAAAAATCACAGGTGTTCAGGGGCATTAAGTGTAGGAAATCAATCTGCGCTTGTTGAAACTGACAACTAGGACGTACTCTGGGCTTGTATGGGCTCAAGAAGCCAGGTACGTACGCATCGAAGCTGGTAGGTATAAGGAGACTGGTGTTATGCAACAACGCCGCCAAGGTTTCACACTCATCGAACTGCTAGTTGTTATTGCAATTATCGCAATACTCGCAGCAATTCTCTTCCCCGTATTCGCACAGGCTCGTGAAAAGGCCCGTGCAATTTCCTGCCTTTCCAATCTCAAGCAGATTGGCACTGCGTCAATGATGTACGTGCAGGATTATGACGAGACGATCGTGCCCGCTGGCAACCGGTACGCTCACCAGAACGACCCATGCTTCAACGGCAATTCGAACTACAACGCCAACAACCGGGCTTGGGTCGATTGGGAAATTCCGCTGATCCCGTATACTAAAAATACGCAGATCTTCGTGTGCCCGGATCGCGTTCAGTGGGGTTGTTTCGGCTACGCGATGAACACAGATTCTACGGATGACGACTTCCCTGGCCCTCCCTCACCTCCCGGCGAGTGGGCAACAGACACAGCTGGTGGTGGCGGAGCCACCGTTAGCCCGGTTACACTCGCAGCCGAAGTCTCACCCGCGGAACTCGTAGTCTTCTACGATGGCCACGATGAGAAACTCGAGAACCTGTTCGCGGTCGGAGCTAAAGGTGATGGAGTGCCAGACACCGAAGGTTGGGAGACCATGGACTCCTGGCTTCAAGCGGTCAAGCAGGGCCTGATCAATGACGCGTACCTGACCACCAACTTCCCGGTGGGTCCGCTGCGCCACTCCGGTATGATGAACGTCTCCTGGGGTGATGGTCATGCGAAAGCGGTGCGCTTCAGCTCACTGCAGCAGCTAAACCTCAACATTCAGGACACGAACTACACGCTCGCCAACGATCCTAACTGGCCTGAGTGATGTAGGGCAGGAGCACGACCTTGGCCTCACCAAAAGTTAAAGAACTGGGAGCGCAGAAGGCTTCGACGCCGCTCATCATTGCCGTAGTGATCGTGGTTGTGCTTCTCCTGGGCGCTGGGGGATTCTATGCGTTTAATGGCGGATGGAAAACTTCAGGTGCGCAGGAGTATGAGTACAAGCATAGTGTTCTTCCGATAATGGCAGCCAAACATGGAGACATGGAGGCTTTCAATGAGGAGAACAAGTATCGTAAAGAGCATGGTCAGGCGCCGCTGGTTCTGCCAGAAAAGCCATCATCACAACCAGACCCTGATGCCTTTAAGAAGATGCAAGAGCAGCTGAGCAAAGGTGGACAGGGTGGAGCAGCTTCCCCAGCAGGGCAATAAGCTCCGAAAGTAAGACATAGCATCAATGCGGGCTCCGTCCAAAAGGCGGAGCCCGTTCTTTTATCCTGGCTTGGGAGAGATTCTCCCAGGCTAAATGAGAAGGATCTATAAAAAGTTGGTTCGACCAAACTTCCTTTCAGATAAGGCGCTTATATTGCGCAAAGCTGCGCTAGCTATCCTGTGTACAATTGCGCCGCTGAATACAAGAGCCCAGGCCCCCGATGTGCCATTCGAGCAGGACTACCATGAGGAGTATCCGATCGGGGCAGCCGGGGCAGCTAACGACGTTCGTGCGCTAGCATTCGACAATCACGGTGCGCTGTGGGCAGCCACGGGCAGCGGTGTCTGGGTGCTTCGACATGGCGAAACGCACTGGAATGCTCCAGAGGGAAGCGCTAACCTTGGCGCAACTCTCTCGATCGCTGCACAATCCAATGGCACAGTTTGGATTGGCACCTGGAATGGTCTTTTCAAAGCGGAACGAGGCACGATTCAAGCAACCGCCGTCACTGGCTCGGCCATCGGTGCCATAGCTCTCGATAACAACACTGTTTATGCAGGTGGGCCGAAGGGCGTCTGGTCCAGCGTGAACGGCACAAGCTTTGCAGCAGTAGCAGGATCATGGCAAACCGTAATCCGCAGCATTCTTCCTCAGCCTGGCGGTGGGCTATGGGTCGGTACAGCGAGCGGCCTGTATCGTATCGCAAAACAGTCCAGCGGCCCCAACTCGAATCGACTTTCGCATCCATCTGATCTCCTGAGCAGCAACGTCTCAGCGATCAAGCGGCTTCGCAACGGTGAGATAGCGATCGGGTCTAATGGTGGACTAGATTTATATAATGCGAACGGCAGGGTTCAATCCTTTTCCGCATTAAACGGTATGCCATGCAGAACGGTTCGCAGCGTAACGGATGATGCCTCCAACCGTATATGGGCCGCTACAAAGATTGGCGTTGTTCGCTATTCGGGTGGCCGATGGAGTCTGAGGAACAGCCGAAGGTGGCTTCGAAATGATGACTGCAGAGATGTTGCCATCGATAAGGATGGTACCGCATGGGTCGCAACCGCGGATGGCGTCGATGCGATTCGACATCGCACGATGACGCTCGAGTCTAAGGCAGCCTACTTCCTGGAACAGTTGAGAATTCGGCACTTTCGAGAACCAGGTCTCTGTGGTCCCGCAGTGCTTGATAAGCCCGGCGACCTGTCTAAGAGCTTTATCGAAGATGATGACAATGATGGTGAGCATACCGGAATGTATCTGGCCATGGAGTCGATGCGCTATGCGGTAACCAAGGATCCCGAAGCGCGGGAACATGCGAAATCGGCATTTCATGCACTGATGGCATTGCAGTGCATCACTGGAACGCATCACTTTATCGCTCGGTCGATGGTGCGTGTCGATGCGGCCGTTCAGCCCAGACATGAGGTGGATAGGACGTTCACACCGGAAGAGATATCGGAGATGAACAGGACCGATCCGAGGCAGAAGGTGATTGCGAAGCGCTGGGTACCAAGTCAGGACGGTAAGTGGCTGTGGAAGCGCGATGCTAGCTCCGATGAAGTCGACGGGCACATGTGCGGCTACGGAACCTATTATGATCTTGCTGCCGATGCTGATGAAAAGAAGCTTGTTGCGGATGAGGTTGACCGGCTCATAGGCGGCATTGTGGATCATGGGTTCCTTCTGACGGATATCGATGGTAAAGGCACTGAATGGGGCGATTGGAGCCCGGCTAGCCTCAACGGCAATCCCAACTGGCACGAGGAGAAGGCAGGCAATTCGGTTGAAATCATAGCATTCCTGGGTGTAGCCTATCACATGACCCAAAACACGAAGTACCTGAACGCCGCGAAATCACTCCTCTATCAGCACGGTTATAAACAGAACATGGTTGAAACTATTTTCGATACGCCGTCGGAACGAACCCATATCGAGGATGAGCTTCTCACGATCGTATATCCCAATCTCTTCAATCATCTGATAGAGCCAGAGCTCAAGTCGACCGCCGCGCTGAGCATTCAGAACTGGCATCGCTCGTGCGAACACGAAGGCATACCCTTCTACGACTTTGTTTACAACCGCTATTCTGGCAAGAAAGTGGACCTCGCACCTGCGTTAGAGACGCTTAAGGACTGGCCGCTCTCGCACATCGAATGGACCGTTGATACCAGCATCAGGGATGATGTTCACAAGAACCTGACGCCTGGCCTGGACGATGGGTTTGTGGATCGGATTCTACCGAGGTCCGAGATGGGCCTTTGTATGTGGGATCAGGAGCCATTTAAGGCCGTAATTGGGAATGGGGGACAGCGCGAAGATCGACAAAACGACTGGCTGCTGTCGTACTGGATGGGGCGATATTACGGGCTCGTCGGTCCCGCATCTCACTAACCGGTTAACAAAAATGGCGCAATCCCCCTGAAAACCAACAGGAGAGTTGCGCCATTCTTTTTTGTTCAGCCTCGGCCCGTTACTTCTCTACAGGCAGATAACAGAAGTAGACCCCACACCAGTATCCCAGCAGCCAGGCAGCGCCATCGTCATAACCGTGGCCATCTGAGCCTCCTGCTGCATCAAACGGGTTTCCATTCCAGCGGTGTAGGAACCGCTCGGACATCGGAAGCACCCGGCTAAGTTCACGTTTCGCGTGCAGGCCACGCCCCTCTTTAAAGACGACATCCGCTCTCCTGCTGTTATCCATCCGCCATTGAATGCGATCCATCGGCCAATCTTGCAGAGTCTCGATCGCTTCGTCTGGAGCGCATGCCAGACCTGTGAGCCCACCGTACGTGAAGTTATACCAGGGGCTGTGCTCGAATTTGAGAGATTGCAACACTCCATTGTCTTCCCATGTATTGCGGAACGATTGCAGGATCACTCGCCGCCTATCTGGGTTCTTTTCCAGTGCTAGCAGGTTGTGATAGTCCATGTTGGCCATTTCGTCGTCGGAATGGTTGAGATTCTGCCATTCTGCAGCCGCTCTGGTACGCCAAACTAGCGTGTTAAGCAGGTAGTGATGTTCATGGATCAGGTTTTCGTAGATGGTATCGTATTTCTTGTCGCCAGTAACGTGGGACGCGATCAACAAATACCCCAACAATTCGAGTGAGTTTAGACCGCGCTGATCAGCCCATTTGGGGTCTTCATTAATAAACTGAGGACCAAAGACAGCCCAGCGGGTTTTTCTGCCTGTGTGACCGATCAGGTTGAAACCGCCAGCGACGATGTTGTCGGTTACCCTCCGGCACGTTGCGGCAATCTGTTGTTTCTGTTCTGGGGTTGCCGCAAGGTCAAAGAAGGTGAGCCAGGCATAGTAATGTCCGTCAAGCTCATCACTGCTTGTATCGCCTTTGCACCAAAGGTTTTTCTGAACGGGAGACCTGAACCAGATCTTCTCCGTTTCACCATCGATTCGTACAGTCTCGTCGGCACTAAATCCTGTGTTGCCCGCCGCAATCTCCTCGTCTGTAATTATTGCTCGAGCTGGGAAACCAGAGATGCCAGTTACACGCTCTAACTCTAGCATCGCGTGCATCGATTCCCAACCCTGCTTTTGCGCCTCTTCATCATGCGTTGCAGCGAACCGGTATGCCTGTGCTGCTACATAAATGGAGTTCCACAGCCCATCGTTATCACTGACTTCAAACGTGCTGCCTTCAAGCGTGCCCGGATTTTTGAGCGTGCGCTCATTGATGAATCCGCGACGATTGTTGTACTTTTGTGTTAAATCGTTGAAGTATTTCGCTTTTGCGCCAAGTGTGATTAACTTCTCTTGAATCGAGGAGATACCTTTGGAAGTCTTCAGCCAAACTCGCCCGCTTGCGTCGCCCCAGATGTTGGTAACATGGTTGTCGAGCAGCCAGCGACGCCCGGCGAAGTAACGGAAGCGTCCAGAACGCATTCGCCATGCACCATCGTCCGTACCGGCCCAGACGTCCCCGTTAGGCGCTGTGTATAAACATTGAAGCACTTCGATGGGCATGCCATCTCGGCGATCGATGATATGCCACCAGTTTCCGCCATCCGTTAGGAAGAGACCAAAGTTGCTTCCCGCTAGAATCTGCCCGTCATGGTCAGACGCGACACAAGTGATCTCCGTATCCACGGCGACCGGCGGCTGGAGAGGCTTCTGCGAGAGAGGAAGGATGAGCTTTCCAAAATCTCTATTGCCTGGGCCAGATCGGAATACACCGCGATCTGTAACCACCCATACTGCCCCGTTTCGTGCCTTAGCTGCGGAAAGGATCTTGGAACCTGCTGGCAGCTTTGTCTGATCTACAAAATCGTAAGACGGCTTAGGCTCGTCGACTCCTGCGGGCAGTGATGCACCCGTTGCGAAGTGCTCTGCAATCAACTGCGGGAACACTCCTCCGGCTGGCGCTGCCACTGCATGTGGAGCAGAGGTTGCGATGGCAAGCACCGCAATCATGGCTCCAGCAAATGCGGTTGCGCTGAAGAACGCACTCATTTCATAGTCTCCTTATCAACTGGGAATTGGTGATTACCAGGTGAGTTTACTTAATAGGTTCTCTGCCTTCCGGTGAGAGGAGCCACGCTTCATTGAACACCGCGTGTTTGATGCTTTCACCGGGAGATCCGGACTTGCCGGGAGTAAATGTGTAGGTCGCGTGGATCAAGCCATCGTGTGCTTGAATTATCGATGGGTACGCAAATGTGCCGTATCCGGGCTTATCCTCGGCACGTTCCAGGTGTTTCTTGTACAGCCACGTTCGGCCCTCGTCTTCTGAAACGCTCACTGCGAGGCTGTGTCTGCCGTTCTCCGTGTCGTTGTTAATAACGACCCATCTGCCGCTCTTAAGTATCAGGCCCTCTACACCGGCGCCGGGATCCGGCAGTACGATGTCGTGGGCGAGCGTCCAGGTAACTCCATCGTCAGTAGACTCCGACTGCATAATGCGTTGGGGCGGCGGTCCATTGTCGCGGAAATAGGCAATTAAAGTCTTATCTTTCCTCTGCAATATGGAAGGCTGAACATTGCTTTGCCCGATGATGGGTGCGCTGCAGCTCCAGGTCGCGCCTTCATCATCCGTGTAGGCCACGAGCGAAAAATCGAAACCATCCGAGTAAAGGGGCAGAAGCAGACGCTTAACACCAGCTCTGGTCGTAATTAAAGTAGGATGGGCTCGCGTCATCCAGCCCAGACGCACGGCAAGCTTGTTATGCGCCTTTGCCTTCTGTACATCGAGCAGCTTTCTCATCTGATCAGCGCGCCCAGGCATTGCATTAGCCACGGGAGCCCATACTGCTTCAAGATCTTTATCAACAGCAGCCGGGAACTCGGGGCCTGGTTTCAGCAGAACGAGATCGCTAAGCTGCCAAACCGGGATCGTTCCCTGTTTCTGATAGGTAGAGCTGACCTTAACGCGAGTGATAGCGCTCTCCCACTCATTGTCTAAAATGGTTGAGTGGAAGAGCCATAATCTCTTTTTGGGGTCTACCCAGATACAAGGATTAGTGTCCGGGAAGCCAGGTGTATCGGAAACTACAAACTCCTTTTCCCAAACGTTCGAGCCCTTTTTGAGCCGAGAACCCATAACCGCGACATCGTCGGCATGTCTCTCTCCGGATCCGCGGTACCAGACTGCAAACAGTCCACCATCGGGCATCTCGACGACACAGCTTCCATGATTGTGCTTATTGCTGAGCGGAAAGATCAGCTCACCTTTTAGACTCGGTTTCACATTTCCTGGCTCGGACATCGCCGTGGATACTCCTGGCATAGCCAGCATCATGGCGACAGCAATAACTGCGCCGAAACTCTGGCCGAAGCGGTAAACCATAAACATCTCCCTTTGACGCGGCTGCTTGCCGCGCCTCAATTAAAACACATCTTGCGTGCACCCGATTGGCCTGTGCGAGCTGCGTCGCAGCAAGCAGAGACCCTACCATTTGGAAGCCACCCTTGTAACGTTTGAGCCTTTTGGGTTCGGTTCGCCCGAGAATCAGCATCGGCGTGCACGAACCAACCTCTCCTGTTCTCAAGTTAATCCGTCGCAGCCTTTGCCTTTGGACCGAATCGATAGTGGTGGCCGGCCTCTCCAGCGAAGGTGTCTCCATACATCATTCGAACAGCTCCCCAACACACAATCGGAGTAACGGCAAAAACAACTACTCCTGTTGTGAGCCACCGCTTCATCAATGGCGCGTAGCTCGGGGCTTGCATTATCTTTGTCTCTCGCGGTTTCCTTGTCCAAAACACGAGCATCAGGCTGCAAAGGAGGCCGTTTACGAAGATAGTTCCTTCCGTAACCAGGCGCACCTTATCAAACGCCACGAGCGCCTTCATAAAGTTGGCGACGATCATCCACCACATGAGTCCGAGATAGAGAAGCTGTGCTTTTCCATAAGACGTGACGGGCACAAACGCTAGAGGACGCTTGAGATGCTCGCGAATTAGGAGAAGGAAAGTCACCGCAAGTAAGAAGTAAAACAGATCGAACCATCCGGGCGTCGTCAGGAAGTAGAGCTGCGGCTTTATGGCCTTGGCATCCATCCAGTCTTGCACCTCTTTCCACATGTTCAGGTACGTGAGTAGCAGAAGGAGGAATGCCACACAGGCTGCATTATAGACCCTTGGAACTTCTGGCTCGTCGGTCACCTTCGGGGCGGTCTTTACAAGTATCAGCATGGATGCGGCCTGGGCAAGTCCGTTCATAAAGCCATAACTCTGCTCGAGAACGCTGTGCCAGTTGGTTGGATAGTCATGCGTTATCTTAACTTCTATGAGCTTAAAGAGCACGCCGATCGAAAAAGCCATTCCGCCGAGGATGCCCGTGACTACCGCAGATAGGAGAACGCCGCTGAGTTTGCTTCGATGCAGGTAGTAGAACATCCCCGCAGTCAGGCCGACGTTGCCGGCCCAGCAATCACTCTTGCCAGGAAGCATCGATGCGTTGATGCCAAACACTTTGTGCAGTCCGACGACTGTAAGGAAACCGACCCACCACCCAACAGACATTACCAGCAGCATTCGCTCTGCCCAATCGAGCCTGCGTCTGATTACACCCCGTATAAGGAGCACCGCAATGGCGAGTGCGGCGGAGATCCAGTCTGTATCGAACCAGTCGAGGGGATCGTGCTTCTTGTATATCGGGTTGGAATAGACAAAGTGGTTCTGAATTAGCTCTGAACACCACCAAGTGAGAAAGATGATTGCAAGCGGTATAAAGAACTGACGTAGGCGTTCTCGAGAGAGGAAAGCAGCTAGAGCGGTGCCTGCTCCGCCAACTGCGCCCCAGAGGAAGCCAACGGCTGCAAGACAGAAGAAACCGTAGAGTACCGTTTCGTTTTGACCTGAGTGAGTGTAGGCGATCGCTACCATGTAGGCAATACAGGCGCCGATAGACCAGCCTATGGCGCCGAACACGCCGAAATAGGCGACGCGGTCCATCCAGTCCTGTCGGCGAGAGATAAGTACTGCCGCCATCGCAGCAAGCGCTCCTGGCAGCGCCGCGCCCCATTGGTGCCCGAAGTTTCCGCGGATTCCCCAGCCGATAGATAGCGAGAGGCCAACGAAGAGGTAGGTCCGTAGACGCGAGGGCGATGCGCCATCGGCACCTGCTATTTCCGACATGACTTGCTCCGAACAGTCTTTGCGTGACAGAATTGTGGCCAGTGCACCACAATTCTGTCCATTTCTCTGCAGTTCAAATTCGGTTAGCTGCGCTGGTTATCCTGCGGCATCTGCGAATAATCAGACATTCTGACTCGGTCAGCAGTAGACCAAACTGCAAAAGCTTTATTCAGTTATGAATGCACATCAATTCATACGAAGAACAGACTGAGGCGCACCGTCGGTGAGGCTAAATGTTGCGTTATCCACGCCAAAGCGGTTTACCCGAATGTTCTTGCAGCGCTTACCCCGGATACTGCAAATCCATGCGTCGGCCTGGGTTTCCAAGGAATTGACGATCATGTTCGTGCTATTAACTACTTCAGCAGATGGAGAATGCGGAACGATCCATGTGCTCAATCCTGATATCCGCACTCCGTCTGTGTCTTGAATCCAAACAGGAAGCTTAGGCGTGGAAGCAGATGATGGTGACGGCGGAGCCTGGTTCCAATCGACTTTCCGATCGTCCAAAACGCTAAGTCGCCAGAACTCGGTCTTGCATTGCAGATTTATGTCTCTCAATGTCAGTTTTCGTACATGTCGAACGTACAATCCGTCGGCAGGCAGTGGGCCAAACATATCCGGATCCGGATATTCCTTAGTCTGCTCCGGCACGGCATAACCTGGTGGGGCAAGCATGTTGGCGCCGGTATAACGAATCCGGAAATCAGTGAGCGAAACGTCTTCGATATCACTGCCCGGAATGCCTGAAAGCATACAAGGCTGGGAGGCATCTTCAACAACAACGTGCGAGATCGAGACATTGCGAAGGCTGCCGGGTTGCGGTGTGGGCATGTCTCGCCCCCTGTTTCCTAACCTCACAAATACGGGGCTTCTAACAAAGAACATGCTCACATTTGAAATTGTCACCCCTGCAATGTTTGCGCCATCTACCGATTCGAGCGCAATACCGCTTGATGCCGGCGCTACCCGAGCGAGACCGCACATCACGCAGTTATCCAGAGCAATATGCTGGAAGTCGCTACCTGTCTCTGTTCCGATCTTAAAGCAGTTGCAATATGTCGATAGAAAACAGTTCGAAATGACCACGTTATCGCAAGAGCGATGCTCGCCGAGCGAATAGCTCGATTTTAGAACGATGGCGTCGTCCTCACACTCGATGTGGCAATTGGATATTCTAATGTTTCTGCAAGAGTCGGGGTCAATTCCATCTGCAAGGCCATGCAGGATCGTCACTCCCTCAATCTCAACATAGTCGGTCCCAATAAGGCTGATGTTGTAATTGGGGGCGTTCTTAATGGTGATGCCCTGAATCTTGATGAACTGGCAGCGTTTTAGGGCAATCGGTTTTGGGCCTAACCTTTGTACAAAATTGGAATCGATCTGTCCCTCTCCAACAATAGATACGTGTGAGATATCTTCACCCCAGATCAATGCAAGATGGAAAAACGAGGTCTCTCTGTCGGAAGCGTTCTTGAAGCCAAGCACTTCTGGGGGATCGTAGGCAGCGAGGCTCCTAATGCCTTTAATCGTGGAACCTGCCTGCAGTCTCAGGGTGATATTCGATTTCAGATGAATGGATCCTGTTAGATACGTGCCTGCAGGAAACACCACATCGCCGCCGCCGCGCGCAGCGATCCCATCGATGGCACTTTGGATCGCAGTCGTGTCAATAGACTTACCATCTCCGGCAGCGCCATAGCTGCGGACAGTGGTTTGCTCCTGGCAATAACAGATAGTGCCAGAGCATGTAAGGCACAGGCTGCAGAGAAGCAACATTAGTGAGAGGCGCATCATTGAACCATCGTTTCTATTCTCGAATCATTTGCCCGACGTGCCCGTGTCTGGAGAAACATACCACGGCACGCTAATTACAACGACCCGCCGGTCTCCATGCAAGAGCAGCGCAGCCTTCAACCACGCTGCGCGCTGATTGTGAAGCGGGTACTGATACCAGTGCGTTTCTATCAGTTCGGGAACGATGACCGCGATTGGCTGATCAGGATTGTTCCGCTTTAGCACACTGATATAGTTGATAAATGGATTGAACAGGCGTCGATACGGTGACTCGACGACTTCCAGAGGAATATCATTGCGACCATCGGCTTTCAGCGGACCTCGCACATACGTGTCCCAGTTGGTCCGCAAGTTTGCGGTAATTTCCGCATCGGTGCCGATATGCACTGCGTGTACCTGGGAGGACATCTGAAGGGCGAACCGCAGTCCTTTCTCAGTAGTTGTATCCCAGCACTTTACTGGCACAACCACGATGGGCTCGTGCATAGCGCTCAAGTCGAGCGGTCGAGCGCACTTCGTCTCGTTCGCAACATACCCGTAATGGGTACGAACCTTTAGGAAAACCAGTACAAATGCAGGAACGATGAGCGTTGTTATCCATGCTCCTTCAGCAAATTTCGCGACCAGAATGATGACAAGAGCGACCGCAGTCGCAATCGCGCCGAGGCCATTAATGAACATGTGCCCACGATGCCTGCCTTCGCCGTTACGCTTCCAGTGAATTACCATTCCTGCCTGCGACAGGGTGAAAGCAAGGAAGGCTCCGATTGCGAAGAGGGGAATCAGCCGATCCGTTATGCCTCCGAAGACAATCAGCAGCAGCGCAGAGAACAGCGTGAGGATGGATATGCCCAGGGTGTAAACCAGACGTCTGCCCCGGTTCTCAAATGCGTGAGGTAGGTAGTCGTCCCGGGCAATCAGGCGGCACAGCCGTGGGAAATCAGCAAAGCTTGTATTGGCAGAAAGACATAGAACTGAGAGGACACCGCCAATAGTAATGTAGTAGAAAATTCCGCGCCCGCAAACGGCCGAAATCAGCATCGAGAGGATGCTCTGATACGATGGGCTGTCCGGGTCTGTGGCCATGATCCCATAGGCATGTGCAACATAGGCGATGCCGGCGAGCAGCACTCCGAGGATGGCAACAATTGCTCCAAGTGTCTTCTGCGCATTCCTCACTGCCGGTGCGGTAAAGGCAGACACGCCATTGCTCACGGCCTCGACGCCTGTCATAGCGGTACATCCGCTGGCAAAAGCGCGGAGAAGTATCCACATGCCAACAGTGGCAGCAGATGGCGACAACGATGGGGTAGGGAAAGGAGTTACCGGGATCGGGTGGCCGTGCGACAGGATCGTTTTCCAGATGCCAATCACCAGAACCACCAGAAGAGTAACTGTAAACAGATAAGTGGGGATCGCAAATGCAAGCCCTGATTCACGAGTTCCACGCAGATTAACGAACGCGACAAGGCCGAGAATGAGCAGACAGACACCCAGAATGTGAGGATGAAGTGCTGGCACTGCGGAGACGAGGGCGCCTACTCCCGCTGCGATCCCGACGGCGACGTTAAGCACATAGTCCAGCAATAGTGCAGCGCCTGCGAGTAAGCCAAACTTTGGCCCGAGATTTTCGGAGGCGACCGTATACGAGCCTCCGCCACCCGGATATGCCGATATAGTCTGCCGGTACGAGAAGTAAAGCACTAACAACAAAGCAAGAATGACAGCGCTAATCGGCCCAATATAGTTGAGCCCCATCATCCCAAGCGGGAGAAGTATTGTTAAAGCCGACTCGGGGCCATAGGCAGCAGAGGACAAGGCATCCAGGCCAAGCATGGGAATGCCGGCAAAGACACCAACTTTCTGATCCTCCTCGTCCTGACTGGCAAGGGGAGTTCCAAACAACCAGTCTGTTAGGGAACGGGGCATTCGATGTATATGTCCTCTGTGTGCGGTATAAGTCGCGCTCTGGCTACGGAGGAAGCTGCGAAGCCAATCCTATCCACGTTATACATGGGGCGAACAATATAGACAACCTATTATGCGCGACCAAGCGAAGTAATTGAAATGGTGAGTCTGAATGTCATGGGTGCGTTGCTGCCCGGGGTTGGGATTTCTGTTTTGGTTTGTCGTCGATGGGCTTGCGCTTCGACATTACGTGTTTCACCGTGATAGTGGCTTTTCAGGTCTCCGCAGTTCTGAGCT
>CAIXIX010000606.1 GCA_903919615.1 uncultured Chthonomonas sp.
AGTCAGCTACAGGGCGGCTTGGACCTTACCCCGACCGGACTTGCACCGGCTAGTCTAGTCCAGCTTAGCTGGACGCACCCTCACCTAACCTCTCCCTTTTCCGCTCGTACCTCGCAGGGAGAGGGACCACCGCGCGCGCCTGAGGAACGAGGGTCCGAGCGCACAGGGGCCCTCCCCCAATTCGTTCGCAAGTTCGCAGGCTAGGGATTGATGCGCGCCTATCGGTTGTTGGCCAGGTTTCGAAATCAGACGCAATCCACGACAAACGATTAAATCGGAGATTTAAGTGGCATTGCGTTGGGGACGAATGCGATTGGTGATTTGCTCCCCTTCCGGCTCTCGGTATAGCTGCGATCGCAGGCATCGCAAAACGTGCAAGAATCGGTATGGCAATCGGCAGTTTGTGTGCCGAACCGCGACCGCTTGTCTTCTGCCCTCAAGTACGCTTTCGATACACCGCAATCGATGTGGTCCCATGGCAGCGTCTCGGCGTAGTCCTTGTATCGATTGGCAAAGTATGCGGGATCGATTCCAGCAGACTGACACGCCGTGCTCCACCGATCAAAATCGAGGTGTTCGTCCCACGCATCAAACACCTGGCCAGCCCTCCATGCAGCCTCAATCGCATCCGAGACTCTGCGGTCGCCAAGGGAGAGAAGCGCCTCAAGTCGTACAGAGGCTGAATCATTAGGCCGATAGTTTATTGCGCGATCACGCAAAGATCGCTTTAAGAGGTGCTGTTTCCGGTCCACGTCTTCGAACGTATCCTGTCCATGCCACTGAAACGGCGTGAACGGCTTTGGCACAAACGCCGAGACACCGATGGTTATGGTTGGGGACTTTACTCCGCTTTCCCGAGCAATTCGAGCACAACGGGTTGCAAGTTCGCCGATTGCGAGCACATCTTCATCCGTCTCCGTAGGAAGAGAGATCATAAAGTAGAGCTTTACGCGCTGCCATCCATTCTCAAAAGCCGTTCTGCAAGCAGTAAACAGATTCTCCTCAGTCACGCCTTTGTTCGTGACGTCTCGCATACGCTGCGAACCTGCCTCTGGTGCAAACGTCAATCCGGTTCTGCGGACTTTGTTTATCTCCTGAACTAGATCCACACAGTCCTTGTCCGCTCGCAGGCTTGGCAGGGACACGCTAATCTTTCGATCTTCGTATCTACCGATCAGGCCGGTAACAACATCCTTTATCTGGCTATAGTCGGCCGTGGAGAGAGATACCAGCGAGATATCCTCATGACCGGTATTCTTGATAAGTTCATCTGCAAGCGCTTTGATTTTTTCGGGCGATCGTTCGCGTACCGGTCGAGTTATCATGCCAGCCTGACAGAACCGGCAGCCGCGAGTGCACCCTCGCATCACTTCGAGTGATATCCTATCGTGCACGACTTCAACGAATGGAATCACTGGGGCCGTTGGGAAGCTCAGTGCGTCAACATCTTTTACCCATTGACGAACCACAGTTTCAGGCGCCCCTGGGTAGGCAGGAACCAGTCCGCGGTATCTCGGCATCGTCTCATGCTTGAGGTGGGCATCTTCTTCGGCAATTCCGGCGTTCTCGAGGCGGACCAGGCGCTCTTCCTGTGACTCGTAAACCGGGCTGTAGAGCGCAGGCACATAGCAACCAGAAACTTCGGCAAGTTTTGCCAGTAGCTCGATGCCAATTTTGTCTCTATTTTCTTTATAGGCTTCAAGCAGCTGTGGAAGTACCGCCTCAGCTTCACCGATAACAAATACGTCTATAAACGGCGCCATGGGCTCGGGATTAAAGGTGCAGTGGCCCCCAGCGATGACAATCGGCCATCTGCCTCCTTCGGGCTTAACGCCTAATCGATCCGAAGTTCTTACAGGAATGCCCGAGAGATCCAGCATGCTTAGCACGTTCGTGTATACAAGTTCAAACGAGAGTGCAAAACCGATCATATCGAAATTACGCACCGGTTCTCGAGACTCTAGAGTAAAGAGCGGAACACCGGCGGATCGCATCGCCGCATCCATGTCTGGCCAGGGCGCATACACGCGTTCTGCCACACAATCCGCTCGCTCATTTAGCTGCTGATAAAGAATGCTGCATGCGAGGTTGCTCATTCCAATTTCATACGCGTCGGGAAACGCAATTGCGAATTTCAGATCTACCAGACCATGATCCTTGGTGATACAGTTTAGTTCCCCCCCTGTGTATCTTCCAGGCCGTCCTACGAGCGGCAATATCTCTTCAAGCGCATCATCAATCATCTTGTTCGTTGCCATATGCACCTCCCACGCAACATAGAGCATACCATTTTCACAATATACGTATTGCAAACGGCAAATGATACCTCGATCACCTGACTAAACGGGCCATTACCATTCACACGGCTCGGACGCGATAGGCGGCCAGATATTCCTCTACAAGAGGATCGAAGGTTGCAGTCCAGCGCACTGTAACAGTAATGTGGCGTTCGAGGCCCCATAAGAGCTCCGAACGCCAACATTTGAATCTTCCCCTGTGCTACAGTTTAGTATGCGATGAACTGCTGCAGGTATTTCTTCCCGATTAAGAAGCCCTCTTCCCGGCCAAGCGCATCATCTTCATGTTCAATCGAGATAACGCCGTCGTATCCATTTCGTCGCAGCGCGGCAATATATTCGCCCCACCGAATTACGCCGAGCCCAGGAATAACATAACGCCACCATCCACTGCCCTGGTTGCCGACAATTCGTTTAACATGGGCCTTAATTTCGGTATCTTTGCCATGACTATGGAAGATGCGGTTTGCAAACTTATCGACTGCCTCGATATAATCGATATCCTGATGGACCAGGTGGGACGGATCGAAATTCAGGCCGAAGTTGGCATCCGGAACCAGCTCAAACAGCTTCTGCCAGTGCCCGAGATGTTGAATGTTGGTTGCATACCAGTTCTCGAGAGCGATTTTCACGCCCTTCTCGGCGGCATGCTTAACGATCGGCGTGAAAGCTGGCGCGCAGTCCTCTTCGAGTGTCTTGTACTTATCTTTGCCATGAGGAGGCAAGCCGGCGATCGCGCAAACGATGTCGATGCCGAGCAACGAAGCTGCATCGATCGCGTTATGCACCGTCTGAATGTTCTTTGCGCGCCGTTCCGGATCGGCGTCTGTCACGTTTGTGTAGGCAGCGAGAGCGGATATCTGTAGCGCACGCTTATCCATCAAGTCCTTTAGCGCCTCTGCCTCCGCCGGGCCAAAATTATCCGTATCAACATGCTTACAGCCTGGCCCCGCGGCAATCTCCAGGCCCCCAAAGCTGTATTGTCCGGCAAATGCCGCTACAACTTCGAGTGGTTCACCGGCGAACGGCCCGGTGAGAATTCCAACGTACATGGTAGCTATGACCCCCTAAGTATAATTGAATGCCCGAATCATGGATTTCGTTTGACGTTGTTCAGGTTACGAATACGCAGACCTATTCCTACATTGCCGGCCAGATTCCTTCACTAATCACGGCATGAAAGAGCGCTAACGATGCCTCCTGCGATAGGGAGCGTCTGCCTGCACGTTGGCACGCTGCTTGATTGGCGCGACTGGGTATGATACAATACCGAGTCCGAATGTGCCTGAACTCGCAGCAATGAAAATCTAACTAATTGCGACCCCGACACGGAAGCGATGAATGCAGTAAGGCCTTGATCTGCGATTTATAAGGATATAAGTTTATGCCACTGTGCGTTGGCGTCTCGTTTAAGCGAGTTGCAAAGTCGTTCTGGTTTGACCCCGGAGGCATCAATCTGCGTGACAACGATCGTGTTGTCGTTGAAACGACACGCGGCGCCGAGCTTGGCATCGTCAAGGTATCGGCCAGAGATATTCGTGAGGATGAGATCCAGGCGCCTCTAAAGCGAGTGCTAAGGTTAGCTACCGATGAAGACCTGGAGCAGGAGCGGCAAAACAGAGACCGTGCAAAATCGGCGCTTATAACATGTCAGGAACAGGTGCGAAGCCTTGAGCTGGCGATGAAACTGCTGCAGGCCGAGTACAGCTTCGATGAAACACAGGTGACCATCTACTTTACCGCAGAATGCCGTGTTGACTTTCGACAGCTAGTCAGGAACGTGGCGGCCTCACTTCAGTGCAAGGTACAGTTACATCAGGTTGCTGCGCGAGATCAGGCTAAGATGATTGGCGGGGTTGGCCCCTGCGGACTAACTTTGTGCTGTGCGACGTTTCTCACTGAATTTGCGCCGATATCGATGAAGATGGCGAAGGATCAGAGCCTCTTCCTTAATCCCGTTAAGTTTTCTGGCGTCTGCGGCAAACTAATGTGCTGCCTTCGATATGAACACGAAAACTATGTCGAAGCCAAGACAAGGATGCCTCAGATTGGTGAACTGGTGATGTCCCCGGCCGGACAGGGCAAGGTTCTGGATCTGGATCTATTGAAAGAGTGCGCCCTGGTTCAGCTCATCGACAAAGGCGAAGAGTTGACTTTTCCTGCCTCAGAGTTAAAAATAGAACGAACTGCAAAGTGCTCCGATTGTCGTGGATGCTCTCTTGACGATTTGCGCACGGATGCGGCTGAAGCTGCGACGCCTGATTCTGTACAGAACGTTGTTGATGACGGGTCGGCCATTAATCAGGCGTCAGTTGAGTTCGATCAGGAGGATTTTGATGCCGATATATGAATTTCATTGTAAGGAGTGCAGCCGCGAATTTAGCAGTTTAAGGCGTACAGGACAGATTAATGACGTCGCATGCCCTTCATGCGGCGCAACACGTGTTAATCGGCTGCTCTCGGTAACGGCTCGGGTATCCAGTGATGCGGCGCAACAGGCTCCGTGCGGTGACCCTGGAGCATGCTGTAGTCCTGCGGGACCGGCATCCTGCATGCGACCTGGCGGATGTGGGTGCATCAGCTAGGAATCAATGTTTCCGTTTGTTTCTGCCAGCAGGCGAATTATCTTGCTGGCAAGCTGAAGATCGTGAGGCGCTTCAATGACCGAACAGACCAGTGTTCAAGGCTTACATGCTGAACCCGTTTTAATTTTCGACGCCGGAACTCAAGAAGAGGCAGAAATCGTACATGCGACGCTCGTTGCGAGTGGGATTAGCGCTTTCCTGGACCACGTTGAACCCAGCCCCGTTGCAGGCGCTGTAGACCCAGTTTTTGGCGCGACATGGCGACGAGGTGTGTATGTCCATCCTACAGATGTAGATGCAGCGAGAGAGATACTGACATCAACTCAGACAGACGATGCATCACTGGTCGCAGAGCAGGAGGCCGATGGGACCACCTTGCAAGACGCGGAACGCCGAGCTAATTCTGAATGACTAAGCCAAACTACTACATTACTACGCCGATATATTATGTAAACGGGCTGCCGCATGCCGGCTCGGCCCTGACCACAATAACCTGTGATGTATTAGCCCGTTACCACAGGATGATTGGGTTCAACTCATGGCTGCTTACGGGCACGGACGAGAACGCAACAAAAGTACAAGAGGCGGCCGCAAAGGCTGGGATGCCTCCTACATCCTTTGTAGATGGTTTGGCCAGTGAATTCCGTTCGGCGTGGAACAGCTTGCATATTGATTACGATGACTTTATCAGGACATCAGAACCCAGGCACATTCTAGCGTGTCAGAGGTTCTTTCAGGAACTGGTTGATAGAGGCTACGTCTACCTGGACTCTTACGAGGGCTGGTACTCTGTAAGTGATGAGACTTTTTATCTTGATGACAAAGTTAAGGATGGCTTTGCCATTGAAACAGGAAAGCCTGTTATCCGAGTTACGGAGCAGAACTACTTCTTCAAACTTTCAGCATTTTCCGACAGGCTCCTAAAGTACTACGAGGATCACCCAGAGTTCTTAAAACCTGATCAGCGTAAGAACGAAGTCATAGGCTTCATCAAAGAAGGTTTGCGTGATATGTGTATCACGCGCACGAACAAAGGCTGGGGAATCGAGGTTCCCGGTGATTCTACACGAGTCATCTATGTATGGTTCGACGCGCTAATCAACTACTTAGCCGCGACTGGCTGGCCAGATGCGCCAGATTGGTCGGAGCGATGGCCTGCTGCCCTCCACGTGATGGGCAAAGAGATTTTCGTTCGATTCCACGCGACGCTTTGGCCCGCGATGCTGATGGCGCTAGACCTTCCGTTGCCAGGACAGGTTTACGCCCACGGCTGGTGGACGGCTCGTGGATTGCAGGGCAAACTGGGAAAAAGCACGGGTGGACTGCCTACTCCCGCTCAGTTCAATCACCTGTTAATGAAAAAAGCAGGAATTGATGCCGATACGGCAGCGGATGCACAGCGGTACATCTTGTGTCGAGAAATGAACTTCGGGCATGACACGGACTTCACGAT
This sequence comes from uncultured Chthonomonas sp., assembly GCA_903919615.1. Classification (GTDB taxonomy): domain Bacteria; phylum Armatimonadota; class Chthonomonadetes; order Chthonomonadales; family Chthonomonadaceae; genus CAIXIX01. The sequence goes on from CAIXIX010000606.1 coordinate 6,336, forward strand.
GGACAACTGCTTGCGTCGTTACAATACAGACCTGGCAAATGACCTGGGAAATCTGCTGAACCGCTCAATTAACATGCTGGGCAAGTTCCTGGACGGCATAGTACCGGGCGTTCCACTTGCAGCTGAGAATACAGATATTCCAGCTTTGGCAGAGGTAGTGTGCGTAGAATACGCGGCTGCCATGGAAGACATCCGACCTAACCAGGCGCTAGAGGCTGTTTGGCGACTTGTAAGCCGTTTGAACAAGTACGTGGACGAATCGGCGCCATGGTCAGTAGCCAAGCGTCGTGAAAGCGATCCGACTGCGGATGCCGTTCTCCAGACAATTCTATATAACTGCCTTGAGTCTGCACGCATCGCAACCGTACTAATTCAGCCATTTATGCCACATGCTTCGATCAAGATGTTGGCTCAACTTGGAATTATTCCTTCAGATCAGCCTCCTACTTGGACTGATACGGAATGGGGCGGATTACAAGGCGGTACTCGAACACAGCCGCCGCTGCCAATTTTCCCGCGCATTCAGGACCTGGCCCTCACAGAAGACGACCAGGTTGCTATTGGACTTGTAGCTGAAGAACAGAAAACACCTAAGGGAGACACAAAACCCGTGAGTCAGGAAGTTACCGCAAGCTCTAATATAGACAAGGGACCCGCAGATGCCGAATTGAACTCGACCGCTGCGGAGCCACTTATCACAATCGACGATTTGATGAAAGTTCAGCTTCGAGTTGGGGAAGTGCTGGCCGCTGAACCGATTCCTGGAGCGAGCAAATTGCTTCGCCTTACAGTCCAACTTGGAGACGATGACACGCGTACAATTCTGGCGGGAATTGCAGAATACTATGATGCAGAGACGCTGCCGGGGCGTCAGGTAATCGTAGTGGCTAACCTGCAGCCTCGTAAAATGCGCGGAATAGAGTCACAGGGAATGCTACTGGCTGCAGATATTGATGGCAAGGCAGTCCTATTGCAACCTGATTCACCTGTTGCTCCTGGCGCTAAAGTGCGTTGACCACTTGCTAGCAGATAGGTGCGGCGGTGCCCAGGCACAAATATGCCTGGACACCGAACTTAACTACCCCCCTGCTCCGTCTCCGTTGAACCAATAACAGCATTAAGTATCAATAATTGGTTTATTAGTCTTTCGCCCATGGCTTCGACATAAAAAAAGATTAATAAATAACTGCAAATTGGCTCCAGCGTGCTTGTAATATCGTCACCCTTCCGATATACTTGATATATCAGGGATTGATGGTTAGCGATTTGAAGCCATCCAATAGAAGGGAGGTGAGCGATGAAGCAGAATGTTAGCCCCGTTGCCATAGGCGTCGTAGCTGTAGTGCTCGTTGCAATCCTGGGCTTCGTTGGTTACAAGACCTTCGGGCCAAAGCCAAAACCAACTTACACCAACAACGCACAGTATGAGGCGTACCAGAAGGATCACAAGTATCCCCAGGGTGAAAGACCAGGTGGTGGTGGCGCACCACCAGGATCACCTACTGGTAATGGCGCACCAGGTGGACCAGGTGGACCATCTGGATCGACTTCACCTTAGGCAGCGTACCCCTGCTGCTCTCCGTGCTTCAATGATGAGACACTCGCCTTAAATTGAAGCAGTTTCGCACCCATGGCGTCTGGCTGTAACAGCACTTAGAAATACGCTACACAGACGGGCGATTTCCAAGAACCTACGAGAGTCATACTGATCGTTCACTATGACTGGAGGCTAATGAATGCCAGTGATTAAGAGGGCCTTTACCCTTATCGAGCTGCTCGTCGTCATTGCGATTATCGCGATCCTTGCTGCAATCCTATTTCCTGTCTTCGCACAGGCTCGTGAATCCGCTCGTACGATCAGCTGTTTGAGCAATGTCAAGCAGATCTCCCTGGGCATCACAATGTACGTTCAGGACTACGATGAGCGGTTCCCGATGTGGATCAATACTGCAGCATCTGGTCAAGGTGACGACGTCTCAAATCCGCTTTACAACAAGACTGATCCGGACGGCAGCGGTTATACCTACCGCATGACGGGTTGGGACAAGATGGTTGCACCCTACCTGAAGAATCGCCAGATTTTCCACTGCCCGGATACGTTCGGCCCAGGCAATGACTGGTCCAATACTGGCAAGGACAATACCGACTGGACCGGTACCACCAACTATGCCATGAATGCCCGCCTTGCGGGACATGCATGGAACAGCTGGACCGTACCCGCCAAGTTGTCTTCCGTACAGTGGCCGGCAATGGCAATTCTGGTTGCCGAAGATGGCTCACAGACGAGCACGGGCGCAATTACGGCCGACAACAATAATGACGGCGCTGGCGAGTGGGGCTGGTCTGGTGACCAGAAGCAGGCTCTGATCGCAGACGCTGGGCCCAACACAGTTCCTGGCCCACGCGTGCACCACAAAGGTGGCTCCAACTACGGTTTCGTAGACGGCCATGCCAAGTGGTACACCGGCGGCGCAATGGGACTGAAGCTTGATGGAACCGTACAGTATGGCTCTGTCACGGGCTCTGCTGACGACAATTCCGTGCTTAAGGCACTGGACTATAGCGGTAACAAGCCAACGTTCCATATCAACACTGGCAACTAAGCTAGCTTAACCTGTTGATCGCTCCCCCGATTATATCAGGATATCAAGGCGGCCCCACTCTTCGGAGTATGGGCCGTCTTCTTTGTGAGTATAATATAATTAAGGTTATTTATTTACTCTGCAAGTCGATCCAATATCCATCGTCAATGTCATACACGATCGTTGCGAAAGCAACAAGATGGCTGAATACCAATGCCGGTACCGAATAGACGAATACAGCTTATCGGCCTTATTGGTATCGCGCTAATCGGTTGCGCGACCTATGTTAGACATAAGGCGCCCGAATATCGCAAGGCGAGAATTGCTGCGGCAACTCGCACAGCCCAAGCCGCCGTCGAAAAAGAGATGGTGCGATTGCATGAAATAGCCCGCAACAGCCCTACCGACAAGATAAAGCAGTGGGACCTGGCTAACTTTTACATCAAGTTCGGCATTTGGGACAAGGCGGCAGACCAGCTAGCTATTATCATTCACCTCGACCACAACGATCAACAGGCTCAAATTAAGCTAGCAGATGTATCAATGCAGGCCCATGTTTATGCAAATGCAGAAGCCTACTATAGGCAGGTAACGCAAAGCGCTCCGCGCAATATTGAGGCATGGCAAGGCCTTGCGTCAGCGCTAATCCTTGAACGGCGCTTTTATGAGGCGATGAATACAGCCATTCATGCTGTCGAACTAGACGGCACGAATACAAAGTCACGCTTGATTGGCGCGACGGCGCTGCTTAACTATGCCTTGCAATTCCCGGATCCGCTTTCTCACTCTGAGTATGTTGAAACTGCGCGCATTCAACTAGAGCAGATAACCAAGCTAATGCCGAACGATGGTGAAGTGTTTTATGAGTACGGCAGAGCCCTGGTAGGACTTCAGCACAAACAGGAGGCAATTGCACAGCTTGTAAAAGCTGTAAAACTAGCGCCTGAAAATGGAGACGCTGCGCGTTTGCTGGCAACTGCATATGAAGACGTGGAACAGGATGGAAATGCGCTCGCAGTAATCAATGACTTGAATGCGAGACAACCCGGTAATCCTGCAACTAACGATATGCTGGGACAGCTGCTGTTACGCTCAAACAAACCTGGTGCGTTACAGCTTGCCCTCGAGGCATTCCAGCGAGCCGTTAACAAGGCGCCAAACGATCAGTACATGAATGAGAGGCTAGGTGAAGCCCAAGAAAAGGCCGCCGATTTGCAGGGCGCGCGGCGCACTTTCGAGCACGTTACGCAAATTAACCCCAATCGGTCTTTTGCTTTCCATAAACTTGCTCTAATCTATACCCGTCTAGGCGAACGTGTGCTAGCGAAACAGGCCTCATCGCTTGCGGAACGCCTTGCATCGAACGAACAACAGTTTAAGACCATTCAGGAACTGAGTGCAAAGCACCCTGAGGATATCGGACTGCATCTCATCATCGCTGACAGGTTTCTGGCGCTCAAAATGTATGCCCCGGCAAGAGATGAGTATTTCGTCGTTCTGAAATTGGATCCAAAAAATAAACGCGTTCCGCGGCAGTTCATGGACGAAGCCGCCAGAGAGATCAAGACAGGTCTCTACTGAGATACGAGGCAAAAGCGATATGTCTTCGCAACATAGAGTTTCTCGCAGAAAGTTCATACGGGATACGGCTGGAGCGGTAATCGCAAGTGGCGCTTCCATCGCAGCCATTGAAGCGCTTAGCGGCTGCCATTCTTCACCGACTGCAAAACAGGGCCAGAGCAGTGCGGCGACTTCAAGCACTTCAAATTCGGTAAGGTTCACCGATATTACCGCGGCAGCTAATCTTGATTTTGTTCAAAAAAACGGCACATGTGAACGCCGATACTTCTGCGAACAGGTTTCCGCGGGCGCGGCACTCTTTGATGCCAATAGCGACGGATTTCTGGACATTTATTTCCCCCAACCTAAACCCATTGGTGTGTGCAAGACGGCTTACAAAGAGCCGCTCAAGCACCGCCTATATATTAACGATGGACATGGCCGCTTTACTCTAAAAGAGGACGCATTTGGCGGAGTCGATACAGACTATGGTATCGCTGTTGCTGTTGGCGATTTTGACAACGACGGCCATGCCGACCTGTATGTATGCTGTTATGGAAAGAATAAGCTGTTTAAGAACCGTGGCGATGGAACGTTTGAGGACGTTACTGCGAAAGCGGGAGTCGGCCTGGAGGGTTTTTCCACAGGCGCAGTGTGGTTCGACTATGATGGCGATGGGCACCTTGATCTATTTGTGGCTAGATACTGCGAATGGAGTGTTGAAAAAGACGACACTTGTCTCAATAAGGACGGCAAACCAGACGTATGCAGTCCGACGCATTATCTCGCATCTACTTGTGTGCTTTACCACAACAACGGCGACGGCACCTTTACAGACGTGACATCGAAGAGTGGTCTAGGTAAGATAGCTCGGCGCAGCCTTGGTATCGCCGCGGCAGATTTTCACAACTCCGGGCGTCTCGACCTGTTTGTTGCCAACGATATGGGGCCGAATTTTTTATATCGGAACCTCGGCGGTGGTAAGTTCGAAGATGTGGCGCCTGAAGAGGGCGTCGCGATGGGACAGAAACCCGAGCCACAAGCGAATATGGGCGTCGCTGTTGGTGACTACGACGAAGACGGCGATCTTGATGTCCTCGTAACTACATTCAGCAGCGAACCCTATACTCTGTACCGCAATGAGGGCACCAAGTATTTTACGGACGTTAGCGTTGAATCCGGAGTAGCGGCAGCTACTATTCCAATGCTGGGATTTGGAACTGGTTTCTTTGATGCTCGCAATCTGGGACATCTCGACCTGTTTTTTTCTAATGGGCATGTGAATCCATACATCGAGTCCTTCGATCCAACTACTAAACTCAAACAACCAAACCAGCTTTTACTAAATGACGGAACTGGAAAGTTTGAGTGGGTTCGAGATGCTCTACCGGCCGACGACATCCGAATTCACAAGGGAGCCTGCTTCGGAGATATCGATAACGACGGCCGCGTGGATGTCCTCGTCACGGCAAGCAATGACCGCCCTACTCTGCTCCATAACGATTGCCCACAAAAAAACTGGCTGATGCTTCAGCTTACAAATAAGCACGGATGCTGCACACCTATCGGCACACGGTGTACGGCTACAATTGGCGGCAAAAGGAAAATGAGAGTTGTACTTGGTGGCGGGAGCTACGCGGGAGACAGTGATTTCCGGGTCCACTTTGGATTGGGGGATGTTTCCACCGTAGAGTCTATTGAGATTCAATGGCTCTCCGGCGCAAAGCAAGTTCTCAATAACATCGCAGCAAATCAGATTCTAAAGGTTCGAGAACCTGCATGAGTGCATTTCACCGTGTAGTGCTGGACCAGCAGGCCCATCATGATGCTTGAAGAGCGCAACCAATCTACAAAGTCCGTCTTATCAGCCAGTATTCTCTTCATCGCGGCGGGAGTCGGTCTCATCTCCTGCAGGACCGCGAATAACCCAGCTCGCCCTAACCTAGCCGCTTCGACCCCGACTAACCCCGAATGGCAGCAGCCGAATGGATTTACATCAACTGCAGCGCCTCTCGAAAGCAATGCAATAAGAGAGATGGAAGCCGCAGTGCAGGCGAAGCCAAGTGACCGAAAGCTGCGAAGGGATTTGGCTGAGGCACTCTTAGCCGATAATCAGTTAGTTCGTGCTGCGGCAGAGTTTACGACGCTAGTACGCCTAGATCCTGCTGACCTTGAAGCGCACATTAAGCTCGCTGGTATAGAGCTAACAACAAAGGATTTCACTTCAGCGGAAAAGCACTATAGGTTCGTCACAGAGAGATCTCCGAAGAATTCGGTTGCATGGCAGGGTCTATGCGCAGCATTAATAAAGCAGCGTAGGTTCTTTGAAGCGACGGCTGCCGCAGATCGCGCAATGAAACTTACACCGAAAGATGTCGGCTCACGTCTACTACATGCCACTGCGATGCTAAATTTCGCTCTACAGTTTTCGGATCCTCGCGGACACTCCGCGGAGATTCATCTAGCGCAAAAAGAGCTGCAGCAGCTTACAAAGGAGATCCCGAACAGCGCCGAACTATATTTTCAGCTTGGTCGAGCGGCCCAATCACTGTATCATCGTGAAGAGTCGGTAAGGTGCCTCGAGCTTGCCCACACCTATCAACCCCATAGTGCAGAAATTGCCCGGTCTCTCGCAATCTCTTATCGTGCAATGAACCGGGACGATCTTGCCCTGAAACTAATGCGCGACATGGCCACAATTACTCCTGATTCGCCCGCCATAAACGATCTGCTGGGTCAACTGCTCGTGGCTTCGCCGGAGCCGACTGCCCGTCAACAGGCACTAACGGCATTTTCCCGAGCCTTCAAAGCAGCGCCTAATGATTCAGGCCTGTGTGAGCGCCTAGGTTCGGCGTTTGAAAAGGTACAAGATCTTGAGAATGCACGCAAGGCATATGAAAGAGCCACCCAGTTAAACCCATATCACGCCTTTGCATTTCAAAAACTTGCGCTAATCTACACGAGGCTTGGCAAGCCAGAACTTGCAAAACAGGCAGCTGATTATGGCCAGAAAATGGCCTTTAATGAGCAACAGCTAAAGACAATTCTCGAATTGAGCTCAAAGCATCCGGATGACGTAAATCTTCATCTGATCATCGCTGAGAGATACAATGAGATGCACATGGCTGGGCCCTCTCGTGAGGAGTATTACGTTGCTAAGGGGCTGGATCCGAGCAATCCCAGAATTCCTCGAAAATTGCCTACCGAATCGTCTACTATGCCGCTTAAGCGCTAGTATCCATCTCATTGCTAAGACATGCAATTCGATTTAGAGTGCAGTTCACCAGAAGAACTCAAATACGGAACACAAATAATGGCAGAAACGGGCACAATATCAGATTTCTTTCCTGCAGGCACTCCTGCTGAGGATCAATGGCAACAGTTTGAAGAGTTGGTGCGCGGTGATGCTGCGGCTCTGTTTGACAGCGTAGCGCCGATTGCTGGCGCCCGCGCACCTGGCAGACTTGATGTCATGGGCGGCGTTGCGGACTACTCCGGCAGTATGGTGTTAGAGATGCCGATCGAGGAGGCAGCATGTGCAGCGTGGCAGTGGAGGAACGATAGACGTCTCCACATCAGGAGTATGAACCTCGAAAGGCCCGGATCGTTTGATGCCTGCGAGTTCGATATGGATGATCTCGTTGACGCATATGGCTACTTGCGACCCGTGGAAGAGGTCCGTTTCCGATTAACCAGCTCTCCATCTGATCGATGGGCCGCATATATTGCCGGATGTTATTACGTCATGCTCCGCGCATACACGCAGGTCAGCGGTGGTAAAGCTGATGATCGGGCTGGTGAACTTGGCGCGAATATTCTTATATCTAGCTCCGTTCCCCAGGGTGCTGGCGTCTCGTCTTCGGCGGCAATCGAAGTAGCTACCATGCACGCTCTGAATGCTGCGGCCGGAATCCAACCTAGTGATTTGACACTGGCAGCATGGTGTCAGCGTGTAGAAAACACCGTCGTAGGTGCGCCTTGCGGAATAATGGATCAAGTAACTTCCGCACTAGGGCATCAGGACTCCTTACTCGTATTGCGCTGCCAGCCGCATGACCTCATGGGTTTTCAGCGAACTCCCCCGGCCTGGAAATTTATTGGAATCGATTCGCGGGTAAAGCACTCTGTTGGTGGCAGCGCATATACTGCCGCTCGCGTCGGTGCGTTCATGGGACTAAAAATCATTCAATTGGAGAGCGGTGGCAAACCGCGGGAAAACTACCTATGTAAGTTATCGCCAGCTGAATTTTTTGAATATCGCGAGCTAATACCTGAATCGATCACCGGCAAAGATTTTCTCGACCTATATGGCCAACTTCCAGATGCGGTAACAACAGTCGACATCGACAAAGTCTACTATCCGAGACTCTGTGCCGAGCATCCAGTACTTGAAAATGACCGTGTAAAACAGTTCTTTGGCCTGATGCAAATTGCGTCGGCACGCTATGAGGACGCTATAGATGCCGGACAAGAAGTCTATACAATTCGTGCGGACACAGAAACGATCGAGAGAGCCGGAAGGTTGATGGTTCAGTCACACGAATCGTACAGTAACCGCATTAAGCTTGGTTCAGCAGAAACAGACATTATCGTCCGTTTGGTAACGGAAATTGGGCCAGAGGACGGTCTGTATGGTGCCAAGATAACTGGCGGCGGCGCTGGAGGCACTGTGGCTGTGCTATGCGATGAATCCAACTCGCGATGGAAGTCGGCCATCAATCGTGTGTGCTCAGGTTACCGCAGCCAAACTGGTGTTTCGCCTCGGATTATAAACGGAAGTTCCCCAGGAGCCATCGAATTTGGCGCACGCCAAATTATGAGGGGGTAGGAATCTGGGCACAAGCTGAGCCTAAACATAGGGAGCAAATAGATGACAAAAGTACGTAAAGCAGTAATCACAGCAGCCGGCCGCGGTACCCGCATGTACCCAGCCACAACAACAATACAAAAAGAGATGCTTCCCCTAATGGATCGCGATGGTATCTGTAAGCCTGCCATTCAGATCATTATTGAAGAAGCGCTAGAGAGTGGGATCGAAGAGGTATGTCTTGTCGTCAACCCCACGAACAAATCCCAAATCGAAGATCACTTTGCAGCTTTGAGCCATGAGGATCTGAAGCTCTTTAAAGGTAAAGACTGGGCGTTGCTTCAGTCGGCAAGAATTCAACAGATTGCTGCGCGCCTGACTTTCGCGGTTCAGAATGCTCCAGACGGATATGGGCACGCTGTCTACTGCGCAAAAGACTTCGTTGGTGATGAACCGTTTCTGCTGATGCTTGGAGATCACATCTACACATCTGCGATTGAGAAGCGCTGTGCGCGACAGGCGCTTGATGTATTTGAAGAGTATGGGGCAAGCGTTTCGGCCGTACAACAGACGCCTACCGAGCTCCTGCACCTTTTCGGTACTGTGTGTGGCCAGCGGCTCAACGAACATCCTCCAACCTACGACATAGAGCACATTTACGAGAAGCCTGCTCAAGATTATGCGGAAGCAAATCTTCGGCAAGCTGGACTATTACATGGCATGTACCTGTGTTTCTTTGGTATTCATGTGATGACGCCTACAATATTTGACTGGATTAAGTACGCCATCGACAACGATCTCCGAGAAAAGGGTGAATTTCAATTTACGAGCGCACAAGAGCGTCTGCGTGCCTCAGGCGAGAGATACCTTGCCGTTGAAACCGATGGCGAACGGCACGATATCGGCATACCGTTTGGATACGCTCAGACGCAGGCCGCACTCGCCATTAACTCGGTCTACAAAGAGCAGATGCTCGCCTCCCTGGTGAGGACACTAGCAGTACCGCAAATCGCAATTCCGCAGGCCTTTAAAGACTAAACTCTTTGCATTGCCTGTAAAAGTATTGAAAATAAGAGCCAGCCACTAATTCAAAGTGGCTGGCTCTATTGACATCGATTACTTCATCAATCTTATCGGCAGCGAGATGCTTGCGAACTACTGCCAGCCAATTACTGGCAGCCATGTTCTGGTTGCATAGTCAACGATCGTCATAAAGAGAAATGGCAGCGTGGCAAACCCGGCTGCGGCCCAGATAATAGTAAGCCGAGAACTGCCTTTTACCTGCATAAAGTATGCGATAACGAGGAGAGCCTTTGTTGATGCAATCCCCATAGCTATGAAATTGTTTG
>CAIXIX010000607.1 GCA_903919615.1 uncultured Chthonomonas sp.
AGTCAGCTACAGGGCGGCTTGGACCTTACCCCGACCGGACTTGCACCGGCTAGTCTAGTCCAGCTTAGCTGGACGCACCCTCACCTAACCTCTCCCTTTTCCGCTCGTACCTCGCAGGGAGAGGGACCACCGCGCGCGCCTCCGGAACATGGCCGAGATATGATACATAGTTAGCCCCCACCCTCTCCCGTGTTCTCTGCCGCGCACCAGCTTGCTGGTGGTTCAAGCGCAAGAGGCACGCGGGGAGAGGGAGAAAACGTACGCTTGCTAATCATAGTATCCGCGTCCGGCATTGATTCGCCGGACAGGGGCAAGCCCTGTCCCTACACGTGTGACCTAATCAGGAAGGCACACTTCACCTGATCTCATTCTTGCTGCTTCTGAAGAAACCGCATATCCACAAAACGGCGGATTGTGCTCTGTCGGCGCAGGGACACAAGGCAAACACGCCTAACGCTTGTCTAACTACCCGGTAGTGGCGCCGCTTGCTGTGCCTCCAAATTGGGAGTGTACGCAGATATCGGCAACAGCCATAGGGCCATTCAGGCCGATAGGTCTTATCGCGACAGACGGTTAGCGCAGGCTTGGAATCGGGTTCAGGGAAGAGGGAAGAGTATGCGGCACAAATCTCAGAAATGGAGAGTGGCAGCAGTCGGTGCACTGGCGCTGCCGCTGTTGCTGCTCGTATCGGCGGTAGCATCGAAGACTGGCAGCATACCGTACCGATCGCCGCAGGATGTCGCCTATTCTCCGGACGGGAAGAAGCTGGCTGTCTCCGACCTTACGGCCGGGCAGGTTGTTATTATAGACTCGGCATCAGGCAGAGTTCTTAACCGTATAACGGCTTCTGAGCCCGGTGAGCTGGTATGGGTTAAAGGGTCTGGACATCTGCTGGCGGCCGAGACTGGCTCGAGCGATGTCGCCGAAATCGATGTAACTACCGGACGGGTGCTGCGCCGGATCAAAGTAGGACCACAACCAAAGCAGCTTGCTTTGGCGCCGAATCGACGATTGCTGCTGGTTGGCTGCGCCTCGCTCCACTCGGTTTCGATCGTTAACCTTGCAACTGGCCGCGAAAAGAGCCGCGTTGTTTGCCCAACTGAGCCAGGTTCCATCGCCATAGCGCCTGATGAGCGAACCGCGATTGTCAGCAATCTCATCCCGGTCGGTCCCTCAACATCGCCGGATAACGCCGCGACGATCTCGCTGATCGATCTCGCGTCCTCCACACGAACCAGCGACATCCGCTTGCCAGCAGGATCCACCGTCGTTCGCGGCGTCGCCGTGTCGCCAGACGGCAAGTGGGCGTACGCTGTTCACACGGTGGGACGGTTTAATTTACCGACCACGCAGCTTGACCGCGGCTGGGTTAACACGGACGCGCTTAGCGTCATCGATCTTACCAGGAGAAAGCTCTATGCCTCGGTGCTGCTGGATGAGACACAGCAGGGAGCGGCAGACCCATGGGCCGTGGCGCTGGATAAGGATGGGCGCACGCTCTGGATCTCGCTCTCTGGCGTGAAACAGGTTGCACGGATCGACCTTGCAGGTTTGCATTCACTGCTTCGGGGAGATGAACCTCGCAAAGGCGCTCTCGTAAAGCTCTCGGCAGAGTTTGGCGCGAGCGCGCAAAATGCGTGGGCCGAAATTCGCCGCGATCCTGCGAACCGTGCGCTGCTCGTGAACGACCTCTCAGCGCTCAGAATTGCCGACCTAATTACAACCACAACCGTCCCCGGTGATGGGCCGCGCGGAATTGCTCTCTCGCCGGATGGTTCGCATCTCGCTGTGGCAGTCTATTTTAACGGCTCAGTTCAAGTAATCCCGACGGCCACCGATGGTTTACAGAAATCCGTAAGCCTGGGTCCTTCGCGCACACCTGATGAGGCCAGGATCGGCGAACGCATGTTCCATGACGCGACGCTCAGCTATCAACATTGGCTGAGCTGCGCGACCTGCCACCCGGATGCCCGTACAGACGGATTGAACTGGGACCTGCTGAACGATGGCATCGGCAACCCGAAGAACACGAGATCGCTTCTGCAGGTGAATAAGCGCGCTCCGCTGATGTCCGAAGGGGAGCGTGCAAGCATGCCAATTGCGGCGTCCGCCGGCTTCCGGTTTATTGAGTTCCATGAGCCACAACCGGGCGAGGTGCACGCGGTAACCACCTACTTCAAATCTCTCAAGCCGCTCGTGAGCCCATATCGCGATGCGAATGGCCGCCTCACGGCAAGCGCGCTGCACGGCAAATCGCTTTTCGAGAGCGCTCGAACGGATTGCTCTCGCTGCCATCATGGCGAGATCTTCACGGATCAGCGTATGTACGATGTTGGTACGCGCGGCGAAGTGGACACGACGGCTCGCTTCCTAACACCTACGCTCATCGAAGTCTGGCGCACCGCGCCTTATCTGCACGATGGCCGTGCAATCACGATCGAAGAGATGCTGACAAAGTTTAACGCCGGAGACAAACACGGAAAGACATCGCATCTCAAGGCCGGTGACATCAAAGATCTTGCGGAGTACGTCCGCTCGTTATAAAGATTTGTCACATGGAATAACCATCATGAATCATCGCACCGCTCTAATCTGTAGCTTATCGGCTCTCGGCGCAGCGCTAATCGCGGCGGCGGCGGCTCTTCCTGTGCGTTCGCCGTTGTCTCCACCGGCGGCAGTAAGAGCCGCGGAGGTAGAGGCCGACTGGAAACTGCAGGACACGGTTCGCAATAGCAATAGCGTTGGAATTACGACGGCCGACGATGCTGCTGGTGGTTGCGATGGCATAAAGAACGGCAAGTGGGGCTTCCACACAAATGAAGACGCGAAGCCCTGGTGGCAGGTGGATCTCGGCGCTTCACTGCAGCTGGACCGTGTGGTGATCTACAATCGCTGCGATACCGCCGAGAGGACCTCCAATCTGATTGTGCTGCTTTCGGACGATGGCCACAATTGGCGCGAAGTCTATCGCCATTCCGGAGCCGTGTTCTATGGCGCAACGGATGGCAAACCGCTGCAGGTTACGCTCGCTGGCGAGGCAGCACGATATGTGCGAACACAGTTACCCGATCGTGGATTTATGCACCTGGATGAGGTGGAGGTCTACAGCAAGGCAGATCCTGCAAAGAATATCGCACTTGGGCGACCAGCGGATCAGAGCAGCGTGAGTCAATGGTCGGTGCGGCACATGCGTCCCGGCGAACCGGTTGCCGAACGTATCGACAAGGATCTTCTCCGCGGGCACGCACTTCTTGCAAATCTATCCGGATCCGCGGGAGATGTAGGTGCAGCCTTCGCGAAGGCTGAGAACGAGTATCTCGCACTGCCAAAAAGCGCAGAAGCAAGCGTTCGACATGAGACCGGTTTGAAGGTCCGCTGGGCCGTGAGAAGATTAGCGCTCGCAGATCCACTCCTCGACTTCGACCGGATCTTGTTTGTGAAGCGTGCGCCGGGCACGTACAGCCACATGTCCGACCAGAACTATGGCTGGTGGTCACGCCCCGGTGGTGGGCTTTTCGTTCTGGAAGGCTTCAAGACTGACGCGCCTCGCGTGCGCTGCCTCACGCCAACCCTGGCAGGCGGAAGCTGCATGGACCCCGATCTCTCCTACGATGGCAAGAAGATCCTCTTCGCCTGGTGCAAGTTCTACCCGAACCTGGCATCTTTGGGGGACAAGGAGACCAAAGCCAACGTCCCGGAGGACGCGTTCTACCACATCTTTGAGATCAACGCGGATGGAACGGGCCTGCGGCAATTAACGCATGGCAAGTACGACGATTTTGATGCCCGGTACCTACCAAATAATGAGGTCGTTTTCTTATCAACGCGCCGCGGACAATCGGTGCAGTGCGGACTGCAAAGCGCCATGGCGACCCTGAATTCGACTCAGCCGGATAGCTACGTGCGCTGTGGAGGCGGGCCATCGCGGCCTGTGGCAGTCTACACGCTGCATCTGATGGACGACGATCGAACGAAGATCCGGACCTTGTCGCCATTCGAGAACTTTGAATGGTCGCCCATGGTTGGCAGCGACGGGCGAATTATCTACGCACGGTGGGACTATGTCGATCGAGACAACATGCCTTACATGAAGCTATGGGCGACTGCACCGGATGGCACCAACCCGCAGGTGCTCTACGGCAACATGACGCGCGCGCCATACAGTGTTTTCGAGGCGCGGCCCGTGCCGAACTCACGCAAGATCGTGTTTACTGCGTCCGCGCACCACTCGGTTACAGGAGGCAGCCTCGTGCTGCTTGACCCGGCGAAGGGAAGCGATGGCCCGGAGCCGCTGACGCGCTTGACTCCGGAGGTGTGCTTCCCTGAGATCGAGGGCTGGTCGAATACCTACTACGCGAGCCCCTATCCGCTCTCTGAGAAGAGCTACCTGGTTGCATGGAGTGGGACTCCGCTAAACTCAGAGGGCGGAGCCAACCCGGTGAACGCTCAGGGCATCTATCTCTTCGATGCCAGCGGAAATCTGGAACTTCTCTATCGCGATCCTGCGATCAGCAGTCTGTGCCCGATCCCGATCCGGCCGCGAGTTCGACCGCCGGTGCTCTCCGACAGCGTCGCGTGGAAAGCCCCGCAGGATGAGGGCAAGATCGTAATTCAGGACATTTATGAAGGCCTGACAAACGTCCAGCGCGGCTCAATCACACAGTTGCGGGTTGTGGGGATGCCTGCGAAGACGCAGCCAACGATGAACTCGCCGATGGTGGGCATGACGCACGATGACCCTGGCAAATTCGTGCTTGGCACCGTCCCGGTTGAGCGTGACGGCTCAGCCTATTTCCGGGCGCCATCCGGTGTGCCTCTCTTCTTCCAGGCGCTGGATAAGAACGGCATGGCGGTGCAGACGATGCGGAGTTTGACCTACCTGCAGCCTCGCGAGACCCTGTCTTGCATCGGCTGCCACGAGCCGCGCAATACCGCGCCGCCGAACCTGGCCGCGCTCTCCACACGCCGCGCGCCTTCTCGCATCGCCATTGGCCCGGAGGGCTCGTGGCCACTGCGCTTCGATCAGCTCGTGCAGCCAGTTCTGGATCGCAACTGCGTGAACTGCCACAGGTCCGGTCCAAGCTCGGGGACATTTGCAGCCAACAAGCCAGACCTATCGCCATCACGCTCTTATGAGAGCATGGTCTCCTATGGGGGCGCAGCGAGCCTGCGAGAGAACATCCTTGCACGCTACCGGGAAGGCCGCTCTATTGCTGGCGGCGGCCCGGCCCGAACCAGCGCCATGCTTGCTCTGCTTCGCAAAGGCCATTACGGTGTTCAGTTGACGAACTCCGACACGGTGCGGCTTGTCACGTGGATGGACACCTATGCGCAGAATCTCGGCGCCTTCAGTGATAGCCAGGAAGCAGACCTCAAACGCCTCAAAACCCGCTGCGCCAGCTTGCTGGAGGAGCGGTAGGAGACAGATTTCCAGACGGGATGAAAAGGATTTACATCCTATTCATCCTGTTCATCCTGTCTAGAGTTTCGCGCAAATAACCCTACAATCTTTGCAAGATCCTCTGGCGTGTCGATATCTACCATCCCGCCGGGAAATGGCACGATGGCCGACTCATCACGATGCCGCTGGATAACCTTACGTGCGCCTTCTGGGCCCTTAAGGGCGAGTAGTTCCGGGAAGAGTGAAAGCGCGAACAGCGCGGGCACGCCGACTTCGCCTTCATACTCAGAGGCAACGATCGGGTGATCGCCAGCTTCGAAGGTATTAACAAGGGAATCGAGGATCTGGGGGGTCACAAGAAGTTGATCGCACACCATGAAGACAACGGCAGCCAGCTCATCGGCAGCAAGTAGCGCTTCCAGCCCCGATCGCACAGAGCTTCCCATGCCGCTCTGCCAATCCGAGTTGCTGGCGATCTGAATTTCCAATCCGGCTAACTCGGCAACGCACGCTTCCTGATTCGCTCCGAGTACGACAACCATCGGGCTGCAGCATGATTCCAGAGCCGTCTCTGCGGCGCGGCGGAGAAGGCTCTTGTCCTCGAATTGCACAAGCTGCTTCGGAGAGCCCAGGCGCTCTGAACTGCCCGCCGCAAGCAGTGCGATTCCTACCCTAGCCACTGCTGCTCTCGGTCTGGTGCAGATATCGAAACAGGGCGATGGATGGGGCCGCTTCTATCGCGCAGATATCCGGCGGAGGAACCGCTCAGGACCGATTGGATCTCCGCAACGATGGCGAGTGCGATCTCTTCGGATGTTTCCGCGCCGATATCGAGCCCGATCGGGCTGAAAATAGGCACATACTGTGGCTCAGCGCTGGAAAGAAGTCCGTGCGTCATAAGCATCTCTTCAGCCCGGTGGCGCGGCCCGAGCAGCCCGAGGTAACCGATTTCGGCGGACGAAAAATGCCTCAGCCACTCGCTGTCTCGCTCATAACTGTGAGACATCAATACCACTGCGGTTCGATCGTCCAGCGCAAGCTCTACTATCGCGTCGGGCTCGCGTGTGTGGGTAGTTCGCGCGCCCGGGAAGCGCCCCGCAGCGAGCATCGACTCGCGATGATCTATCACGGTAACATCCCAGCCAAGCAGGTCGGCAACGGCAGCCAGTGGCTGCGCATCTTGCCCTGCTCCGCAGATAAGCAGCGCAATAGGCGGGTAAACCGGCTCGATGAGAACACTGACGACACCGTTGGATAGCTCGTAGAGCTGGTTTCGGGGATAGGCATCACGCATGCACTCTGCGATATCGATCTGCAATCGGGGAAGCAGTGCTTGAATACACTCGCTGCATCGCTGGTCGCGATGGGGATTCAAGACTGTGTGTATAGCTTCGCCGCTGCGCTGAAGAAATCGATCGCCGGGCTGCAGAACCGATGTACCTTCGATGTGGTATACCGTGGCGATTGCGCCACGGCCCCTTCGATTTTGAAAACTGCCAAGAAACTGGAGGCACTCTCGCGCAGGCGATCTCGCATCTATCGTTCCAAAGTCGAGGTCTAGAGGCGCCAGTGGCAGCGGCTCAATAAGCACGCCGACGGAACCTTTGCACCCGAGTTCGGCGATGACATCTCCGTTAGAGATGTTCGCGGAGTAAAAAACGTAGTCTGGCTCCCCGCTCTCCAGGACCCGCAACCCGCGCTGCGCGACATCCGCCTCGAGACATCCGCCGCTTATTGCGCCTACCCTGTCGCCGTTCGAGTAGACGAGCATACGGGCGCCGGGTCGGCGATAGGCCGACCCGGCGACGCTTACTACTGTGGCGAGCGCTGCGGTTACGCGTTCTTTTTGCGCAGCTTCACAGGCATCGAGGATAAGACGCAAGTCTTTCATAGGGAACCGTCAGCCCTGCTTCACTCCCAGGAGTAGCCGTGTTTCGTAAGTGGCAGAGAGCGAACACGGTCGCCGGTTGCGGCGAAGATCGCATTGCAGACTGCAGGAAGGATCGGCGGCAGTGCGGGCTCACCCAACCCGGTTGGCGAGTGGTTTGTCTTGTTGAAGATGACTTCGATCTTCGGAGGAGCCTGGTGCATCCGTATCAGCGGATAATCGTGGAAGTTCGATTGCTGAATACGGCCATGGTCCAGCGTTGCCTCCTGGCCCATCAAGGCGCTAAGCCCGTCGATGATGGCGCCCTGCACCATGTTTTCCGCAGCGCCCGGATTGATAACCTGGCTGCCGATATCGCCCACAACCCACACGTGCTCCACCTTGATATGCTTCTGCGGTGTAACGCGCACCTGGGCAACCTCGGCGAAGTGGCCCATGTGGCTGAAATAGGCGGCAATTCCCAGACCCGTGCCTTTTGGGAGCGCTCGCTTGCCCCAGCCAGACTTCTCGGCGGCCAGTTCGATAACCGCGCGCATTCGCACCGGATCTAGCCCGCCGCCTCGCTGACCTGGCTGCGGTGGTGGGGCTGTGCTTAGAAGACCAAGCCGGAACGCGACCGGATCTTTGCCCGCCGCGTGTGCAAGCTCATCGATGAACGACTCGATGACATGCGCATAGGCGTTGCTGCCAGGCGCACGCCAGTAACCAGTGCGGACTCCCAGCGGCATTAACGATTGATGCAGCGCATAGTTGGACACATAGCGCACCGGGAACTCGGCATCCATGTTCGCTGCCATGGCAGTGCGATTTCCCTCGCCGAAGGTGACGAAGTGGGTATCCCACGCGATGAGCTTACCGCTCTTATCGAGACCTCCCTTGAGAAACTGAAAGCCGCCGGCCCGATAGTAATCGTGCGCGATATCGTCTTCACGAGACCAAACGAGCTTGACGGGCGCATTCATCGCTTTCGCGATCCACGCGGCTTCGAGGTTAAAGTCATTGCCGAAACGGCGTCCGAACGCTCCACCTGCTCGCATGATATGGATGGTAATACTGGTTTCTGGAATGCCGAGAAGGTGCGCGACGGCGCTGCGAGTTCCCTGCGGCATCTGGCTGGTCGACCACATCTCCAGTTTGCCATCATGGTAGTGCGCCGTGCAGTTCTGCGGTTCCAGGGTTGCGTGCGCAAGGAAAGGATAGGAGTAGGCGCCCTCGACGACCTTTGCCGCGCCGCTCAGTGCGGCTTTCACGTCGCCGTCCTGGTGCAGGGTCTTTTCCGGAGCCTTCTTCGAGAGCTCGATGGCGCGCTTTTCGAACGCCTTGCTGCTCTGCTCGGCCGTGGACCAGTGGCCTTCGTTCCACTTCACCTTCAACTTGTTTCGCGCAGACTGTGCGTACCACCACGACGTGGCGACAATCGCGATGCCCTGCTCCAACCCGGGATCGGACGGAAGGACATCGCCCAGCTCTTCGACCCCCTTCACAATGAAAGCATCTCGGATACCTGGCAGCTTCTTTATCTCGGCCAGGTTCGCGCTTGCAACGGTACCGCCAAACACCGGGCACTTCTGGTAGACGGCGTAGAGCATTCCTGGAAGAGAGACATCGATACCGAACTGCTGCTTGCCTGTGACGATATCCGGGACATCGACCCCGTGAACCGTGTGGCCAATAATCTTATAATCTTTCGGATCTTTGAGCTTTATCGCATCCGGATCTGGCATCGGAAGCGCCGCCGCCTTCGTGGCAAGCTCGCCATAACCGACAGAGCGACCCGACGGTACATGAAGAACCTTGCCAGTGCTGGTGGTGCACTCCTCCGGGGCGACACCAAGCGACTGTGCGCACGCCAAAACAAGTAGATGCCGGGCAGATGCGCCAACGCGGCGAAGAGGATCCCAACTGCTGGGGGTGGCGAAACTTCCGCCTGTAAACTGCATGCCGTACTTTGCATCCAGATCGCCCTGTTCGACGCGGACCTGTTTCCACTCCACATCGAGCTCTTCGGCGATGAGCATCGGAAGCATCGTCTTGACACCCTGCCCGATTTCCGGACGTGCGGCCATGATCGTCACGATGCCATCCGGTGCGATGCGAATAAAAGCTTGTGGGGCAAGCGGCGAGCCTCCGAAGCCCGGTCCGCTGCGCTGGCGACCGCGCGGCGCTGCCTCCTGCGCTTGCGCATCCGGGTAGAGACCAAGCAGCATTCCGCCGCCGGCGAGAGCCGTAACCTTAAGGAAAGAGCGTCTATCGAGCGCCATTATTTAGACCCTCCGTTGGATGCCTTGTGAGCTGCCGCAGGCTTCGCGGTCCCGGGAGAGTGCTGCGCTTTGAGCTCTGCGGCACGATGGATCGCCTGTCGGATGCGGGTGTAGGTGCCGCACCGGCACAGGTTGCCATCCATGGCGGCGTCGATGTCTTTATCGGTGGGATGAGGTTTGTGGGCCAGGAGCGCCGCAGCCGACATAATCTGACCGCACTGGCAGTATCCGCACTGCGGAACGTCGATCTCTTTCCAGGCCATCTGAACCGGATGTGATCCATCGGCAGAAAGTCCCTCGATGGTCGTGATGTGACCTTTCGATGCCTCTGCGACGGTGGTGCTGCACGAGCGCACCGGCTCTCCGTTCAGATGAACGGTGCAGGCTCCGCACTCACCGATGCCGCAGCCATACTTGGTGCCATGCATCTGCAGGAGATCCCTCAGCACCCAGAGCAACGGCATATCGGCCGGCGCATCGACCTGTGCTGTTTTGCCATTCACGATCAGTTTAAAATGCATCCGTGTCCCATCCTCCTGGCAGACCAACGACGTAGTGTCATCATTTTACTCAGTATACGAACGAGAATAAGAATATCTTAAGATCTGTGCATCCAAAGGATGAGAATTAGGTCGTCCGAATGGATGGTGTGGCTTCGCAGTCTTCATTTAATATTTAATAACCGGGCAGAACACCAACCGTCTGCAGGCATAAGGCAGCACAGCTGCAACCAAGAACAAGAGTTCCACGCTAAAACGCAACATAAGAAGAGTGAGTTAGTGGGCTAGTGAGTTAGTCAGACAAAGTTGGTTCGCTGAAGCGTAACTTCTTCTCAAAATGAGAAGAAGTCCGTGGATAGCGTACAGCTTACGTTAAGTCCTTCCTATCGCCTACAGCCCAACACCTGCATTTTGTGCCCTTTTGCGGCTAAAGAATTCCCGCACTTCTCCGCACCACCGCATATCTGCGCGGTATTATTGCTGGGTGCCTTGCAAGTTCTCGCGGCCAATCAAACGTGAACCCAACTACCAACTTACTCAACTACCCGTTTACCTTTTCGGTCGGCATCGTCGGGCACCGCCCGAACCGACTTCATGACGCCGACCTGCCCCTGCTCGCCTTGGTCATTCGAGAAACCCTCATTGAGATACAGGACACAGTTCTAGCTCAATCAATCAACACCTCGTTGCACGCGATCTCACCACTCGCGGAGGGCGTCGACCGGATTTTCGCAGAGGAGGCGCAGGAACTTGGCTGGCCCCTCATCTGCCCGCTACCGTTTCCGATCGAGGAGTACGGAAAGGACTTCGAGCCGAGCGTCGCCCTTGAACCCAATTCGCTCTCTCGTTTCCACAACCTCCACGGACGTGCGGCCAGCATCATCGAACTGTCCGGCGATCGCCATGATCTCTTGGAAGCATATGCCGCCTGCGGTCGATACGTACTGGATCACTGCGATCTGCTCATCGCCGTTTGGGACGGCCAGCCTGGCGAACACGGCGGAACTGCAGAACTGGTCGAACTCGCCATCGCCGCCAACAAGCCGCTAATCCACATCCACTCCACTCCACCGCATCACCGCACCTGGCTCCCAGGCTAATCTCGCCGTTCAACGTGCTTTCTCTCCACCAACCGGAGGAGCAAATCAGTCCAGTCCACGCGTGCTTGCGAGCAAATGTGGCCCTACTCGCATCTCCCTAGGGCTCCTATGCCGCCCGAAGAACGAGGGAATCAGAGTATGGGATGAATTCGCGCGCGAGCAATGTACCTGGGGGCGGGGCTAACAATGTATCATATCTCAGCCATGGTCCGGAGGCGCGCTACCCTGTCCCCTCCCCGTGAGCCCTAGCGAGCAAATGTGGGAGGGGTTCGGGGAGGGGGATAAAACAGCTCCGAATAACGACTCTACTGCAATGCTGTGCCATCATCGTGGCGAA
>CAIXIX010000608.1 GCA_903919615.1 uncultured Chthonomonas sp.
TCGCGTCCCATGCGTGAAAACAGACTGAACGCAAACACCAGAATCACTGCGCACTTTCAAACAGAATCACTGCGCACATAAAAACAGAACAGGTGAACACTTTCCTTCGGAATCACTGAACACTTTCACCAGAATATGCACCAGACGCCTTTGAAGCTGGCTGAGGGTCGCAAGCACGACCACATCGCGGACCTGCTCGTCGCCGCTGGAGCCAACTCCTAGCAAGGTTTCGCGCGATGATACGCTGGCGGAGGGAATTAGTATTTCGCCACGAAAGGGCACAAGAAGATAGCCCAGGCTGAAGGCCTGGGACACGCGGAACGCCCACACACTGAAAGCACCCCCAACCTCCTCGCGCTGCAGACGCGACGAGGTGGGGTACTAGCCTGTATTATTCACGAACGGTAGTGGCGCCGCTTGCTGCGCCCGTGCATTACGAATTTCATGAGTAACTCGGGTTAGGGCCCGTGCCCGCGTGTGGGATGAGCGATAAAGGGGACGGGAACAGCCGAGAGAATCGAGGATGCAGCCGTAGGGCCTATCTTCTTACACCTGTGGCGCTAAATGCCGAAGAAGAAGGCAATGGTGTAATACAGTGATTGCGCGCCTGCCGGATGGTCGGCGTACCGGGATTGGAAGGTATCGCCGCTAGCGGAGAAGCGAGCTCAAGTGTGGTGCGTTCGATGTTTGCGGTTCCGCTTAGATCTTGATTTATTCTTCAGTAACTGCGTCTTGCAACTGTCTGGAACATTGAATATACATCAAACGATCATCTGCTGCGAGCAAAACGCGATTCATTGTCGTCCGCGCGCAGCCTAACTGTTTGCCGTGCGAAAACCACATAGATGCCGGCATTGCCCCGACGTAATTGGCCGTTTTGTGTCACACACTTCCACCAGGCACTTGGATAGCGAAATTCAAGCCTCTCAATCTCACGGATTAAACGTTGAGTTTATACCGCGGCTGATTTGATGTCCGTTGTGAACCCTGCCTTCGCGTGGGACGGTTTCCAAATCACTACCGTGGCTTTGTGTTTCGTCATACTGGATACACGATGTTTAATGAGCCGACAACTACATCTATGCTCGTGCTGACCGTCGCCGCGTTAGGATGTTTAACAGGCATGTTTGTCGCGATCTCTGCAATCCGAATTCGAATGCCGCTACTTCGCGATCGACGATTCGGTGGTACGAACTACGCCACATTCGACGGTTCCTGGCTCGCGATGCGGGTTAAGGGTAACTCTGCACCATTCAAAACCATACCAATCAAACGGTACTTCGTGTTCGCCGCGATTTGTGCTGGCTCAACCTTGGTCCTCTCCTTTGCAGTGTTGCAAATGTACGTCGTCTCGCAGCTTATTCAGGCTGGTAATTTGCAGGCCGCGCTCAAGGATTACGTCGGCGCGGAGAGATCATTTCGAAGGGCAGTGATTCTGGGCAAGATGTACCGCAGTCCGCGGCTAAAGCTTGTTGAGGCTCTCCTGCTGCAGGGCAAACTGAAAGAGGCAATGCCTGAAGCGCGCCTTGTTACAGAAACAGACCCAGAAAACGCACATGCTCTGATCCTCTTTGGAGATTGTCTCATATGCGATAACAGACCTGCAGAAGCAGAGAGAGTGTATCGCCGAACGATCGCGGTCGCGCCTCGTCTTGCTGCGGCATATTGCAAACTCGGCGACGCATTCCAGAGGCAAGGTCGAATTAATGACGCGCAAGCAGAATATGAGTACTGCATCACTATCAGCCCGTCCAATGTTGAAGCGCTAATGAATCTTGGGTTCCTCCTGATTAACCACGGTCAATCCTATGACGGTCTTACTTACCTGAAGCGCGCCGTCGATGAGAATCCCAATAATGTCGTTGCAACAAATGCCTTCGGTCTTGCATGTGCATCGCAGCACATGTTTGAGAAGGCGTCAGTGTTATTTCAATCAGCGATTAACATCGACCCAGAGTTTGCTGACGGGTATTTCAATCTCGGATCCGCCTTGAAAGATATGCAAGAAACGGCGGGGTCATTGGCAGCGTACCGAAGCTACCTGAGGAAGTGCCGGCTTGGGGCTGGTGATGAGATCGCGATCTCCCGAGCGTGTGAAGAGATAAATCGGATGCAAGTGAAAGAAACATTGTCTAAGAAGACCACGGGAGGTCTTGGCACACATACCGTGCCGCCAGATCAGCGTCGAGATTCAACCATGTCAGTGGTGTCAACGTATATTCACTCAGAAAATTGAATTCCGAAACATGTACGAAACGATATGTACAAATTGCAAACGCTTCTCTGCATCTGTCACGAATAACTTGCTGAAGCCGCAACAGCAAATTGGTGATGCGGCCAACAGGGATTCATCTGCACAAACAATGCATGTGTTGCGCTGCATAACGCGTTTGCTTTGCCCATTGATCGTCACAGTATGCGTGCTGGTAGTCGCGTCTGTTGCTGCGTTCGGGCAGAACTATTTCGGATTAGGAGTGGCGGGGCCGCAGAACTATGCGGTGGTCAACCTGGGAGGCAGCTTCCAGTTTAATTCAAACAGCACATCATCCGGCAACACGATCACAGGCCAAGGCAATGTTGCCATTGTGTCTGGTTCGAGTGCCAACGTTTCTGGTGGCTTCGGCAATATAACATCATCCACCGGCACACTGTATCTGGGGCCGGGCCTGTCTTCCTCCAATTTCAGGCAAGCTACCTTTGCAGGTGGTGTAGTGACAGGCGTCGCCTCGCTCAGCAGCCCTGGAACTGTGCTTTCGGCTGCAATCAACGCGGCGTCAACTCTTAAAGCGCTGAAAGCAGACCAGACGTTCTCAGGTGTTTACGGCACAACGACCATTACGGCTACACACAGCGGACAGAACGTCATTCAGGTCAATGGCAGTGTAACCGGCAGTCTCACTGTCAGCCAGGGAACGTATACAAACGTAACATTTGTTGTCAATGTTACCGGCAATGTGATAGTTGGCAACAATGGAGGCATTTTCGTTGCAAGCGGAATGTCTCCCCTAAGCGTAATCTACAATATTCGCGGTAACTTCGGCTTTGTAGCAACCGGCAATCCCGGTATCGAGAACACTGACGGAAGCATCGGTCCTGCTGCTACCAACGGTCCAGCTCCGGACGAGGGAATCATCCTGTGTGCAACCTCCGCCAACCAGTCGATAGATCTCGATTCCACACAACTATATGGCGCATTGATTGGCTATAACGTGGCTATAGTCAACGGCGGAAGGCTGAACAATCCAACTCCAGAACCTGCTGTACCTGTTTTCCTCGCTTCAATTTTGACTGCCACAATTATTGGGCGACGCAAACACAGAGGCAAAAGAGGCCGCGGATGCAACTCGTACCTACCTGGCAATTGGTTTACACATCTGCTTTGAGGGGCACGGTATGCCTCGTTTTTGCGGCGCTTATCTACAGTCATCATAACCGCAAACTCAGACGCGATCACATGAGCGTGTGGCTCATATTTCACGAAGCCATGCGGAGCCAATCCGCTGCTGGTAACAACAGCGACGGGGTTAGCCCTCGTAAGGATTTGATGAGACTGTTGGCGTTCGCGATGAGTGTGCCTATTGCTGCAATACTGGGAGGATCCCAGTTACGACAGGCAATCCTGTGCCGAGAGGTCCTTCACAATATCGACGAAGGCGGGCAACAGGCTTTTTTAGGCAACTACATCGGAGCAATCATTTTCTACAAGCAAGCGGTACGCGATTACCCGGAATACAGCAGGCCACATTTGTTGATTGGATCAGCGTTGTTGAAATCCGGACGAATCACCGCTGGCTCAACAGAACTGCGCACAGCTCACGCGCTGAATCCTAAGGACGGCGAGACGTCACTATTATTGGGGGACGCTTATGGATCGCTGAAAATGCATAGCCAGGCGGCGTCGGCATACCGTGATGCTATCAGGGCATCCCCGACAATGCAGAAAGCCTATCTCAGGCTTGGCGTCTGCCTGGAAGCTCTCGGAAATCCCGATGAAGCCTATCAGTCCTATGAGAAAGCGATCACGCTCGATCCGTTCGATGCTGGCGGCCATCGGCTCGTTGGGTCATTGTTGATTCGTCATGATGCCCTGGCCGAAGGTATCGCTCACTGTATGAAGGCGATTAAGCTATCACCGAGAGTTCCTGACGCATATGCGGACCTTGCGGCCGGTCTGGCAAAATCTGGACGGTATAAGGAAGCCGCCGAACAGGATTACAAGTGTCTCGAAATCGACTCACAACACGTCGTCGCGATGTATGATCTTGGTCAGCTAATGTTGCATCAGGGATTGTACGAGCAAGCACTGCACCGATTTAATAGTTGCCTCAGGCTCGAGCCGCGAACCGATGCCGAACTCGACGCAAAGAATCGCGCTCGAAGGCAGGCGGCAAAGCTAACTGTCAAACATTGATTCAGCTATGTTTGGCCGCCAGGTCGCCTCTAGACAGAGATGTCAATCTCACTATTATGCGCTGCCCGATTCCGTAAACCGCCCACGCTGCGATCCGTATTGGAATAAGAGGCAATCGGCGAGATCCTCAGATGCGCGTCATTCGCCCGTTCGATTCCAGGGGCGTTGCCCAGGTATTCATAGGTCCCGTGCCCGCGTGTGGGATGAGCGATAAAGGACATGGGAACAGCCGAGCGAACGCAATGTGACAACGGGATTGCAGATACACCGAAGGTTGAAGCTGCGGAAATGTTTTCAATATCAGAGGTTTCGGCAACACAAACCCGCATTCACCGACTGAAATACGCATCCCTTTTAGCATCATTAACCACTCCCGCAGCGGACAGGACGCACCCCAAATAATTCTGCCAAGAGGCGGAGTGCTTCCTACTCTAAGCGCCCCTCAAAACACTTTCCGAACGAATTTAATTACCTGGCTCGCTACCAGCACCGCGCTTATCGTTGCACCTACGGTTCTCGCTTGCTTGGTCATGGTGTTTCCAGCTTTTTTCGCATCGCCGAGAAAATGCTGTGTCTTGACGTGCACTAACTCTGCAGTAGTTGAGGCCTTCGCGCCAATGCTTTGCGCCTGACCTGTCACACGTCTAAGCTGCAACTTTGCTTCGCTGAGAACCGGCATGACCTTCGTGTACAACATAATCATTCCGCCAACCAGCACCACCGACCAAATGATGCTGACTATGCAGTAGAGGCCGGAGGCCCAAACCCACCACAATGGAACTTCTATCATTGCTCTCTCCCTTTTCGCACTAGCTTTATCAGGTAAACCGCAAGAAATCCTCCGGCAAGGGCCGGACCATAGCTCTGCGCCAACCTTCCTGTAGCCGTGCCCGTGAACTCAACCTGCTCCATCGTATCAGACACCCTGCATTCTATAAGGTCCATGGTATCGGCTGCGTGACCCACTGTCTCAACCGTCACATCGCCCAGATCCTGAATATGCTGCCTTGTTTCCGTCAGTAGTGGGCACACCTGACGGAGAATGCTGCCAAGCACAACGAACGCGACCATCATTCCCAGAATTGCAATGAGGAATGTGACGCTGACAAGAACGAACCAAGCTTCTGAGGGATGCATATTTGCCCCTTGATCCTGAACTCGATACAACTGGCTCTGCGGTTTGACCGGCTCGCAGTCATAGCGCTCCGCCCCGAGGATTGTTGAACGGACGGAACCGGATGGAAGATATGTTCCCCGGTTCTAGCGAGCCTTTGCCGTCACGCCGCCTTCCTCGCAGTGTTCGTTGTACATTTTGCAAAGAATGGGTCCGATGAGCAATACAGAGCACGAATAGTAGATCCAGCTTATCAATAGGAAGGCTCCGCCCATGGCGCCGTATATCTTATTGGAAGAGCCGGAGTGCGACAAGTAGATCGCAAATCCCTTCTTAAACAATTCCCACAGAAAACCAGTAATAGCGCCGCCGAATAGGGCAGATCGCCAAGAAACAGAGGTGCTGGGCAAGATTCTGTAGAGCAGCACAAACATACTTATATCGATGCCCCATGCGACTAATTCAAAAAGGGCGTCCGCCCAGTAAGGGGAAGGCTGCGGCAACCCCAGCCACGGAATGTGTAGATTCCGTACAATGTTTGGCCCGGACGTAGGCAGAAACGAGAGTGTGAACAGAATACCGGTGACGAGCAGAACACCAAGGCAGATCAACCTCAGTCGTATGAACCCACGCGTCTCCTGTACCTCCCACGCGGCATTCATGGGGGTAGTGGCGCTGACCACCAGAGACAGAGATGCCCAGACCAGGGATCCAACGCCTAGTATGATTGCCCACCACTTACCCAGCATAAGCGTTCTCGCCGATTCGACGACGTTAGCCTGCCGAATAAAATCGTCAGCCGCCCGGGCAGCCTCTCGACCTGGAAGGAGATGCGTGATGACACCACGGAGATAATCAGCTGCTTGCACCGGGTCACGAATTAGAAAACTTACTGCGGCAAGGCCGCAGAGCATCAGTGGAATGAGGGAGACTATCCCGACGAAAGAGAGGGATTGAGCCCTTATCGAGCATTCGTTTTCAGAGTAGCGAGCCATTAACTCTTTGGCCAGCGGCAAGACGCCGCCCTTCACTTTACCGGTTTCGGAAGAGTACTTGGGTTTCAGTCGAGCGTGCTGGCCGAATGACTTCGTCCTCTCTTTGTCTACGCGGGCTTTCCCTGTTGCTCTTGTGCTCATATTCCTACCATTGTCCTTTGTTTGAACCAGCGGCGAGGTTGCGATCATGAAGTATTACGGCGGATATTTTAACTAGTACCGCACATTCGACGGCTAGACGTCGGCCTTGTTCCCAAGAGGATACATGCGGCACGAAAAGCCGAAAGCTACACCAGGTTTGAGTATTTCCGGGAACCTTATTGGCCATTCGCGGTCCTCTCTTTGTGTTAATCCGAGATAGTTGCATTGCCTCATCTAAAGGAGAAACAAATGTCCGATACGCTCTGTACGCAACTTTCATTAATGCAAGCCTAGCGGAAGAGCCGTCGGGGCGCTTCTGGATCATCGTATCCGCAATGGCGGCGAGTATGAAGACCGATATTCGCAATCGCTTCTGGGTGGCGCTTGTGCTTTCCGTTCTTGTCGCTCCGCCGCGAAGTATCTGCGCTCCTTATGTCAGCGTCATCCATCATCGTGGCCACTACCGTCCGACACCAACCAATCCAAGGGCCCTATTGCACGTCTCCACTTTTCAACATGCCGATGGGTTACATGGGTGTTGATTGAGAACAACTAGAGAATAGTCTGAAATCGCGAAACCCGGCGGAATGATCGGTAGTAACCAAATAATATCCAGCTTTTTTTCAACTCCTATCGGCAATATTTAGGAAAGGGAGAACGTGCATGACTTGGGCACCGTCCGCCGCGTTAGTCCTCGCCTCCGCACTTGCGACGATTACGCAGATATCTCCAGCAGCGCATGCAACCCCTCAAGCGGGCGCGCAACAGACGGTCCAAATCGTCCAGCAGGCCCATACCGCTCGTAAACCTGCGGAACACACTGCACAACCTGCCCTGGCGTTCCGGAACGGTCGTATTGTAGGATCGGAACGAGTTGATGGGGAGGGACCTTCACAGATATTCTCGTTCGCGCCGGATGGCAGCGATCGAAAACAACTGACCTCATCGGGACACAACATCATACCAAGTTGGTCGCGGGACGGGAAACGAATACTGTACAGTTCCAATTACGAAATCTGGGTGATGAATGCCGACGGCAGCGGTAAGCGTCAGTTAACTTTCAACACTCAGGGAGGGAACTTCGCGCCCGCCGAGTCTCCTGATGGCAAACAGATTGCGTTTGCCGGCGTGCGCGGCAGCGGTCAGCCGGAGGTATGGGTGATGAATGCCGACGGCAGCGGCCAGGAGAGGCTCACATTCACACCGCGTATAGCGCCAACGGCAGTGCGCTCAGGCGCGGAGTCGCTTACCTACTTCGAAACGCTGCCGCCGAAGATGCGCGCTATGGAGAAACAACTTCCTGCGTGGATGCAAGATCCCGCCAACAAGGAGAAGTCCGCAGAAGCCGCCACACTCCTTCAGAAGGTGCAGGGCCACATTAAGGCCAATGAATTTGACGATGCCGAAAAGAACGTGGATTCAATCCTGAAAATGATTGGCGTAAACCCACAGGCCGTCGTTCAGAATGCGCCGCACCTCTCCGAGCTGAGCTGGAGTTCACATCCAACGTGGTCCGCGGACGGGAAGCGTATCGCCTACTCATCATCGCGCTCCGGTAGCGCCGAGATCTGGGTGATGAACGCGGACGGAACCGGGCAGACGCAGTTGACGCACGGGTTGGGCGGCCGTTTTCCCGATGCGAACGTGCCATGTTGGTCGCTCGATGGCAAACTCATCACGTTCTGGGCAGGCCACGAATCACGATATGGCGATGTCTGGGTAATGGAGCCGGACGGGAAAAACCCGCGCCGGATAACGCAGACAACGGTGCCGGCAAATAGCGACGACCCACACTGGTCGCCGGACCGCACAAAGATCATTTACGGCAGCGGGAGCCCTGGTAAGAGGGATATGTTTGTCGTGGATGTAAAGACGGGCGACGTCAAGCTGTTCGCCAACGGCATTCAATGGTGCGACTGGCAGCCAGTGCATCAATAAACGAGACGTTGGCGCTTCAATAGCTCTCGTTTCAGAGCTGGCGCCATGATTGCATCGGACCCTATGATTTGCAATGAGAGCGACTTGCTGATGGATCAGCTCGCATTTGGACAAGTCCAAATCGACCAGGAGAAGACATGGCCAAACGAATACCGGTTCGATACTTAATATCCCTCTGCTTGCTTGTTGTCGGCGCCACTGCTCTTGCTGTGATTGCGAAAGGTCAAGATGCTGAAACACGTATGCATTTGATGCACGATCTGGGTGGACCGTTCATTGTCTACCGCGACCCAGTTCAATCGGAATTGAAACTGACTGGCGCCCAAAAGCAAAAGTTGCTGGACAAGCAGACTGAGTACGTCCACGAAACTGAAATGGTGGAAGGCACACTGAAGGATAAGCAACCTGAAGAACGGGAACAGGCCATGCAGTCGCATCGCCAACAGTCCGCGCAGAAGTTCTGGCCCATCCTTAAAGAAATTTTGAAGCCCGATCAGTTCACGCGATTCCAACAGCTTGAGTTACAGCACGAAGGACCGGGCGGAGTGTTCCGACCGGAAATACAGCAGTCACTAAAGATCACGGACGAACAGCGCCGTCAGTTCATATCGGTAGTTCAGGACCTGCAGCAGACCATCAAACCGATGATTGAGCGAGCGCAGTCCGGCGGAAACCCGGAAGAGATCCGGCCCAGGGTCATCAAAATCATCGAAGCACACGAAGCAACTATTGAGACGCTCATGAGTGCATCGCAGAGAAAGCAGTGGCTAGCGATGCGCGGCAAGCCGTTCAACACTCTGTAAAGGTTCCAATCCGCACGCCGCAACCAACCGACAGGCGCAGTTGTCCTCCCTCTCCTTGCTAACTATGTATCATATCTCGGCCATGTTCCGGAGGCGCGCGCGGTGGTCCCTCTCCCTGCGAGGTACGAGCGGAAAAGGGAGAGGTTAGGTGAGGGTCCCGTCACGCACGCCGATAACAAATCACACATAAAACCCACGAAACAGGGCTATCCTGGAGTGCCTCCATCGTTACCAAAGATATGATACATTGTTAGCTCCTTGTTCTCCCGCGCCGGAGCGAATCTCGGAAACCAGATAGCGGCCCTGTCTTATTTCGGTGAAACAAAATGCATCTCGCCCTGAAGAGGCATAAGTCGATAGCCCCTATCGCTGCATCCTCGATTCACTCGGCGCGGCAGGGAACCCGGGTCGACGTCCCTGGACCCACGGAACGCCAACAATTCTATACCCCTTCTCCTTCTGCCATACGCAACCGGAAGCGCGCATCAATCCCTCTCCCGCGCACTACAGACTACGTGCAAAACAGCGACGCCCACGAGGAACGGTAAGATTCTCTATATGTTGCGTGTTGACTTTGGCAAAACTGTACGGAGACAAACTCTTTCAACACGCCGTGATGTCGAGATTCGCAAAAGAGCGCGCGTGAACGTACATCTCGCGTGGATATGCGATGGTGGACGGGTAGTCCTAACCCCGGGCTGCCGCTGCGAGAGAACCACCAACCTTTGACGCGGTCATGCGCCCACCTCTGAAACTGTTACCTGTTCGCGAAGGCGGTGAACGCGGTGCTGATCCGCAGAGAAGGACATCACCTACCTTGCAGATAAGTGTATCGTCAGAGAAACGGGAGGTGAGCGTGCGAGCCGCCGCGCGCAAAGGTAGGATCAGGTAAAGAGCGCCATGTAGCGCTCAATTCATTGCCGCGTCGCATGCGTGATCCGGTTTCCTTATGGGAGAGTTCGATGAGAAAGCGTGCTCCGTGGCTCAGCTACGGGATAGCGGCGGTGTGTATTGGCGCCATGCTAGGCTTGCGTAGGGTGCTTCAACCCTGGTTGGGTGACCACCATCCTTTTCTGACGCTGATGCCGGCAGTGATGGTTTCGGCCTGGTTCGGTGGCCTCGGTCCTGGCTTGTTTGTCACGGTCGTTGGTACCGTTTCGGCCTGGACTTTGTTCGGCGATGTACCCCGTGGTTTCGTTCTTGACAGTCCGGATGACTATATCGGATTTTGTTTCTCCATAGTTGGCGGCGTAACGATTTCGCTTCTCAATCACGTTAGAATAAGGGCTGAGTACCATGCTCTAGACCGTCTTGCTCAGGTCAAAGAGGCCAGGGAGTGCCTTCAAATTGAGATTATTCAAAGGGCCAAGCAGCATGAGGAATTATTGTTGTCGCAACAAAAACTGCTGGAAGCCCGGAAAATGGAGGCGGTCGGACGGCTCGCAGGAGCGGTAGCGCACGATTTCAATAACCTGATGATGATTGTCATGGGTAATGTCGAGCTGGCTGAAACGTCCTTGCCACAAAACGCGGAAGAACAGGCATATCTGCATTGTATCGGGCAGGCCGCACAACGTGCTGCGGATGTTACCGCGAGATTGTTGGCATATGGCGGCAAGCATTATACAAGGTCAGAGACTGTAAACCTGAGTCAGCTGATTAATGAGGTAGGCAGCGGTATCCGGGAATGGGCCGGTGCTAGGATCGACCTCGCAGTTATAGCCTCGCACGAAATCTGGCCCATACGAGCGGACACGGGGCAGCTGAAGACGATACTGCTGAGTCTGGCAGCGAATGCGTGTGACGCTATGCCGCAAGGCGGCACTCTAACTATCGAGGCATCAAATTCTACCATCGGGCAGCCTACTGGCACGTACACCGCTGAAATCGTGCCCGGCGAATATGCGCCGCTTACCGTTCGCGATACAGGACGCGGCATTCCCGAATGCCTGATGGAACGTATCTTCGAGCCAT
Source organism: uncultured Chthonomonas sp. (assembly GCA_903919615.1). Taxonomy (GTDB): domain Bacteria; phylum Armatimonadota; class Chthonomonadetes; order Chthonomonadales; family Chthonomonadaceae; genus CAIXIX01. The sequence continues at coordinate 11,377 of CAIXIX010000608.1, forward strand.
TTCTCACCACAAAAGAATTTGGCAGTGGCGCCGGGTTGGGCCTCGCAACGAGTTTCAGCCTCATCAAGCAGTTTCACGGGTACGTCAGAGTTGAGAGCGAGCAGGACAGAGGGACGACTTTCTTTGTCTATTTCCCCCGATCACAAACCCCGAGCGACAAATCGGAAGCACCGCCGAATGATACTGACATACCGAAGGACTGACAGTACGCGCGAACGCTCCAAACTGGAGCCCGCTTCGGGTTCACTGCCAAAACGACCTGAGATGGTCGTTTTGGGAGGGCAAAAGCGGCAATACCTTCCAAACCGTCGATATTGACGCGCGGCCAACACGCCGGACGCGCCTCCATTCGGATGCTGTGGCCTGGACGCCAACCCAATTGAAGCAGCTTTACGACGAGGACGACAGGCTCACGACTGCGCTTCGCACAAACATCTCCTTAAAGAAGCAATTCGACCGGTTCATGACTGTGCGGCACCTGGAGGAGAAGCGCGTTCGGGAAACCTGGTTCTACCCTGAGGTCCCAGGTTGGCGCGGCAGTATGGAGATCTATTTCGACTGTTGGGGCCGCGTAGCGGGGAAGAACAGTGGTTACGGATAATGACGAACCGAAACAGACAATCAATGCCAATGCGTTGGCTGCCTGGTTTGCTCGCTCTTGCGGTCTGCTTGATAGGGGGCCACATCGTTGTACTCTACTTCGGGGATGCACCTTCGGATCCTTATATTATCACTAATTATTCAGGGTACAGGCGGCTACACGAGGGCATGAGCGCTGCCGCAGTGAAACGAGTTCTAGGTGAACCTACAAGTAAATATATCAATACGGAAGCCCGAACCCTGGATCCGCTTACAATCATTCGCCTGCAAGCCCAGGAGAGGCAACTTGCTAAAGAAGACGGTGACATCGACAGTGCTCTTAAACAGTCCAATCCTCGCCTAATGGGTCCGCTCGAAAACCAACTCAAACAAAATCTGGTGCGATGTCAAAAGCAGCGAGAGAAGGTGCATCGTGCCCTCACTGTTCTTGTGAAAGAAGTCTGGACATATGTTGTGCCCGGCTGGCATGGGCATATTGAAGTCTGCATTGATGTTTTTGGCGGGGCAAGCGCGCAAGGGTCCAATGGCGATCCTTGTGCCTCCTGCATTGGGGAATCACTCTGGTAAGACGGCTGCTCGGTCAGAGTGCCCGCGGCAAGCACATCCTGTTGATTCCACCTGGCACTTCAAATGGTTCCTACCCCACTCTCCCATTGCCTTGATGATAGGCAGCAGGCTTTCGCCGAAAGGTGTCAAGCTGTATTCCACTTTGGGAGGCACCTGAGCATAGACTTTGCGATTGATCAATCCATCCGCTTCGAGTTCCCGAAGTTGCTGGGTCAACATCTTTTGGGTCGCTTGCGGAAATGAGCGTTTGATCGCACTGTATCGTGCTGTGCCCATCGAGAGATAACATAGGATCAGAGCTTTCCATTTGCCTGCGATCAGGCCAAGAGTAGTCTCAATCGGGCATTGACTTGCCGGGTCCATCGGCTTCCTTCCTTACTCAGGTACCCATCTGGTACCTATACTACTTTTTAGTACGTACTTGCAATATCAGTATATATACCATAGAATGAACTCGTCCTCTGGAAAACTCGGCTAATTGCTTCCAGTGCGCATTTTCGACTGTCGCCGTACCTCGGCCACTATCGCTGTTTGACAAAGGAAAAGTTCTATGGCACAGCTCCCTGATAAGGTCGTCAGTCTGTTGGAGGGCGGGCACATGTTCTGGGTGGCGACTGCCTCCACCGACGGTGTCCCCAATATTGCAATAAAGGGGAGCGGCGCTGTCGCAGACAGCGAGCACGTGTACTTCGCCGACCTCTTCTCGAAAAAGACGCGTGCAAACCTTGAGCAAAATCCGATTGTTGCAATCGGCATCCACGATGCAGAGAAGCATGTCGCAGTTCAGATAAAAGGTCGGGCTACGCTGTCGGACAGCGGATCGCTCTATGACACCGTTGTTGCTGCCCTGAAAATCAGAGCACCGCACCTTCCAGCGCCGAAATACGTCGTGGAGATCGCAGTCGAGTCGGTATGGGATATGACTGCCGGACCAAATGCAGGCAACCAGCTTGCGTAACTGCTAATCACAAAAGACCGGCTGCACGACGATGTTGGCGAAGCCGGTTCCTTACATGCTGAGGCCAGGGATGCGGGCGCCAGGGCACGCGATCAACATTGCCACCGGGTTCATCCGCCTGTGTACTCCTGCTGCATCTTTGGTAAGATCTCGACAAAGATGAAACTATGGCGCCACGGGCTCGACGCGCTCATATCTGTCTGCGTGGGAGCGCGTTCCGGCCGGACCTTACGACCTCAATCCAGCGAGCACCGCCGCGGAGACTGGACCGATTATACACAACACCCCTCCAACAGGAGGGCTGTGTAATAACAATCAAAGTACGCAAACATGCCGAAGTATGAGCTAACAGGAAGGACGTTATGGGTTGTAATCGCCATTCACTTTGGTGAGTAAGTGGAAGCGGAGGCGCCGTGTGCCGATTGAGCCCTCCATCTGACGTCGGGTGTCTGAAGGGCGGATTTCGCAGTATAGCAAGCTGTTGCCTTCAAGAGGTTGGATCGCGGATGGCGGCGACCGCTTTCGTCGCACGGATCTGCTCATCGCCTTCTTGCGCAAACCTGGCGCGGTTTGCGTGGAACCAGAGCGCAAAAGCTTCCATAAGCACATGCACTTGCGCCGACTGCGGGTCCAACCGATCGGGGCTTTCTCGCATTGGCGCGTTCGGCATCAGACGTAGGAGTGGATTGACGAAACGATAGAGTCTCTCTCCTTCTGAACCGGCCGTCGGATCGATTGCCAAATCCCCCAGGGCCACTACGACTTGCATCGGCGGATCGAGCTTGAGTTCCCCTTTGGGTGTGAACCGCGTCAATAAGTGGACTGTGGTCCAGGCGGCCTGCAGTCGAACTGTCGGGTCGGCGTTGCCCCGCAGAATATCACATAGCATCGCCTGACCGATGTCCTGGGCGCGTTCGTCACCCCAGAGGCACATCGCCTCGCCGCAATGGGCAGCGACACTGGCCGCAGCCAATGGAAAACGCGGATTCAGCGCGATCTTTCGCCACCGCGCCAATACACGAAGCGACTTATAGTGAAGCGGCCTCACGGTAACATCGACAAAGAGCAGTGCCTGTCGATCCGTATTGCACGGCAGCTTGTACGCCTCCGTGTACCACTGCTCGGCATATGCCACGTCAGCGGGCGGATTATTGACATGCATCTGAGGCGCTATCTCTTCAAAGAGCCGATGAAGCACGGTCTCGACCTGAAGGGGCCACGGCGCCGCCTCCATCCCGCCAACGTTATTCTCCTCCGGCTCGATGCCGGTCGGCGTTTCGGGAACGACCCAGAGGTGTCCTAGGATCTGCCGCCGACGCTCTCGAGGAGCCAGCGGCTTGAGCGGTGCAAACGCTCCGGAAACTGCCGGGGAAATCTTGAGTCCCCATCTATGCAGGCTTTGTTCTGCGCGCAGCGCATCCAACGTCGTCACCAGTCGGACCAACCCGGTAAGGCGAAAAACGCCTTTGCCCTGCGCGGCAGCGGCCATGCGTTCCGAGTAGTGCGTTTGCGGATCGGTCAGAAATGCCCACAGTGCCTGCGGGCTCTTCAAGGCGCCCAAAATTACCGGAGACGTGATCTGTTCCCAATGCGTCTCCAACCCGCTCTTCGGAATGGCTTGTCCACGCGCCGCATCCGATGCCCCGACGACAAGCGTAAGCACCGCCACGCTCAGGGCGACGCCAGCACGGGCGGCAGATCCAATCCAGATTAGCGGAGTTTTGTGTCGCATCAGAGACGTTCTCGGTTTCCCTATCTTTTGCTTTGTGGTACTACTATTTCTATTTAGATGGCACCTTGTCCTGTGCTGACGCTCTGGCAGGACGCCGGACGCCGGACGCCATTTTACGGATGGGCCAAATCTGATAGCGGATAACCATGTTTGTGGACATAGGCTGTGTTGAGCGTGAACTCATCTGCGCCGTCTGGGTCGACCACCACGAGTGCGCCGGGCAAATGTACGGAGATTATCTCCAGTGGCGCCGAGGGATCTCCATCCGGAGCCAGGTTGCCCCACCAGCCGTAGCGCCAAGCGATTCCCTCTTGCGTCTCGTCCTCATAACCGACAAAGTGCTTGGTGGCCGGGATGCCGCCTGCATTGATGATGCTTGAGCACGAAGGAACGAAGATAAACTTCGATTGCCCAATTGGATGCCTTTGTGGCTAGCGCAGGTAAGCGGGTAACGCTGGATTTCGGTGTTGTCGAGGGTGCGATTTTACGCAGTCAGCAGCACCCTCTAAAGGTTGGTGTCGTGTGGGGCAACTTTGATCTGTTGCCGTATGAGAAACGCGATCGGTACCAGTAAAATAACCAGGGAACCGTATGCGCCGCGTGCCCAGAAGGCGAGCGGGCATACAACGGCGATGAGGGCGATTGTGAATCGGATGTCGGCAGACGTCAGGGGCGTCGGAGCGGATGCGCCTCTAAGTCTGCGCGCCAACATCGGAGCGAAGACGCCAACTACCAGGAGCACTGCAATGCTTCCGAACGCCATCCACCACACAGGGGAGTGTATGGACCGACCGAGCGGTGCCAGTAACAGATAGAGTAAAGAGAGCGTAATCAGAAATACTGCGCCGGTGAGGATCGAAAGGACCGTGTTCTGCTTCATGTTCGTACATCTCCGTTTTGGTGGATGTCGGTAAGTGATGGAGTGTACAGGAATGCCTGACGACCGATTATATCTATCGGCGCTGTGCGCACCTCGTTAACGGGGAGACGCCGACCACTGCTGTGCAGTTGCCCCACCGGAATAGGCCCGAAAAACCTATACCTGGCTTCGTATCCGTTCTGGGAACAGACCTATCTGAAGTGACGCAACGGAAATAAGAAAGTTCCGTTCATAACCACAGCAGCTTCGCCATCTGTACGGGCCCTGGCCCCAGAAACTAGGAGCACGCGCGAATGCAACCGCCTGGTGATGTATTAGACTTGTTTGGTATCCGAGTGATTCAACCGCTGGGAGGACGGCTTAATCAGCATTGGCTCGTCCACGGTCAAGGAGAACAACTTGTCCTTAGACGCTGGGACAAGTCCGAGTGTGATATCGAGTTTGAACTGCGCCTACTAAAGGATATTGCTGCAATGGGATGGCCGGTTGCGCCCGCTGTCGGAGAACCTGTCGAATCAGGCGGGTGGATATGGAGTCTATTCCCATTTCTTGCTGGGTCTCCGCCGTCTCTGGAAGATCCGATTGCAGAACAACGCGCTCGCGGGCGGCTTATGGCTGAGTTCCACGTTGCGCTGGCGCAACTTGGCGACCACGGGCAACGGAAAGGATGGCGTCGATGTGAGGCGATCCTTGGCGACATGGACCTGGACTGCGTGCTGGCTGAACATGAGCACGAACGCCCCGAAGAAGTCCGGATACTGCGGTGGCATCTTGACAGGTCCCGCGAACGAATCGCAACACTGACGCTTCATTCCCTGCCCGGAACGATCATACATGGTGACTTCACAGCCTGGAACCTGCGCTATAGTGGAGGGCGACTGTCAGGCATCCTGGATTTCGAACTTGCGCATTATGACCACCGTGTCGGTGAATTTGCGCTTTGCGTGAGTCTCATCTTTCGTGCTGACGGTTTGCACATCGCTCGCATCCGGCAGGCGTGATCTCCGTCCCGCCTGGCTTCCAACTCACGCACCTTCGGCGCTAGTGCCGCTCCTGGCGCTTATCGGGCGTGCAAAATCAACTTTACCCCCAGCGGTGGCCTCAGTGTAACCGTTGCCCACGGAACGATGGGATCTTGCGATGCAAGCTCTGGTCGGTATTTTCGACAGATCGAAGCCAGGATCAAGCTCGTTTCCATAAGGGCGAAATTCTTACCCATACAAACTCGAGGGCCAGCGCCAAAAGGAAAGTATGCGCCTTTTGGAATGTCGCGTGGATCCATATTGAGCCATCTTTCGGGCCGAAATGCATCCGGATTCGGGAAGTACCCTGGAAGGCGATGAATCAGCCACTGGCTCGTCATAATCTGCCCACCTGCTGGAATCTTGGTATTCCCGATAACACAGGCATGAATCGCCTCCCGGCCGGTCATCCAGAGAGGCGGAAACAGTCGCACGGTTTCGTTCACGACTGCCCGTGTGAATGGCAAATAGAATAGGTCTGCCAGGTTTGGCGCTCGAGCGCCAAGTACTGTGTCCAGTTCCGCGAACAGCTTGCAGCTGATCTCGGGGTGCTGCGCGAGCAGTATCAATGCCCACGAGACCGCCACGGAAGAGCTTTCACTTCCTGCTGCCACAATCGTCTTTACCTGATCGCTTAAGAAAGAGGTGTTCCGCACTCCTGTATCGCTCAACGAGTAGCCTGGCATCATCGGCAGCAGCGGCTGTGTTCCTTTGTCCGTATTGGACGATGGATCAGGTCGTGTTTCGCGATAGTGACAGATTAGCCGGCATATTGAAGCATTTAGTGATTTAGCGGCCCGCATTTCTGCGAGGCTCGGCGGAAAGGGAGCCATTCCATAAACGCGGTATCTGGAGCTGAAATGCACCAGCAATATATTTAGGTCGCAGGCGATCTCTTCAGGCCAATCCGACTTTGGCGTAAGACTTGAGAACAGAAGCCTCCCTATTACCTTAAGCGTGAGCTGCGTCATCTCCATCTGTACGTCAATAGCCGCACCGGATGTCCAGCTTTCCATTGTTTCGGCTGTTAACGAAGAGATGATGTCGCCGTACTCGGGCATCCGACTTACCTCAAAAGCGGGCAAGTAGGCATTGTGTTGCCCGCGCCAGATTTCTCCCTCGCTGGTAACGATTCCATCGCCAAGGAGTCGTGAGATAGAAGCGGTGCGCAGCCATGCCGGCTTGATAAACTGGTGGTGTTCAGTAACAAGAACCCTTGCTACGTCCTCTGGTTCACGCAACAGAAACAGGGTCTTATGCGCCATTCGCAGCGTCATCACATCTCGCCCTGATGCGCCACATTCAGACAGAAAGCCAAGTGGATCGCTGTTGAAATAGGGAAGATGGCCAAGCAGGAAGTGGGGCGTTGCTAGTTGCATTTGTGGGGACGACATTATTGAACTACTCAAACCCGTCCAAACAGCAGGCATGCATTAATACCGCCAAACCCAAAGGAGTTTGATAGAACCTTATCCACCTTGCGGTCCCGCCCATCTGGCTCGGCAATATAGTCCAGATCGCAAATCGGGTCCGGATTAGAAAGGTTAAGAGTTGGCGGCAGCCAGCGATCATGAATTGCAAGCAGAGAGATTGCGGCTTCCCATGCCCCGGTAGCTCCAAGTGCATGCCCGTGATAGCCTTTTGTTCCACTTATGGCGAGCGCGTAGGCGCCTTCCTTGAAGACCTGTTTTATTGCATTGGTCTCTGTGCTGTCGTTAAGAGGAGTGCTTGAACCGTGCGCATTGATGTAGCCAACCTCGGCCGGATCCACTCCGCCGCGACTCAAGCACTCTCGCATGCAGCGAGCCGCTTGCGTTCCGTCCGGCCTGGGCTGCGTCATATGAAAAGCATCATTTGTGCAGGCATGCGCAAGAATTTCGCCATAGATTCGGGCTCCTCGCAATTTCGCATGGTTGAGCTCCTCGAGAACCAGGATCGCAGCGCCCTCCGCCATTACAAACCCATCTCGTTCACGATCAAACGGTCGAGATGCGGTCGTCGGATCGTCATTTCGGGTGCTCATTGCATGGATGATTGCAAATGCCCCGTAACACAAAGAGGAGAGCGGCGCCTCTGCGCCTCCGGCAAGCATCACGTCGGCAGTGCCATCTCTGATAAAGTCCATTGCATGGCCGATTGCAATCGGCGATGCGGCGCATGAGTCGCCATTCGCTGTTGCGGGGCCGCTTATTCCGAGTTCAATCGCAATGTTGCACGAACCGGCGCCACTAAATACGCTCAGTGCAAGCATCGGATTTACTCCTCGCGGGCCTTTGAGCGCATAACCGGGAAATTGTTGTTCTGCAAAGGAGATGCCGCCGAGAGCCGTGCCGAGGCAGATGCCGATCCGATCACGGTCGGCGCTGTCGAGGTTCAGCTCGGCATCCGCGATTGCCATTCTTGCAGCAGATACCGCAAACTGAGAAAATCGGTCGAGCCGTTTTGATTTCTTGCCATTGAGAAATGGCGTCATGTCGAATCCCTCAACATCCGCTGCTATGTGGGTAGCAAAATGCGACGTGTCAAAAGAGGTGACTGTCTTAACCGCAGACCGCCCGTTGCGCAGACCCTCTCTGAGACCGTCTACACCAACACCAATCGGAGTTATCGCTCCAATGCCCGTTACCACGACGCGGCGAGCAGGGCCGGATACAGTTGTAATCGGTGCCGGCGCTGTTCGCTCTTTCTGCTGAACCTTATGTGCTCGGTTATACTGAGATGATTGGCCCTCGCAGGCAACGCGGTTAGACACGATCGTTCGCTCCCTCGTGGTGCGGCGTGCGCATTGGGAATGCTGGACACCGCCATCTGCAGTATACTGCGGATGAAGTGGCGCCGCCACTGACACGACGGAACATCTCGATCAAATGTTCGATTAATATATGGGTGCAACGTGAGAATCGTCGGGAGGATCAAATGTCGGGCTCAATATTCACGCGTTTTGCCGCACTTGACATGCCGCCAAGGATCGATGAAGAAGAGTACATAGACGATCCTGCGCAACCGTACGAAGACCTTCGGCAGAGCATGACCGATGTACAGCATGCAAATCGATATCTGGGAGGCACGGCAGTTGTATCTCGCCAGGCCGATTCATGGCTTCGCTCCGCAAAGTCGGATTCAACCGGCAGCAGCACAGTTATCACCATTCTTGATGTTGCAACTGGCTCGGGCGATTTGCCGAAGGCAATTCAACAGAAGGCTCAGCTAATGGGTGTTTCTGTCCATATCATCGGTCTGGACTATAGTGAACCAATTCTTAAATTTGCATCGGAGCCAGAACAGGCGGGTGGCAGATCAGGGATCCGTCTCCTTCGTGGAGACGCTTTTCACCTTCCGTTCCAGGATGCAAGTATCGACTATGTTGTATGTTCGCTTGCTTTTCACCACTTTGGATTAGAGGGCAGCATTCTCGCGCTGCGCGAGATGGAACGTGTCGCCCGGCTGGGTTGGTTGGTTAATGATCTGCGCAGAGCCTGGTCCGCATGGTATCTCTTTCGGGCTGTTTCCGCACTAGCAAAAATGAACCGAATGACCCGGCACGACGGGCCGGCTTCGGTACTCAGGGCCTACACACTCGCGGAGTATCGCTTAATGGCTGAAGCTTTAGCATTGACCGAGGGGATCGACTATTCAGTGCGATCCAGTCTCTGGTACCGCGTTGCGTTGGTTGGAAAGAAGAGAGCTAGAAGTCTTTGATGTCTATGATATAAATTATCCACGAACTTCTTCTTACTTTGAGAAGAAGTTACGTTTCAGCGAATCGCCTTTGTCTCACTAACTCACTAACTCACTGCGGCTATGCTGCCTTATGTCTTCGATATTGTTGGCGATTGGTTTGTGAATATTCGTGGAACATCGATAAGAGCGCTCCCGTCTCTGATTATTATCGAATTTCTCAGCTCAGATTATGGACTGCATGTGCCGTTGCAGGAGACAGCTAACTGGTTGATGGACATTTTCGAATTGTCACTTGACTGCCGCGCTTAGTTCGGGCACCCACACTGAATTCGATTCTGCTTCGAAAACAAGAAAGTTATGTCACACCGGCTCGTTGGTTTCATGCGAACGGAGGGTTATGTCATGTGCGGAGTACATGCAAACTTGGGTCGTTCTACAGATGGAGTGAATACGTGATCAAACAGCGTCGTTTGAAGGTCTGTGCAGAGAAGCCACAGAGTGTACGTTCTGCTATCGTCCTCAACGAGATCCAGTCCTCTCTCGATCACATCATTGTCTGCACTAAACTGCTAACAGAACAGGCTCAATCGCATGGATACATTGGTTTAGTTCCGGATCTGAAGAAGATCCACGCTGCAACTATTACTGTTTGTAACCTTATCAACCGCGACGTACCCTTTGCAGACGAAATGAAGACAGGTGAGAAGCCAGAGGTCGATGCTCTCGCCAGGTTCTCTAGAAAATCGGTGGAACCCAAAAAGCCGCAGATAAACAACTCTGTGCAGGGTAGCGAAAAAGCCTCGATACTGGTTGTCGATAACGACACAAGCAATCGTGACATGCTTTTCCGAAGCCTTGGTGGTCACATCTGTCGCGTTGAGATGGCTGCCACTGCGGAACAGGCCCTGCTAACGTTACGCGCAGATGAATTCGATCTGGTGTTGTTGGACGTGCAACTGCTTGGGCAGGATGTTTACTCCGTACTTCAGCAGCTCAAATCGGATGAAGCGCTGCGTCACATTCCTGTTATTGTGAGTTCAGCAGTTAACGAGCTGGACTCCGTCGTTCGATGCATTGAAATGGGTGCTGAGGACTACCTCTCGAGGCCGTTTGAACCCACACTGTTGCAGGCTCGGATTGGCTCTTGCCTCGACAAGAAGCGTTCCCACGACGGTGAATTGCGCCTCATCAAACAGTTGCAAAGCCACTATAAATGTCTTCAGGAACTTGACGTGCTTGTCGCTGCACTTCAAAACTAAGGTACTGTTATGGATAAGCATTCGCAACCTTGTATTTGCATCTCCGCTATATGAAATGAGGCATCGATGGTCGAAAAGGATGCCCGCGCTGGTTACTCGGAATCAGATTCACCGCCCGATGGCTCGTCTCTGCCAGAGGTGGCAGTTCGTTCTGCGCCGGACGAAAAGCCGTTTTTTGTTGCCGGAATTGGAAGCTCCGCCGGCGGGCTAGAGGCATCACAGCAGTTCTTTCGTAACCTCCCTGCCGATACAGGCATTGCGTTTGTGCTGATTCCCCATCTGTCACCGGAACACAAGGGTCTATTGCCGGAACTCCTGCAACACGAAACTGTGATGAAGGTGGTGCAAGCGGAAGACGGAATGCAAGTACGCCCGAACAACGTCTACGTGATCCCTCCCAACAAGAATCTCTCGATTTTTCATGGCACATTCCAACTGCTGGATCTCGACTCGTCGCATGCTATGCGTATGCCGATTAATCACTTTTTCCAGAGTCTTGCCCAAGACCAGGGCGATAAAGCGATAGCAATTATACTCTCCGGTATGGGCACCGATGGGAGTCTGGGCGTCAAAGCGATAAAGGAAAACTTCGGGCTCACCTTATCGCAAAACCTGCAGACTGCCAAGTTCGATGGGATGCCTCGAAGCGCCATTGGTACGGAGATGGTCGACTACGTGCTGCCTGTGGTAGACATGCCCGCACGCCTTTTAGATTACGTCCGGCGGTCTGGACAGGCTCCGATGCAGGAAGATGCGCTGCAGAAGAAAAGCGCAAGCGCACTGCTAAAGATCTGTGCGCTACTGCGCTCGCATACCGGCAACGACTTCTCCCTCTACAAAACAAACTCCGTCCTGCGACGCGTGCAGCGACGTATGAGTATTCACCAGCTCGACAATATTGCGGACTATGTTCATTACATCCAGGATAATCCCCATGAGCTAGACCTCTTCTTCAAAGAGCTGCTGATTGGAGTAACAAGCTTCTTCAGGGACCCGGAATTGTTTAAGGCGCTGGAATCTCGGTTCCTTCCAGATCTTCTAACGCGTAAGTCGCCTGGGGACCCGTTCCGAGTGTGGATACCTGGCTGCTCCACAGGCGAAGAGGCGTACTCAGTCGCGATTTTGCTTCACGAGTGCATACGGTCGCTTAAGCTCACGGGCGTGATCAAGCCTCAGATCTTTGCTACCGATATAGACGAGGCCGCAATCGACAAGGCGAGGCAGGGCTCTTTTCCGGCGAATATCGCAGACGATGTATCGCACGAGCGGCTGAAACTCTATTTCCGTGAGGACGCATCCGGTTATAGAATCACCAAGGAGGTTCGAGAGAGCGTCGTGTTCGCGCCCCAAAATCTGCTTCTCGATCCGCCTTTCACACGACTAGACATGCTCTCGTGTCGCAATGTGCTCATCTATCTCAACACAGAGACGCAACAGAAACTAGTGCCGTTGTTCCATTATGCCCTTGATCCAGGGGGGATTTTAATACTGGGCACGTCGGAGACGATCGGGGATCAGACCGATCTCTTCGATGAGGTCGACACTCCATGTAAGCTCTATCGCAGGACCGAAGGACCCGCGGTGAGTACAAAACGCTTTGCGATTCCCTCTTCCGCCATGGCTTATGATGCCCCAAGGGCACAGAGGGATATGCCGACATTCAGGAGTAGCGAAGGCGCCGTGCTTGAAGAGACACAGAGGATCTTGCTGGACGACTTTACGCCTTCTGCCGTTTTAATCAACGACAAGGGAGATATCCTCTATATAAGCGGGCGCACAGGCAAGTATCTGGAGCTACCTGCCGGCAAAGCCAACATGAACCTGTTCGTAATGGCGAGGGAGGGCTTGCGGCTAGAAATCGGCACGGCGCTGCATCAAGCCGTTAGTCAGCAAAGTGATGTTGTTGTCCGAGACATCAAAGTGAAGACGAACGGTGATTATCTGGACATCGATCTGACTATTCGACCGCTGAAAGCGCCGGACGGGTTGCGCGGCCTTTTCATGGTTGTATTTAAGGACGTAGATCCGAGGGTCGTGCCGTTATCAGAACGCCGCACAAAACGAACTCGAACGAAGCCTGACGATGCGCACATTGCCGCTCTTGAAACGGAACTGAAGGCTAGTAAGGAGCATTTGCAATCGGTTATTGAGCAGATCGATACCTCAAAAGAGGAGATACAGTCCGCAAATGAGGAGCTTCAATCTGCAAACGAGGAGCTTCAATCCACAAATGAAGAGCTGATGACCTCGCGTGAGGAGATGCAATCGCTCAATGAAGAGCTGCAAACTGTAAATGCCGAGTTGACCACCAAGTGTGAAGAGTTGTCGCGTGCTTACGACGACATGAAAAACCTGCTCAACGGCACCGATGTCGCAACTGTCTTCCTTGACCGCAAGTTAAACATCAAGCGATTTACGCCTGCGATCACGCAGATTATCAAGCTCATACCCAGTGACATTGGCCGCCCCGTGAGTGATATTTCGTTAAATTTAATGTACGACGATCTTGAGATAGATCTCCGTAACGTGATGGATACTCTCATTTTGAAAGAAGTTCAGGTTCAAGCTAAGAACAAGCACTGGTATGTCCTGCGTATGATGCCGTATCTTACTGCCGCGAATGTTATTGACGGCGTCGTAATCACCTTTATGGATTTTACGCAGATTAAACAGTTGGAGACCGCGCTTATTGAGCGCGAAACAGTGCTGCAGGCTTCAAAGGACTATGTTGCCAGTATTATCGCAACTCTCAGAGAGCCCTTCGTGGTACTTGATGCCGAAATGCGGATCATCTCTGCTAACACCTCATTCTACTCATTATTCCAGACGTCGTCGGGTGAAACAGAAGGTCGATCACTTTACAGCTTGAACGATGGCAAGTGGCGAATTCCCGATTTGAAGCGCCTTCTCGAGGAGCTGTTGCCTCAGCATGCTGAAATCCATGATCTTAAGATTGAGCACGATTTCCCTGTTATCGGCCACAGGGTGTTGGTCTTTAACGCACGCCAGATCTATCGCGACAAAGCGACGAAGCAAGAGCCGATGATCCTGCTGGCGATGGAAGACATCACAAATAAGGTTGAACCGGCGGAGTCTGGTTGACACCATTAGCGCCAGGGAGACTCAACCAGCTTGAAACGAGCGACGCCAGCCATCGACCCCAATATTGAAATTCGCAACCACGCCGAACAAGGCAGCGGTATGAGCTCAAAACTGGTTGCGCTTCCCATAACTGAGGCGGATGCCCTTGCGCTCGTACATGAGCTCCAGGTTCACCAGATCGAACTCGAATTGCAGAACGAGGAGCTGCGCCGGGCCCAGATACAGATAATGGCTCTTGGAGCAAAGTATCGCGAGTTGTACGACTTCGCGCCCGTCGGATACCTGTCGTTGGATACGAAGGGCCGCATTGTTGAAGCCAACCTGGCAGCGGCAGCGCTACTGGGTTTGGTTCGTCGGGATCTAATTAAGAAACGCTTTTCACTATTCCTGTCCGTAGAATCTCAGGCGGAATACCGGTATTTCTTAAAGGTTTTGTCGGATACTGGCACCAAGCAGACTCACGAGTTTGCTCTCCCTCAGAGCAACGGAAAACTCAGGTATCTCCAGGCAGATGCAATCTTATCGGAAGATAAATCTGAAGTTAGCGGTCAGCTTCGTATCTCGATTCTCGACATTACCGAACGGCGGCGCTTCGAGGACCAGACCGCCGAACGCCAGACTTCCGCCCTTGTCCAAACGCTGAACTCACTCACCACAGTCCCTCAGGCGGACGTCTTTCTTGAGCACGTATTGACGGCGCTGATGCAGTGCCTCAATTCCCAGTCGGCCACGCTGTGGCTCTACAACCGTGAGCAGGCGACGATATCCCTCTACATCGAGTGCGAAAACGGCGCTTGCCTTAAAGGCAGTATGTCCAACCATCCCGCTGCAGTTAGACCGCAGGCCGTACACTCCAACACGTTTTATCAGAGCCTCATCGACGCGAGACAGCCGCTCATCGTCGACCTCGTCGAGAGCTCAAGCGATTTTCCCCATCGGGGATGGCTGCTGCGGCGTGGGTACAAAAGCATTCTCTATGTTCCTCTGCTTCTGGGCAGCGAGACTCTGGGCTGGTTTAGCATTCGCAGCATTGTGCCAACCTACTATAGGGCATCAGAGATGGAGCTCTCACAGGCTCTGGCTCAACAGGCTACGCTTGCGCTCCAGATGACTCGCGTTGCCAAGCAGGGTGAGAAGGCTGCTGTTCTCGTCGAACGAAACAGGCTCGCGCAGGATATTCACGATACTCTGGCACAGGCATTCACAGGCATTCTCGTTCAGTTGGAAGCCAGTACCTATGCGCCGGGCGCCGAACAGATACAGGCGCATGTGGCTCAGGCTCGTGAATTGGCTAGACAGGGCTTGCAGGAGGCAAGACGATCAGTTCGTGCCCTGCGGCCGCAGGCGCTGGAGGGTAAGCATCTCGGCAGCGCACTCGCGCATCTGGTCGAGCGCAGCATCACTGCGTCCGAGATGGAGGTTTCATTCAGCATTCAAGGTCAGCCTTATGCCCTGCCTGCATACGTGGAGGATCACCTGTTTCGCATCGCACAAGAGGCGCTGACGAACGCAAATAAGCACTCTCATGGAACTCTCATCCAGTTAGAGCTCTCCTTTCTTCCTGACTGTGTCAGGGTCACTGTGCTGGACAATGGCAATGGTTTTGAGGTGCGGCCAGGATCGCCGGCGAACGGCTTTGGGCTGATTGGTATGCACGAGCGCTGTGCCGAGATCCATGGCACACTCACCATGGCGCCGGGAGGAACTTGCGGCACCCTGGTTACTGTTACCGTTCCAGTAGAGCAACAAAAGGCAGGCAATTTACTATGAGCGCTACAGCACAGCAGTCAATCCGCGTACTGGTTGTCGACGATCATCCTGTGGTGAGAGACGGATTGGCAGCGATTATCGACTATCAGAGTGATATGCAGGTGGTGGGAAAAGCGGCGAATGGGGCCGAAGCCGTTACGCTGTATTTCGATCAACGCCCCGATGTTACCCTTATGGACTTACGGATGCCGGAGATGGACGGCGTCCATTCAATCGGCGCAATTCGTGCAGATTTTCCCGCTGCACGCATCATTGTGTTAACGACCTACGATGGAGATGAGGACATCTTTAAGGGGCTTCATGCCGGCGCCGTCGGGTACCTGCTGAAAGAGTCCCCCATGGAGGAGTTGTTGGCAGCAATCCGCACGGTACACCGCGGAGGCAAATGCGTTCCTGCCAATGTGTCGATTAAACTCGTTGAACGCGCTGGCAGCGCTCAATTGACGGAACGTGAAATAGAAGTGCTAGCGCTAATCGCGACTGGAACCAGCAACCTTGGAATTGCCGCCGCTCTCTTTATCGCAGAAGGAACGGTCAAATCACACGTAACCAGCATTCTGCGGAAACTCGACACGGGTGACCGAACGGGAGCAGTTACGGAGGCGCTTCGGCGAGGAATATTGCATCTGGCGTAGGGTTTTATTTATACAGCCGCAGCGCAAGTGTCTGGCTCTGCGGCTGTTTTTCATGTTTGTGGTATCAGGGAGCGATGTTAATCTTGTTGGATACGGACGTTACGCCCGGGGCCGCCCAGGCCGCCAAAACAGCGTCACTTCGCTCTTTGCAAGAGGACACCGATCCGCTAAGCGTTACATTGCCATCGTTGGTTGCTATGCCAATATTACTGGCATCCACATAGGCGCTCCGGCGAAATGCATCTTCGATCTTCGCCTTCACGTCGGTCCATTTTGCCGTCGGTTTCATATCGATACAGTTTGTAATCATCTTCACCCCCATCAGATACCGAACACACCGTTCTGCCGCGTCCTTTTGGTAGTGCCAGTCAACCGTACCCTTAAGCGTCAGATCGCCATTGTCTACGATAACCTTTATTGCGTCTGTTGGTATCTGAACATCCCATTTGAGAGCGTTCAATGCCGCCGCCGCAATATCCTGGTCGGTGCGAACATACGAGCCAGGCATTTCGACCGTTATGTCGTTTGCTACTGCTTTAACGCCATAAACACTTTGCGCGGCATCCTGCGCTGCAATCTTCTCTGTGTAGTTGCTTACCTGGCCTGTGAGTGTCACGGCGCACTGTTTTGCAGTAACTCCAATATGTGCTGAATTAACGCCCGGCTGCCATTTGAGCTCAGCGAGTACATCTGTTTGCAGTTGGGAATCGTTGTTCATTGTCGTACCTTTCGGGAAGGACACAGCCACGTTTTGCATTCAACGCTCGTCCCTTTTCACTAATACAAGCTAGCGATTAAGAGTGCCGGGCCCGGTGAGCGGACGCAATGGTATTGCGAAAGGTTCCGCTGGCAACCGACATCAATATCGCGGAACATATCACCGTCACGTCGAGTCGTCCGATTGCATAATCGGGAAACACGCGCCCATTAATTGGGTAGTTTCCGAAGTTGCGAAGTCCTGTAGTTCTCTGCGTTACAACCGCATGTGGACAGATGCATGGCCGCAACACGAAAGAGGAACGACATGGTACAGCAATTGGAAAAGAACACCAGTTCAAGCAGCAGTTCATGCAAGTGTGATCATGCCGGACCGCACACAGATGGCGCGGTTGTTGCCATTTATAAGACACATACTGAGGCTGAGGCGGCGGTAAAAGAGCTCCAGCAGTCAGGTTACGATATGAAGAATCTGTCCATCATTGGAAAGGACTATAAGCAGACAGAAGACGTTGTTGGTTACTACAATGTTGGCGATAGGATGAAAGCATCTGGAATTCGGGGAGCTTTCTGGGGCGGATTATGGGGCATGCTCTTCGGGTCGGCATTCTTCCTTGTTCCGGGCTTTGGCCCTATCCTGGCGGCAGGACCTATTGTAAGCTGGATCGTTGGAGTGCTCGAGACTGCAGCAATTGTGGGCGGTTTGAGCGCGATCGGTTCGGCGCTTTTCAGCATCGGGATCCCGAAGGACAGCATCCTGAAGTATGAGACACACATAAAGGCAGGGGACTATCTGCTTGTAGCGCATGGGATGTCCGATTCGATCGTTGCCGCAGAAACCACGCTCGCCGCATCGGAGCATCATGGGCTGTCCCGACACTGCTGCCATACAGAGAAGTCCGTGTAGCGCATTAACCTCGATCGTGAGAGGAGCACGGCCAGCCACTGTGTAATCGCTTTGCTCCTCCACGAATTGAGCGATACAGTTGGCAACCGCTAGTAAGGGAAACATAGAGAGCCGAAGATGAACCTCAAGACAAATCGGACCTGGCATGCACACAACTCCCAATATCGAAGAGACGATCTCCCAATACTTAATAACTTTCGGGCTCAAATCTGTAACTACAATAACCAGGTGGCCTTTATCGTGATTGCTGTTGTTGGGGCATTCATCGCCTTTGTGATGAATCTTCAACTGACGCATCGCGCACTCACGATACTCCTCGTAATCGCAGGCGCATTCTGCGTCGTAACAGCCATTGGTTTCGTTTGGCTGCGATCCACCAAAAGGAAATCAGGTCGTCTATCTAGCGTAATTCAGAAATCCCGAATAAAGTCGGACATCAACAAGGAACTTGGTCCCGCTGGAATCAGTGTGGATTGCTCGAGAGGTGTCGTTGTTCTAAAGGGTACGATCACTGATCCAGACTATCGAAGGGTAGCCGTTGAGATTGCCCGACACCATGCGACCCGATTTGTCGTCGATGAACTCATGGTGGTTTCAGTTTCCGTTCAATTTCCCAGGTGTGGCAACAGCGCACCATCGCCAGCCGCTGAGGTAACAAACCGCGATGTGCGTACGCCTCGATTGACCAACAGCATCGAGAATAAGCGATGTACGTGAGATGGCGCAAATCGCTGGGGCCTCATGATCCTCTTGTGTAATCGTGGCCATTCGAGCAGATGGTATGTGGCACAGAATTGCTTCAGTCTGGCAGTCCTATGTCTCTTATGCAGCGCGGTCTCTTACGGCCAGATTCCCACCACTCCGGTCCCAGAACCAACCGCCGCTCCCCCGGTGGCAACGTATGCTGCGGTCAAAGTCGCGGGTAGGCTTTTGTTTAGCATGATGGGCGCTAGTGGCCTTACTGCCTCTGAGCGGGCTGACAAAGTAAACCGCCGTCTGAATAGCCTTATCGCTCGTGATAAGTCTCTGCCCCTGTTCACGCGTCATAACATTCTAACGCACGGAGATGAAACCACGATATCCCTTGACGGCGACGTGATACTCGCCGTAACCGAAGGTGATGCCCAGGACGCGTTGACAACCCGGGATGAACTGGCCGTTGAGTGGGGTGAGAAGATGGTGACGGCAGTCAACCAGGAGCGTGAAGTTCATGCAAACTTCTTAACAGGATCCGGAATACTTATCCGGAACACACTTTCAGATATCATTGTGTCGATGTCGAGCTGGCTGCCCCGTTTTGCCGGATCCGTGTTCATATTGTTCTTTTTCTCTATGTTCGCAAGGTTCAACAGATGGGCTCTCATGCCAATCATCGACCGTGCCCACTTCGATAGCAATGTCCGTCACTTACTTCGCACCTTGGTCTATTACGGCACATGGACTTGTGGCGTCATTGGAGCTCTTATCACGCTGGGGCTCAACGGAGCAGGTCTCGCAACTACGATAGGAATCTCAGGATTTGTGTTCGGCTTCGCTTTCAAAGATATACTTTCGCATCTGTTCGCGGGCCTGATGTTGCTGCTTGGGCAGCAGTTTCACGTTGGCGACCAGATTGTCGTTAAGGAGTTTGAAGGTTCGGTCGAAAGGATAGAGCTGCGTGCGCTCTATCTGCGAACGTACGACAATCGGTTGGTGATTATCCCTAACGGGGATGTCTTCACGTCGGCGGTTACGTCCAATACAGATAGTCCGTTTCGGCGCCGTGAATTCGCAGTGCGAATCGAGTACGGCGACAACATCAGAGTTGCCCAGGCTGTAACTCTGGCTGCAATCCTAGGTGTGCCAGGCGTCTCTCCGGAACCGGTTCCTGAGGTGCTCGTTGATGAACTGTCTGCCACCACGATCATCCTAAAGGTCAGATTTCACACACATTCACACCGGGCAGATTATTTAAGAGTAGAGAGCGAGTGTATGATCGTTGCCAAGGAAGCTCTGGTGAACCATAGAATCTCCATGCCTTCAAGCGTTCAATCTTTGAGCCTTGATCACATCGACCAACTGTCAAGTTTGCCGACAAACGAGAGCGAACAGGTTGCGGTCAATAGCCCGAAATGAACTTATCCAGAGGGAGAAATGCATGAACACGACGGTGAGAATAACTCTCGTAATACCCGAGCCGGCCGATGGGGAACAA
>CAIXIX010000609.1 GCA_903919615.1 uncultured Chthonomonas sp.
ACGCAGCGGTCGTGGCGGATCTGTAGAAACATCGAACCATTTCCAAACGCTGTACAGCCCTTTACGCATTTTGCACAGCCGATGCAGAGCGCTTCATCTATATACATTTCGTAGTAGGGATCTTCTACGTAGCTTCGTTTTATGGCATCGGTAGGACATCGGCTATTTTCCGCAGACGCGTAGTTGCCAGTCCTCCGGTCACGCAGAAGACCGAAGCAGAGCTTGCAGTATCCACAGAGCGCATAAGCATGTACGCACTTCACCGCGGACTCTTCAAGCACACAATCTGTCGCACACCTCCCGCATTGAATACACTTCAGAGGATCGATCTGCCAAACTGTCGAGTCCACCCGTTTCGCAGCCAGTGCCGTCAGGCTAACCCCGACTGCAATCGCTCCACATGCACGAACGCCACCAGCGATCACTTCTCTTCGGGTTTTTTCGCCCTTGTTATCCGACATGGGAATCTCCTGAGCGCCATGATCGTTGCCGAATGGCTGCAGGCAATTCGCACTCTCCAGAAATGGCACATGTTCCGCAAAGCGATGGTGCATCGCCCCTACAGTTTCTTCGCATGGATAGCGAAAGCACCGTACCACCTCCTGCAATCAATATTGCCCACCGCATCGCGTTGCGAAGCAGCTCTTTTCGGCTTGAGAGCGATTCGGTATCCATGATCAAGCCCTTTCAAATACCAGCACAGAGCGGGACGGGGGATCGAGAACATAGATCTGTCCAGATGCCGTCACTGCCAGATCAAGCCCCATCGCGCTGCTAGTGAACTGATCGCTTGCAGCTACGACTTCGTCGAATTTGCCATCGCGGGTATAGATCTTAACGCGCGGTATCCCCTTCTCGCTCGTAACAAATCTGCCATCAGGGAGAATGGCGATATCGGTTGGGTTGCAGCAGCCGCAAAACGCATCCAGGGTATTCGCTGCGGTTCCCCAAAATGAGATGCACTCACCGGTTAATGCGTGAGTCTCCACACGATGCTGCCCCGGATTACTAACATATATCTGGCCATTTTGCCCCTGCGCGAGTGAAAGGTGTGGGCTTGGTATAACCAGTCCCGGATAGCGGTTTGGCTGATCCTTATCACCAAAGCGCGCGGCAACATCACCATCAAGAGTGCAGCGCATCACCTGCCGACCTCCTGCGTCAGCAACCCAGATAGAATGATCGACAATCAACAGGTCCGTTATATGGGCGCGTGCTGTTACCGCTGGGCGGATAACCGTATTCCGTCCATCCGAATGCAACACCTGGATATGATCGAGCATCCCAACATAGATATCTCCGTTGTACGCCGTTGCGACGCAGGTCGGTCTGGAATTTAGGGATATCTTAGCGACATGGTTACCGTTTGAGCCGAAGCGAGCTAGTCCGCTGTCGCCGACGACAATAAGGTCACCTTTGGTGCTAAGCGCTATGCCCGTCGGGGAGTCAAAGCCTGTGTCAGTCTTGCGGGTCTTCCGGTAAGTGATCCGTTTAGGATCAACCTGTTTAAGCGAGTTCAGATCCGCGTCGTCGGCAGCGTTTGGCGCCGTATCCGTTTGAGAACAGCCCGAAACAGCAGCGGTCAGCGTGAGGAGGGCGGAGGCGACAAACTGCCTCCGCTTAGGCATGCTCTCGATATCTGGCTTTTGGTTGCTATTCATCGTTATTCTGCCCTCGCTCCTTTAGTGGTCGGATCAATGCGCGGCCGCATCCAGGCAGATCACACGGGTTAAGTCACGAACTATAAGCCGACCACCAGCGATCGCCATCGGTCCCCAAGAATCTGTGCCATCCCGAAGTACCAAAGCCTTCAAAATCTGCTTGTATCCAGCGGAACTTGCTTCAGCAATCGTCACTTCACCGTGATCGTTCATCAGATAGATCATTCCGCCCGCAATCATGTAGGGCCCAAGCCCAAATCTGTGTTCCGATCCGCTTGACCATACCTGTTTGCCAGTTAAATCCATGCACACCAACTGCCCACCAGGAATTACGCCATACAGGTATCCTTTGTAGAACACGGGCGTCTGCTGATCCGAACCGAACACCGAAGGAGATGTCCGAAATACAGTCTGCATTTCAAAATGATTACCGCTCTTCGTTAGATGCAGCATTAGACTTCCGGCATCGTAGCCACCGCAGAAGAAAACCCTACCTTCTCCGATATCGATCGGTGTTGGAACGGTTGCGGTCTCGATCTTCCATGTCGTCGAATCCCACAGAATTGCTCCGTTGGCCGCGTCAACTCCAGCAATTCCACCGCTGCCGCAAAACACGTACATGTGAACACCCTCAATATCCACCGGCTGTACCGAGGCGTGCGTCATATTCCAAGCATTAGGATTTGGCGTTTTCCATATAGGCTTACCAGTCTTGAGATCGAATGCAACGACAAGCGCCGATCCCCCCGGAGTGACTATCACCTTGCCTCGGTCGATAAGCGGACATTGCCCTGCGTACCACTCAGGCACCACCGTTCCATACTCCGCGACAAGATCGACCTGCCACTTAATATCGCCAGTGATTGCGTCCGCACAAAGCAGATTGCATTTCGGCCCAAGCGACACAACGCAGCCATCCGCGACAGCGGGAACCGTACGCGACATTCCGTGATTTCGCTTTACAATTGCCGGATAGGATCTGCGCCATACTTCGACCCCATCAGCGAGCGAGAAGCATCGCATCGAATCCGACTGTGCAGCCTGGTCGTAATCGATCAGGTATACACGTCCATCTTTAATTGCCGCGCCAGCGTATCCTTCACCGGCTGCAATTGACCAAAGCGTCTTAGGAATCCCAGAGGGAAATGACCGCGCTAGTGGGACCGCTTCCGAAGAGATATCATCGCGCCTATCGCCTCTGAAACTGCTCCACGAACCAGGCAAAGCGTTGATGCGCACCGCCTGATTGTAGAATGAGACACCTGTGCGGGTCGTTGGGCGAACTGTTGGGTGTGCGCTTGCGGCCTCGTGGCCAAATGGTCGATCGGGAAGATCCGGTGTTCGGAAGTAGGAGGTGATCCACACAGATAGCGCTATCACGGCGGTCAGACCAGCCGCCGCCGGAACTATGAACTGAACATCTCGCGGTTGCCACTCCATCCTGTGTGCGGTCCTCGCGATAGACGTCAGATCGACATCAGGAGACGATTGATACTATCGCAGTACAATACTCACTGATGCTATAATATAATTATATTCGGCTCAAAGGTAATCCCCGGATTGGCGTATCGTATCTTGCGTATTTTGTGCACTATTCCGCCGCATCGCAATCATGGGCGAGTCTGGATGTTCGTTTAGATGCGAATTCTCTATCTCGCTGCAGGCGCCGGAGACATGTTTTGCGGTGCATGTGCACGCGATGTGGTCCTGTTTCGCGGCACAATGAACCGTGGCCACGATCTTACCGTTATCCAGCTCTACACGCCACTAAGGCTTGAGGATAATCTGCTGTTGCAGGACGCTCCGGTTCTGCTTGGCGGAGTAAATGCCTATCTTCAGCAGTTGTCTCCTCTGTTTCGCCGTACACCCGAGTGGTTCGATCGCCTACTTGATCGCCCTGCGGTTTTGCGACTGGCTTCACGGTTTGCCGTGCGAACCCAACCTGAAGAGTTGGGGCCAATGACGGTTTCTGTGCTGAAAGGCGCGGCCGGTAACCAGGCGAAGGAAGTAGGCAAACTCATTAGAGCCATTCGTGAGATGCCGAAGCCAGATATAATTTGCATAACGAATACGCTGCTCTCAGGGCTAGCGCCAACCCTCAAGAAAGAGTTTGGTGTGCCGATAGTCTGTGGTGTTCAGGGTGAAGACTATTTCGTTGAAGCGATGCCCGAGCGATATTGCTCTGAAGCAAAGCATCTCATGCACGCGAATATAAAGTCAATCGATCTCCTGCTTGCTCCATGCGATGCGACCGCGCGATTAATGAGAGAGTTTCTTGATTTACCATGTTCAAAAATGGTCGTAGCGAGACCGGGCTTCAATGTTGAGACTTACCGTACCACCTCAGCTTCCTCACAACGTGCTCCTGTCATTGGATATCTTTCAGCGATCACGCCGCGAAAAGGGCTTGACCTGCTTGTTACGGCATTCGCCAAACTTCACAAGAATGGCGCTGACGTTCAGCTTCACGTTGCGGGGCAAACTCTGTCGTCGCGGTATCTCAAGAGCATTGATTCACAGATCCGGCAGAATGGACTTGCAGGTGTCTTTCACACCTCGGGTGAGCTAAACCTGAAAGATAAAATAGACTTCATGCAGCAATGTGCTGTGTTCTGTGTTCCCAGTCGCATCTCAGAATCGCGTGGACAGGCAGTTATGGAGGCTCTCGCCGCTGGTGCACCTGTAGTCGCTCCGGATACGGGCGTATATCCTGAACTTGCCGCTACCACAGGCGCGGTTGAACTGTTCAAATCAGGCGATGCAGATGCTCTCGCCATGGCCTTGAACCGAGTACTCACTAACCGCGACGAATTTGAATTCCGAGCAGCAAATGCAGTGAAGATAATGGCAGAGAGACACTCTGCGGATCAGATGGTGGAAACATTTTTGGCCGAATGTCATTCTCTTGTCGAGAGTGGCATTCGGCCATAGCACAAGATGTTTTCGAGCGATCAAAACCACTCTACATTTGATTTTCACTTCACATCGAAACAGGCGAGAGTCTCTTTGTTCCGCACAATAAGGCGCCCTTCGGCAACAATGGGCGCCGTCCAACTCTGCCCGCCAAGCGGTGTAAATCGTCCGAGCTCATGGTAGCCCGTTGGCGAGAAATCTGCCATTATGAGGTCGCCGTTTGAGCCGTTAAATCCGATAATGACGCCATCGACGCCTATGATTCCACCCTTTTCAAATCCTGCCTGTTTCCAGAGGGCCTTACCGGTTTTTGGATCGATGCACATTAGCTGGCCAGGATCACCTGTTCCATAGATGAACCCATCGTTTACGAGCGGCGAACTGAAGTGCGCCTGCATTTCTCTGTTGCCCCATTTTTTCTGGGCCGTGCCACCAGTAACTTCAAAGAGCGAACATCCAAAACCATACCCACTAGAAACAAAAAGCGAATTACCAAGGACCACTGGCGTGGCTGCATTAACTCCCATGGGGGTTTGCCATGAATAGGTCCATAGTATTGCTCCCGACTTGGGATTGATACCGCAAATCCCGCCTGCATACTCAACCACGTACTGACGTGTGCCATCAATTGTCGTAATAAATGGTGTTGCATAACCGGGAGTTTCTGAACCACCCCCGGCCCATACAGCCGTACCTGTTAGTTTGTTAAGTGCGACGACCGCTGCGTTGGGGCCACCTGCGAGGACGACGACCTGATTACCATCAATCAGGGGTGAACCAGCAAGATCCCATCCGGGGCGCTTGCCATGAAACTGCTCGACAATATCGACGGTCCAGACTGGCTTGCCATCGGCGATACTAAGGCAGTTTAACTTACCTAGGCGGCTCATCGTGTAAACTCGGTCACCGTCGACCGTTGGAGTTGCCCGAGGAAAACCGTAGTTTGCCGATGCTGTATCCGCGTAATTGTAATGCCACTTCTCCTCACCATTCTGGATGGAGAATGCTCGTACTACATCCTCCTGTCCAACGTGATCCAGGATATAGACTACGCCTCCTGCGACCGCAGGGCCCGAGTATCCGCCGTCGTGCATAGACTGTTTCCAGCAAAGCTGTGGAGCCTTCTTAGCCCAGTCTTTGTTAATTCCCTTTTCTGGCGAAAAACCGTTATTTGATGGTCCCCGAAAATTCGGCCATTCAGGTCCATCAGCAAGGGCAGAAGGCGAAGCGCCGTCAGCATGACCAGCGGGTGCCGCCGCAGTAGGAGCTGGACGACTGCAAGAGAGAATAGCTGCCGAACAAACAGCGATAATAGCGACGGATCCTCGATACATAACCAACCTCCAGTGTATGCGGCGACGCGCAACACAGCCGAGCGTCGATACTCAGTACTCGTGCCGACGATACCGCGAGCGCGTTCCAGCTACATCCTCGCTTTAGCCGATTGTGTTGCTGTGGCCTTGATATGCGCCCATCCTTGCTCTATCATAAAATTCCTTAATTGCAGCACTTGACTTCTAGTAATGGAGTTAGGAGAGCTTATCGAGTAAGAATCGAACAGATTTCCACGACACACTGAAAACAAGAATCATTGCACCAGATGAATGGAGAAACGCATTGGTACGCATTCGCCGCGGAGGTTTTACACTAATCGAGTTACTTGTCGTTATAGCAATTATAGCGATTCTCGCCGCTATCCTCTTCCCTGTTTTCGCCCAGGCAAGGGAAAAAGCTCGGCAGACCAGCTGCCTCTCCAACCATAAACAATATGCACTCGCAACCCTGATGTATGTTCAGGACTATGATGAGACATTTCCTTACAGCAGCTATCTGGACCCTACCTATTGCGTAGTTACTTTCTATCAGGTGGTCAATCCTTACGTCAAGAATCAACAAATTACAATATGCCCTTCTGAAACACAGGCCATGAGCCTGCAGATGCTAGTAGGCGCTCCGTGCGCCAATACGCCGCCTTACACGAGCTACGGCATTAATGCGCGCCTGTATGTAAATGGATTTATTCCGGGTGTGACGCCTGTATCTCTGGCATCAATCAGTTTGCCGAGTGAGACCGTTATGAATTACGACGGCAATATTGCCTTTGGAGCCGCAAACAGTGAAGTCGAAGTTGTACAGGCGCGGCATACGCAGTCATTTAATGCTAATGAAGTAGATGGACATGCGAAGGCCATAGCAGCGAACCTGTATGGCTCCGCTCCGCAGTTCACGGTAGCAGGGCCTGGGAGACCATTAAAGACCTGGAGGATCTCTGCAAACGGAGGGCAGTACGTTAATCGACTGGATGCATGCGGCTTGCCGCAGGATAATGGGACGCTTGACCTCGGTGGAACGCCACCGAATGCACAGTGCCAGGCTACTCCCTAGCGGTATCTAACAGTGGGAGGTGCTGGCATTTCATCTGCGATCGAAAAGCATGGATTTGCTACCCGTTGGGTACAGGTGTGGCTGGCAGCAGCGGCAATGGTAGGCACTCTGCCCGGACGAACGCAGGGACTTGGCTTAATTACCGAGCCCCTGCTAAAAAGCCTTAGAATTGGCCGTGCGCACTATGCAGAGTTGAATCTCTGGGCGACGTTGATCGGGGCATTGTTCGCGATCGGAGTCGGACGGTTGATTGATCGGATCGGCAGCAGACTGGTTGTTACTGGTCTCGTCTTAAGCCTCGGTGTTATCACTCTTGCGATGAGCGGTGTCGCGGGTATCGCAGCGCTTGCAGTATGGCTAACACTTACTCGGGGAGTAGGTCAGGGAGCATTGTCCGTCGCTAGTCAGGCGCTCGTAGGAAAGTGGTTTTCAAGGCGGTTGGGTTCAGCCATGGCTGCCTTTTCTATAATACTCAGTATCGGCTTCATGGCTGCATTTCCAATAGTGGGCGCAATCGTACAGAAATCTGGTTGGAGGACTGCATGGGCTGATATTGGCTGGGCTCTGGCGATTGGTCTGGCTCCTCTGTGTTGGCTCGCAATTCGCTCCACCCCGGAACAAGCAGGATTGGCTCCGGATGACCTGACAGTTGGCGATACGGGCTCCGGCTCAAACGCATTCACACTGCTTCAGGCGCTGCGCACTCCGGCATTTTGGGCGATTGGCTTTTGCAGTTCCGCATACGGTCTCATCGCATCCGGCATCGGGCTATTCAATGAAAACATTCTATCTGAGCGCGGCATCGCAGCCGAGGTGTACTATGGCACATTGGTCATAACGTAAGCGTCAAACAGCGCACACATTGCATTGATGATGCATTGTGTGCGCTGTATTCGGTTTCGTTGGAATTGTAGATTTCTTATGTGGTCTTGGTCGCGGCACCACCGGCGAGGCATCTG
>CAIXIX010000610.1 GCA_903919615.1 uncultured Chthonomonas sp.
AGATCGGGTAATTGCGCTCACCTTCGTAATTGGCTCAGCATTGGCTGGCGCAGGCGGGTTTTTGAACCATAGCTTTGGTGAACTTCCATTCAAGTCCGACATCGGTATTCAGCTAGGATTGAAAGCATTTGTGGCCGCAGTGCTCGGAGGCATTGGCAGCATCGAAGGAGCCGTGTTGGGAGCCCTGGTGATGGGGGTTGCTGAGAACATGGTGTCTGGCTCGGCCTTTAACTCCTTTACCGATGCGATCGCTTTCGTAATATTGATTATAGTGCTGCTCTTCAAACCTACTGGTTTGCTTGGCCGCAACGTCACGGAGAAAGTTTGATGCAGCCTTCAGTACGACGTTTAGGCTGGTTTCTTCTTGCCGCCTTAATGCTTTGGGGTGGCGGGCAGATCCACGATAACTTAAACGGATATTTCCAGGATATTCTGCAGCGCTGCGGTATCGCCATTATCATGGCTGTTAGCCTCAATATCGTTAATGGTTTAACAGGCCAGTTTGCAATCGGCCACGCAGGCTTTATGGCCGTAGGAGCGTATGTTGGCGCAGGATTAACCTACCAGATAGGCGCGCATTTAACGCATGGTGCCGTGCCAAACGCAGGTTTGATGCTGGTCGCGATGGCAGTTGGCGGGCTCATATCCGCTCTGTTTGGTTACGCTGTTGGTGTGCCGAGCCTGCGACTGCGAGGTGACTACCTTGCGATCGTTACACTCGGGTTTGGTGAAATCATACGCGTTATCCTTGAGAATACGGATGAACTCGCGCCGTCCCTTCATCTTGGCGGCGCAACCGGGTTTTCCGATGCACCGTCGCTGGCGCAGTCTCCCTTGCTCTTTCCCTTAATTGCTGGGGCAGGCCTTATCGTGATCCTGGTAAGTAGAAACCTGAAGTTTTCGTCCCATGGGTTAGCGTTCCTTTCTGTTCGAGAGGATGAGATCGCAGCCGATGCGATGGGGGTTAACACGACATCGATCAAGGTTACGGCGTTTGTAATGAGCGCCTTCTTTGCGGGCGCCGGCGGGACGATTTATGCACATGCGCACCTGATAAAGCCGGATGTCTTCAATTTCATCATGTCAATGAACTTCGTCGTGATGATTGTCCTTGGAGGAACTGGCAGTATTTCGGGCGCTGCTCTCGCCGCGATCTTCGTAACGATCCTTCCCGACGTGCTAAAGCCATTTAGGGATCGGTTTCATATTGCCGATGTCTACCTGCAGGTGATTTTCGCACTCGCCCTCGTTATTCTAATGATTGTGCGGCCCTCTGGAGTTTTCGGTAAGGGCGAACTCTCCTTCCGGCTGAAGAAGCGCGGCGACAGTCCCAATGTGAGTGAACCTGAGAGCTTTACGGTGGCGGCGCCCGCAGCCCACACGCCGACAGTTGTGCCAAGATCGCCGGGTACACCACGGCCCATAGTACTGGAAGCGGAAGCGCTTACGCGCAAGTTCGGTGGACTGACGGCCGTCGGCAATGTGAATATTCGTCTGGAAGAGGGCGAATTGATCGGGCTGATTGGGCCAAACGGCGCAGGCAAAACCACTCTTTTCAACCTGCTGACGGGTGTGTATGAGCCGAGCAGCGGGCATCTCAAGTTTCTTGGTGATATTCTCGCGGGAGTGATACCTTACCCAACCTCCACCCGCGCGCTTAAACTCGCTTTTGATGCGGCCCTGTTCGTCGCTGGCGGCTGGGTAATTGGGACCATCCTCTCGACAGTGCTTGTGCCTTACGCTGTAACGCCATCGGATCAGCACTTACAGTCTGGCGTGAAGTGGATAGTCGTGCTTATTTCCGCCATTTTTGCAGCAGTTACCTCTGGCAACAGGCGAACAAAGATTCCCGGACTTAAGCCGTATCAATTTGCCGCCCGCGGGATTAGCCGAACTTTCCAAAATATTCGGCTGTTTGGCGAGCTGACGGTCCTTGACAATGTTCGCGTGGGCTCGTATCTGCGGCGAAAGACCAATCTGTTTGACGCCATTCTCAAAACCTCACGCCTTGCTCGTGAAGAGGAGCAGGGCACAAGCAAAGCCCTTGAGTTGCTGGAACGTTTTAACCTGTCGCGGGCCCGAAATGAGCTCGCGAAGAACTTGCCCTATGGCGATCAACGGCGATTGGAGATAGTTAGAGCGTTAGCAACGGAACCAAAACTGCTGTTGCTCGATGAGCCTGCCGCCGGAATGAACCCGCAAGAGAAAGTTGAATTGATGTCTCTGATTCGAAAAATCAGGGATGACTTCAATTTGACGATTCTCTTGATCGAGCACGATATGCCGCTCGTTATGGGGATTTGCGAACGAATCTATGTTCTGGACTACGGGATTGTAATCGCTGAAGGCACGCCGGACGAAATCAGAAATAACCCAAAAGTCATTGGCGCCTACCTGGGTGAGGAGAACGAAGGCGAGACTGAGCCAGAAGCGAGCGCATCGGGACTTAACCCTGGAGGAGCAGCCACGATATGATGCTGAGAATTCAGGATCTTCATGTTTACTACGGTGGAATTCACGCCCTTGATGGTATCTCCATTGAGGTGGAAGAGGGCGAGATCGTTACGATGATCGGAGCCAACGGCGCTGGCAAGAGCACGACGATACGGTCTATCTCTGGCCTCGTGCGCCCCAGATCCGGCAATATCGAATTTGAAGGAAAGCCTATTCATACGGTTCCACCGCACGAAATTGTGAGGCTTGGCATCGGACAGTCCCCAGAAGGCCGCCGTGTCTTCAGCAACATGACGGTACGCGAAAACCTTGAGCTTGGCGCCTATACGCGGCATCTTCATAGTCCGGAAGTCAAGGCGGACCTGGAGAATGTGTTCGTTCAGTTTCCTCGCCTCAAAGAGCGTGAGTCGCAATCCGCCGGAACGCTATCAGGTGGCGAGCAGCAGATGCTCGCAATTGGGCGGGCTCTAATGGCGCGTCCGCGACTTCTCCTGCTGGATGAGCCATCCCTTGGTCTCGCGCCATTCCTGGTTCGCAGTATCTTTACCATTATTCGAGAGATCAATGCTCGCGGCGTAACGGTCCTGCTAGTAGAACAGAATGCAAATCAGGCATTAAAAATAGCGAATAGGGGTTACGTGTTGGAAACCGGACGTGTTCTTATTTCCGACACGGCTGAAAATCTGCTGCAAAACGACTCAGTACGCAAGGCTTATCTCGGAGCTTGATCCTTTCGTACAACGGAAACCGCCATGGACGATACGCTGAAAAGTGTAACTGCGGGCCTCGTTTCGCTCGTAGTGATTCATGGCATTCTCGAATTTAAGGCACATCGAGTGGCGCTAAACGAGTTGCACATTGCGTTTCCGCACCACAAGGAGACGGATGCGCGGGTACGCGAGGTGCAGCCACTGGGACTATTTTCCAATCGGATACGGCTGATTGACCTCACTGCTTCGCAAGTCGAAACGGCAGGAATACCTCTATATCAGTCGCCGGGTGGTGGACTTACGGGCAACATCGGGCACCTCAGGCTGCATATGCTCAATTCGACTTTTGCGGGCCTTTCGGTATCTCGATTTGACGCCGACATTCCCGACGTGAAATATGATGTTGGCACGCTCGTCTTTCGCGATCGCATATTAATTCGTGGAGCAGGAGTTGGGAACGGGACCGTTACCGTGTCCGAGGCAGATCTCGTAGGTTTTGCCGCCAGGAAGCTTATGGGCTTGGTTGACAACTGTACGATTACGATTATTAACGGCGAAATTCGCATTGAGGGCGTTTCTGCGGTTTCTAGTACGAAGTCGATACTTGTGGCTCAAGGGAAGCTAACAGTACGTGATGGCCGTTCGATCCAGGTAGAGCAGCTTACCGCATCGATGGATGGTAAGCCCATTGCCCGCCCTCTCGTTAATCTGCTTGCTAATCGCCTCAATCCGGTGTTGGATACAGACGCAGATCTTCACCTTGCCGACTTCATTCACCTTACGGATGTGCGCACCTTGCCTGGCGCCGTTCGCATTGAGGGAACACTTACAATCCCGGTTAAGCCGCGAAAACAGAAACCTGCAGTCAGGGCGCCGCTTCGTGTTGAAAGCGCTGAGCCGAAAACGCAAGAGGATTTGCCAGATCAATAAGATCTAAGTTGCGGCGAAAGGAAAGATTACGATGTCAGAAGATCTGCTGAAGACTCCACTTCATGCGGCCCATCTCAAACTCAAGGCGAGAATGGTCGATTTTGCCGGGTGGGATATGCCGGTTATGTACACCAGTATTCTCGAAGAGGCGAGGTCGGTTCGCACTGGCATCGGAATCTTTGATATTAGCCATATGGGCAGGATCATTGTGTCCGGACAAGGCGCGACGGCGCTTCTGCAGGCTGCGACAAGCAACGATGTTGCCGCACTAAAGTTCACGCAGGCGCAGTACTCCCTCATTACCAATTATGAAGGCGGAATAGTCGACGACATTATTGTTTATCGTGAGAGTGATGAGAGCTATCTGATTGTAATCAACGCGAGTAACGCTGCTAAAGACATTGCCTGGCTCCATAGTTTGCGCCAGTCTGACGATGTTGTCATCACCGACAAATCGCTAGAAACTGCAATGATCGCTGTTCAGGGGCCCTCGGCCCCTGCCGCTGTGGCAAAGCTATTTGGTGATGACAGTATTCTGGATACACCGCGCTTTCACTATGTTCGCAGCGAGATCAATGGCCATGGAGTAACGCTTTGTCGTACAGGCTATACTGGCGAAGATGGATTTGAGCTGATTGTGCTAGCCACCGACGCGGACGCAATCTGGCAATCACTGCTGGATGCCGGCGCTGCGCCATGTGGATTGGGATCTCGCGATGCTTTGCGCATAGAAGCGGGATATCCGCTGTATGGTCATGAGATCGATGATACGACGTCGCCAGTTGGAGCGCTTCTAATGTGGGCGGTTTCTATGGAGAAAGGCGCCTTCACTGGACGCGACCAGATCGCCGAAATACGCTCCAACGGACCGTCTCGCAAGCTCATGGGGATGGTCTGTAAGGATCGCATCCAACCTCGCCAAGGGTATACTGTTTATATAGGAAATGAGGCTGTTGGAGCGATTACGAGTGGAGTATTTTCCCCGACGCTCGGCCACAGTGTAGCAATGGCTTATATCGATTCCAAATATGCAAAGTCGGGTGTAGAGGTTGAAGTTGCTATCCGCGACAAGCGTGCTGCGGCCACGTTGAGGCCAAAGAAGAACCTATTACAGCCCTAAAAATTTATAGCAACAGGCCGCTTTCACTTCTTAACACGGCCTGACATGAAAGGACCCGTCATAATGGCGCTTGTACCTGCAGATCTTTTGTATTCACAGTCCCACGAATGGGTGAAGCTTGACGGCAATATTGCAACCATCGGGATTACCGACCATGCTCAGGCCGAACTTGGTGATATCACCTATCTGGATCTGCCAGAAGTGGGCAGAATGCTTCAGAAGGACTCGCAATTCGGTGAGGTTGAGTCTGTAAAAGCCGTATCCGAACTCTTCGCTCCGCTCACAGGAGAGGTAATCGAAACCAATACGGGTATTTCCGATACGACAGAACTCGTTAATTCGGATCCTTATGGCGAAGGCTGGCTGATCAAAGTAACCGTAAGCAACTCGTTTGAACTTTCCGTACTGCTTGAAGCGGCAGATTACGAAAAGTTCAGTGAAGAAGACGGCGGGGGTCATTAATCGTTGACCTATATCAGCAACACGGAAATTGACCGCCAGGAAATGCTTGCAGCGATCGGCATTGATGCGTTTGAGGAGCTCCTAGAGCCAATACCAGCGGAGCTCAGGTTTACAGGAGAGCTCAACCTTCCGCCGGCTTTAAGCGAACATGCGGTACTGCGCCACTTGCGGGAGCTATCTGCACAGAATACGGGCGCGGAACAGGCGTTATCGTTTCTTGGCGCCGGAATCTACGAACACTTTCGGCCCGCAGTCGTAAACGCAATTATGAGCCGCGGAGAGTTCGCAACCGCATATACACCCTACCAGCCAGAGATGAGCCAGGGGATGCTGCAGACCATCTATGAGTACCAAACGATGATCTGCGCGCTCACCGGGATGGACATCTCTAACGCATCGATGTACGATGCTGCGACTGGCCTGGCAGAAGCGGCGCTTATGGCGACGCACTCGTCAAATCGCAACGAAATTGTTGTATCGAAAAGTCTGCATCCTAACTATCGCGATGTCATCCGAACTTACCTAAAGTGGACCGGCTACACCCTCGTCGAGGTTGAGGCTCCGGATGGCGTAACGAATGTTGAAGCGCTGCGCAACAGCGTGACGTCGCAGACCGCAGCCGTCATCATTCAGCAGCCTAACTTCTTTGGAAATATCGAAGATCTGAAGCAGCAGGTAGCGATCGCTCATGGGGCGGGTGCGCTTGTTATTGCCGGCGTCGATCCCATCTCGCTTGGCCTGCTTAAGCCGCCTGGCGAATACGATGTAGATATTGTGGTCGGAGAAGGCCAATCGCTGGGAAGCCCAATGGGTTTCGGCGGTCCGCTGTTAGGTTTCTTCGCGTGCAAGAAGCAGTTCGTACGTGCCTTTCCAGGGCGCATTGTGGGCGCTACCGTAGACCAACAGGGCCGCCGTGG
>CAIXIX010000611.1 GCA_903919615.1 uncultured Chthonomonas sp.
CGTTGAACCGAACCGCAGTAAGCGCGTTTATCAATGGCACCATTAACACCAACACCTGGGATTCTGCCGGGCAGCAGCTCACGATGCAGGATGTTACCGGCATCACCGGTTACGTTTACGACCTCGACGGCAGGCAGATTGCCGTGCAGAACCCGACAGGCATAAACCTTACATACAGCTTCGACACAATCGGCAACCGCCTGACGATGCAGGATATCGGCGGAATAACGAGCTATGCGTATGACGCGCAGTCTCGCCCTCTGACTATCTGGAACCCTCTAAATGAGATCACAACGATGGCATACGACGCACTGGATCGAGAATACCACCGAGTTCTCGCCAATGGCGGCGAACAATGCTGACAGACAAACAACTCGCACAAGCGGCACGGCGGCAGAGCAAGTTCCGAAAGCGGCAACAAGAAGCAAGACGAAGGGAGCAGATGATTAAGGGTCTGCCCTCGATGCCTAAAATCACAATGATGCCTGGAACCGACAGATGGCGGGCAACTATAGAGGCAGCTGAACTGCTTCTGAGCCAGGCAGCAGACGAAATGAATGGATACTATGCAGACCGCTCAGAAACATGGAAGGAGAGCTACGCTGCAGAGGAACACCGCCAACGAGAGAAGGCAATCGCTAAGATCACCAAAGCCCTCGAAGAGATGGTGACACTATGGTAAACCGCACTAACAAAGGAGGTGACGATATAAACTGATCGCTCGGTGGGTGGTACATATTCAAATTATCGAAAAACATACAATTTCACTTGACCAATGACACCAGAGCCCAAACCGGTCTGTCAAAATGAATACAACCCACAATGGAGGTATCGCTAACGCGAATAGTAAAGCAGGTCAACCCTGTCGAAAAAATAACGACTTCGTCATACCAATCTGTCCCAAAGATATTGAAAAATTCCGGCCACACATACCTGTCATACTGGTATGTGGAGTGTAGCACCATCCCAGAATGTTACTCTCAAGGACGACCCTGCCCGACAGGGCCTTCATTGTCTACACGTGATTAGGTGAGTCGCTCAACATCGTCGGATTTACCTCCGGAAACTCGCAATAGCTGGGACGAGGTACAGCTATTGCTCTTGCTTGCGGGCCGCAGTGCTGTCAATGCAGCGTCGTGATTTGGATCCGATGGCCTTACAAGCAACCGTTCAGTGGTACTTATCGATCGTTTCGCGATCAAGAGATTGAGCAACTCGTCGGCCGCCAATTGTACCTCGAAATTACCCCCAGTGCCTGCATGCCTAGCCGCAAGCTTCTTTAAAGCTGGAATGGCACCCGTATCCCCCAAATGCGATATTACCGAAAGTATCGGCTTTACAATTGCTTCACTGCCGTGCAACAGCTGATTGTATAGATATGATCTATCGTCCTTTGATAGGGCTTCAGCACCTGCGATCGACAAATCCGGCAACGTGCGCGCAATCGCTATCCTGGCTACATCACGCGTTGCTCTGTCACCAAACCGAGCGGCGTAAATTAGGTAACTGATTGAACGTATATCCTGGAGTTCCGCAATATATAATAATATTAATAGCCTTAACAGTAAATTAAGCACAATTCAAACTACATATAGCACAATCTCAAATACTCTTTCAAATACGGCC
>CAIXIX010000612.1 GCA_903919615.1 uncultured Chthonomonas sp.
ATATGGCTCATGGCTCACCTCCTAGAACACAGTAGTATTAGCAAGCCATGATTCAACATACGGTATGAAAAAGACTCCTTGCATTAAAACAACCTACTGACAAGCGGAAAAGATCAGCCCAAGACTTTTTCGCGCCAACAATTTATGCAATGGCTGGGCATTTCCTTTCCCGAAAGCACCCTGCGCACACTCAATACTTCTGAGGATGCGCTTGGCGATTCGCTGCGAATCTGCGCGGCAAACCTATCGCACATTCTGGATGCTCGGGTAGATCGCACGGTACCACTGGGTGTCAACGTGGAAAGCGTCTCCATTCGCAAGGACGAGATTGCCGCATCCATTGATCTGTTTCACGCGCTTCACGCAATCGTCGCTAACCACGGTCTCTGACGATGTTCACCGTCAATGATTCCTTGCTGCGCTGCGGATCAAAGTTCTGCGATTTCGTAGGAGTATTACGTATATCATGGAGCGGATGAACGAGCACCGTGGAGTGTCTCTTTCAGCGGCTGAAGGTCCGGTTCAGGGGCAAGTGAACTGACAGGTGGGAATGCAGGGTCGTGCTAAGATACTATGATTGCATGGATGGGCAGGTCCCCTGCGTTAAAATAGAATATTGATATCTATTGATTGTTATATCGATTCATTAACCTGTTTGCACTGCTAAGATTCGCTAACATTGCATTGGTTTTGCAGGGCTGCGCCCTTTTGATCCCGCCATCGGTTTTCCCCGCCCCCTCCCGTTCGCGCCCTGTGCACGCACGCCGCATTGCTCCAGAGGCAATATGTTTATCCCCCCACCTAAAACCTGACACATGTTTCTCCATTGCCGCCTTTGCGTTTTGCGCTGAAGGCGTGACATATCCTCAGCCCAGCGCCGCGAGGCCTGGGAAACGGTCATGAGAAGAGTCCACGGAGCCCTGAAGCGGCGGCATAGAGGTCTTGATTAGAATGGCAGTTCCGTACCACCACGATCACAAAGGTGCACAGATTACTCCCCGTCTCCGTTCATCCGGTCAACTTCAGAGCAACCGAGTGGGCTATCAATTCTTTATCTGCAGAACCCTTCGACTGCATCATGTACCTGGATCATCGCGTTTATACGCTCGTGCTGTGCCGCATCCAGAACAACCCGAACGTTCTCCTCCGCTGCTATGGCCGCTTGTAATTGCACCACGACGTCGTTGAATTCGGGCCCCTCGAATGCGAGGTTCCGTTGAGAGCCCTGAAAGGGCGCAAGAAGATAGCCAGCGGGCAACGCCCCTGGAATCGCCCAGCTGCCCCACCCACCTACTCCATTTTCCCCGCATCCTCCCGTCCGGCCTTAGGCACGTACGGGAGGAGCTGACTTATCGGCAGCACTAACTAAGGTCGTGTTAGGCAGCCGGCTTACGATGGGACTTGAATGCTATTCCGATCCCAGCCATTGTGCTCAATACAAACATGATATTGCCTGGCTCTGGTGTTGGAGACGCTGAAAAACCGTGCTCAATTCCCGATGTGTCGTAATAAGATCCCACAATCGTGTCGCCTGTAATACCACGAATTGCGGTTGACGTGGAACCTTGAATATCGAAGGTTTTGTACTTGCCGTTGCTGTAGATAAAACCCTGCGTTTCGCCCGAGCCATCCCCGAAGTTGCCGACGATTGTCGACCCATAAACTCCTGCGACTGTAGAATAGCCAATGTTCAACGGGTCATCGATAGTAGTAAAATTCCCTGCAATATCGAGAAACCCATGAGTGTTTCCTGCGGAATCGAAGTAGTCGCCAACAATTTCGTTTTGGTAGATGGCATTGGGTTCTGTTCCGCGCGTACCGAGCGA
This sequence comes from uncultured Chthonomonas sp., assembly GCA_903919615.1. Classification (GTDB taxonomy): domain Bacteria; phylum Armatimonadota; class Chthonomonadetes; order Chthonomonadales; family Chthonomonadaceae; genus CAIXIX01. The sequence goes on from CAIXIX010000612.1 coordinate 1,827, forward strand.
GTCGTCAATGTTGGTGATGTTGCTTCCAGTCATGACAAACCCGCTGATCCCAAGGTAGCCCGGCAAGGTGCCGCCTTGGTATATACCGACTATGGAGTTGCTGTAAATTCCATTTGCGTAATCGAAGCTAGTTCCGGGCACGTCTATGTTTGTGTATACTCCATTAGAATATTTGTATGCATGTGATGTGAGACTCGGAGTAATGTATATCCCTACAATGGTCGTGCCTGAAATACCTGTTGCGTACGTGAACTCAGCGCCAGGGTAGTATAGGCTCGACCAGCTGCCGTTACTATCGACAACGCCGTGCGTTCCTCCGGTAAAGTTCTCGCCAACGTATGTGTTGCCATACAACTGCGAAATGTCCGTGCCACCGTACGGATAGTTGCCAGGCCCCACACGGGGGTCGTCAAGAATCGTTACTTTGTAACCTTGCTGTGCAACGGCGGCTGTTGGTGCGATTGAAGCGAACCACGCGAAAGACAGCGCAAGACACGTAGACGCAATCACCGAATTCTTCATTTCTATCTCCAACCGTGCGATTATTTCCACTGTTGTGCAGCGGTCGGACTCTATTCGTTACGTTATTTGAATATCCTCTTGGCTTGATGGTCGCCAGCCCATCCCGTCGACGCTGCATCGAGTTGAGATCGGTGGCGACTTTGTTCCGCTATTACACGAGCTTTGACCGGATACGAACCACATTCAAACAGCTAAGCTGCCAATTAAATAGTCCACAACCTGTTGATTGCCTGTTATTATCGACAGCCCGTTACGTTACCCTATTAAGTCGTTACACCGCTGCATAAAACCGTTCGAGGCAACAGTTCAGAGTCGCCTCAGCAGTTTTCGCATGGGCGTTCGCGTTAGTATACAGCTGCGTGCTATATCCCGGCGTGTCAGGCACTTTGAACTGTTTCAAATCATCAATCGTCAAGTGGGGGTTGGTTTTAGCGGAGGCTTGGCGTTTGCCAGTAGATTACAGCAAGCTGCCAGGTTGTCTAACTCTCTAATTTTCCATGTTGCGAAAAGACTCGAGAGTATGACCATGGTATTACTTCCATTCCCGGCTCGTGTTCCGCCGCTAATCTTGCGGGCTATCACTCGTGGTCGAATGGATCTCTCTGCGGGATTGTTCTCCGAGGGGACCGACGGAAACTCAACAAATGTAAACATTTCGTTCTCGTACTGGATCGAACGTTTACACAACGTATATTGCGGTAGCAAAGTCTTGGCGTAAGGAGTGACAAGTGCAGCATGCCGCTTCTGGAATCTTACTCTCGCACGAGCGCGTTCTCTCGCCTTCGGATGACTGAATGCCTTGGCTTTGTCATATATGTCGCGAAGCTTCTTAGCCCAAGCAGATACGCCAGGCGTTGGGTACTTGCAGCAGAGTTCATGTACAGCCCGCAACAGATGGACCCAGCAACGCTGGTACAAGCCAAGATGTGAATTGTATCCGGCATAGAAGTCACTAACCAGGACACCCTGGTAGTCGTCGCCCAACACATCAGTAACTACATGCCCGGCGCGCGTCTTGGGATAGACGAAATGGCATATGGATGGATTTGAATAGCTCCACTGATAGCCGTTCTGCCCATTCTCCCGCCAGCCGGTCTCGTCGCCGTGGATATGTGAGCTATTGCGAACTTCGACGTTACTACTCAGGGGGTGTGAAAGGCAATACTACAAGTTATGCTGGCTCGAAGGATGGTTGGACGGGCGTGCCTTCAAAAACTGAATTAAGTCCATCCATTACGTTTATGCATTGTTTCCGTAACGTGGAGATGTAGCC
>CAIXIX010000613.1 GCA_903919615.1 uncultured Chthonomonas sp.
GCTGCGCCGACACTCAGCCAGGCGCTCACTCCACAGATCAGCTTTCGATGCGTTCTTCATTCCAGGCACCTCCAAATTGAGATGCCATCATTATAATAAAGTGAAAAAAACAGTGGAAGGCGGCGCTGGTTTGACGCTTACTAATATTTGCATTTTTTGCATCAGTCGCACTAGACGAATCGATAGAAACGAAAGTCTTAGCCTCAGGATCATAAATCTGCACTACTGCGTGGTCGGCATCGCCACCTGAATTTCTTCCGCCTATTTTACGCGCAATTCCACCGCAAGCTCTCACACCCATCGAAAATGATAGCGCTAGGGGATTACAGTTCCAACCCTTACCTGGGTTTTCATATACCGAACTTACGTCATCAGAGTCTTTCCCAGATTGATACTTTACATTGCGGGCAAAATAATTAATGAACTTACCAATAATGGCCCTTGCAGGCTCATCAGAAGAACTTGATAGATTCACGCCGGGCTGCGCAAAAAACCGCCGTAGACGATCTGGATCAATCGTCGGGCCGAGGATTCTGAAAGAGCTGTAGGCTTCCTTTAATTTATCGCTGAGTTCCAAAGGCGGCTCGGCTCCTCCTTGGCCCCCCTCCACTGGTCGCCTTGTAATTGTTGTCACATCAAAAATTACCTTTACATCTATCGGCGTAGTAGAGCCGGCCGCGGTAGGAAATCTAACCGCTACTTGATCTCCACCCCTGTCATACACCTGATCAATCGAAAGAGTGTCAAAAGTTTTATCCAGACACCAAAAGAACCGGTCATTTACCGTTGGTTGATCAATGTACGGAGCCTTCTTACCATCTACATAAACTTCGATACTATGAACACATTGATCTCTGTAGCTCCTATTTTCTTCTGACTTAGCGCCCACAAACCCTAGCGGGCAATCGAATTTGAGAGTCGTCTGCGTTCCCGGGAAAGGCTTGCCTTCATACGGTGTGACGGCAGCTTCCAGCTGCTCAAAGATATGATATTGCTCGCTGATATCGATATGGTAAGTTGCCTTTGGTGGTGGAGTCTGGGCTTGTGATTGCAGCGCACCGGCGATCAACAGCAGCATCGCCGCAAAGCCGAAGGCTTCTAAAGCCTTTGGGCCACATAAGGAGCTATTCTTCGCCATGCCGTTCATTTCGGTGTATCCTTCCGCCGTTACCGCTGCACCCCACCGATCAGGCGCTTGCTGTCCGTTGTGAGTAGCCGATCGAGCGGCACAAAGAGTTCATACTACGTGCAAAGCCCACGAAGGTCGCTTTGGTCCCCGAATCAGCTTGCCGCCTCCTTGCGGCTAAACACTGGCCTCTGCTTACTAACCACTGTGCACCGACAGTTCTGAATCTCGAGCGCTGAAGGCGCGGTATAACGTAGCCCAGGCTGATGAGCCTGGGTAAGCTACCACCAATACCCACTGCCTCCAGTCAATCGGGTGCCGGATGCGCCCGATTGACGAGAGCATTCCATGAGTCCTGAAATCCGACTTCGACGAAATATACGACGTCACTTGGGAGTAAGTGCTACCTGCGCCGTCGACCGTCAATATCCGGAACACACTAGCTGAACTTAGGGACAAACAAAATCGCTACGTCTCTGCCTGCGTGCTAACAGCATCCCTGCCGATACCAGGCAGGAGACAAGTGCAATGGAGCCGGGCTCTGGGGTTGAAGCATTGCTCTCAAATAGCAGTATCGGTTGACCGTTTGGGTTTCCTGCGCCCGCGAAGGAACTTGAGAAGGAGCCGTCTGAACTGTATCTTAGTATTCCAAGATTTGTTGCTCCGTCATCCGCCGTTACATTTACGGTCAAACCATTCACATTCCGAAAGCCGATAAAGTACTGCGTTCCAGCTAAGATTGAAATGTGTCCAACGTCCGCTCCCGAAAATACATTACCCACTGGGGTAAACGATCCAGATCCAAGCAGAGTGCCTATATCCGTGCCAGACGTGGCATGTACTTCCACATCCACCAAGCGCGCATCACCGGATTCAAACTTGGTCTGTACATTTGTTAGCTCATACGAAACGGCAGGTGTGTAATACCAGCCAACATCATTGGCTACAGTCCAGGTGAGGCTGTAATCTGGCGCAGCGGATCCATTCACAGAATCGACCATCTGCGCCCTCGCGCCCTGGCCAAACAGCCCAAGCAGTGCAACCGCGGTTGAACAAACTCTTAACGCACTTGGAAATGACCACATAGTTCTAAATCGCCTCCTCATATCCGGCCAACAGGAAAACATAACGGATGGGTCCTGATAAATGCAACCCAGTTCATCAATGATCGGAAGATTGTGGCATTCCAATCGTCATGAGATCGTCATGAAACTAACCGATTTGAGGTGCATACCGCATTATCGCAAATTAGTAGGTACAAAGTTTGCATGGCACAAGTGAATCAAATATGGGAGATTAAGCTGCTTGGTTCGCCGCAGGCGTTTCAAGGCGAAAAAAATGCCCGGTTGCAATCCAGGATGAGTTGGTGCGTGCTGGCTGCGCTTATATTGCCCGAGGCGCTGGGCAAAGCGCCGCTAGGAGGCGCCTACACTCTGTCCAGGCAGGAACTTGCCAACATGTTCTGGGCTGATTCCCTCGATCCCAGGCACTGCCTGCGCCAGGTAATCAGTATCCTGAAATCTGCATTCGGCGATGAGCGCTTGTACGTCGACCGTTCGCGCATTGGCATCCTCGCGGGTTCTCTTGTTTCGGATGTTGGCCGAATTAGACAGCTGTACGAGGAATCGCGCAACGCAGCTTCATCACAGAACCGAATAGATCTGCTCACAAGTGCAGATGCACTTATAGGCGGAGCGCTGTTGGAAGGCTACATTGAGAACATTGATAGCGGATTTGAGTGGTATTCATCCGCCGCCGCAGAAGTAACCACTCTGTTGCTAAAGGTTCTTGTCGACTACCGCGAAACACAGGAAGCCGCCGGAGATCTGCGCGGTGCGTTTGGATCCGCATTGCGCGTCCTCCAGCTCAATCCATCAAACAGAGCCGCGAGCGAGCGAGTCTGGGATCTTGGTCGCATAACCGATCAGACAGCTCTCATTTCCTCACATGTTGGAACTGAACAGTATCCGTTTCTTCCGTCACATATCGCAAACCGAGCACGCAAAGGGCTGCCGCTTTCAAGCCGGGAAAACCGCCAGTTTGAAGCGGCATTTGAAATTCGCAGGGAGCGATTGGGAGTTCGGACAAGGAACACCCTGCCCACGCTTGCATTGCTTACCGCTCCTTTCTCGCAGGAATTGGCGATGTGCGCCTGTGGAGCATCACCGACAATCTTGAACGAACTGGCGGCAAGTGGCTTCGTGGAGCAGGACGCAACGCTGTATCACTTTTCAGATTCGGTCAGAGTATGCGCCCAGAAGCGAACCCGTCCAGAGATGCGACGGCGTGTTGGCGATAGACTTTTTGAGGCGTGTTATGCCTATCTTGTGAGCTGGATTAACATCGGTAAGCCTCCATCCGGTGTGTTCAGGTCGTTGCCAGACGCGCTCCCCTACCTGAGCGAATCAGTGACGTGGTTGGTTTCGCAATCCCCCTTCAGGCTACAAATTGACTATCTCAACCTGTTGAGGGCTTCGGGGCTTCTTTACCTGGCTTCGCCAGGCATTCCGTGGCTAACAAGCCTTCTGGGTTCAGGCGACCATACCCAGGTACAGCGGTACTGGACGGCAGAGTGTCTCGGAAAGTTATTCGCGGCATCCGGCCAATACGAACAGGCGGCAGACTCTTATCGTATCGCGCTGGAACTGGTTCCGGCGCTAGAGAACAAGCAGCTAGTCGCAGCCACTCATGCGAATCTTGCAATTGCGTACCACCACGCTGAGGTCCCGGACAAAGCACTGCTCCATAACTCAGTTTCTATTGATAAGTACCGCGATCTAGGCTTGCTGGCCGGCGTCGCCGGAGGATACCACTTCCGAGCGGAGATCTTAATGGCGCTTGGGGACTACACCGCTGTTCTCGATTGCCTTGACCAAGCCCAGAACGTCTACAGCAGAATGGAAGGCGCTCATCTTGGGTTAGCTGAATGCCTCTACTGGACGGGTGAAGCGCTAATCCGCCTTGAACGCGGGGACGAGGCGTTGGATGCGATGGAGCAATCGCTACGGTTGCGGCTGGACGGAGATGACTTGACAGGTGCGGGCCACTGCCTTGCTGCCATGGGAAACTTACATGGATTGCAGGGACGGTACGGCGAAGCCCGCGCTCATATTTTGCATGCGATGGCGCTCCATTCTGGAAAGCTGGACGAACCCAGCCGAGTCGCAGCTCTTGGCAACCTTGGGGATGTCTACCTGATGGAGGGGCAATTGGAGAAGGCGCGAACTGCGTATGTGGAAGGACTAGAGTACTGGAAGAGCGTGGGGCACGTTCGCTGGAGCCAACGATTTACAGATCGCCTCGCCAGAATTGATATTCTGCCAAATGGGGATGAGTAATCAACGGATGATGCCGTTGGGGCGCCATCAGAGACCTGCCCCGAAATTATGTGGACAGCATCCCAGATTCCGGGACTCGCCTATGGTAGGATGACATTCAATAATTTAGGTGCCAGTAAATGCTACTAGTGGCAAAAATGCCAATACCTGGCATATTTGTACATATCTCGTATCCTTGTCAAATCCATCCAATTCCCGCCTGATGCAAGGGGATACATCCGTCGTTGATACGGAAACCCGTTCATAATCCTACTAAGAAGTAGAAACGCAGACCAGCTCACCCGATCCGCACCCCCCAAACTCACTCGCCCACTGGGTTCCATGTCCGCGCCCTAGCACCGAGGGTCCGAGCGGATAGGGCCCACTAACTCGTTCACCCACTCGCTGACCTACAGATCCTAACGGTCGTACGCGTCTTACAGCAACTCCCAGCGCGCACACCGAGAAAAATTTCTGCCATTTTTTTTCGACACCGGGAAAAAGTGCCCTTGGGAACGTACAATATATTGAAGGGCATTGATTTTTGCGTGAGCCAAATTCCGATCAGCACGCCCTAACCATCATTGATCGGGTCCATCACGTTTGCACTCTCCATGTTCTGCAACTGTCTGTTTATCGTTTTCGCTCAAGCCGAGCCCGTCCACAACGTCCACTGCAACCATTGCGTGAAGTAATAGGATCGTGGACGCACGATACATGCTGTGGTCGCGGTCAAAACCCTCTCCTTCCGCGCACCGCAGGTGCGCGGAAGGAAATAGAGGGAGAAGTTTGGTCGGTGTGTTTCACGAATCCAGGGGCGTTTTGCCGGGTTCCCTGCCGCGCCCGAGTTCCTCCCATGCACTGAACCCCTCATTCTTCGGGCGGCACAGGAACCCTGGGTCCGAGCGGTAGGGGGCTATCTACTTACGCACCGTGTCCTACACTCGCTGCAGCAGCGTTCCCAGGCCCGCCACGAAGCGGATTAAGGGCGAAGGGTCAAGGATTCAACAGGGAAAGAGGCAAGCTGGATGCATCGTCTGCCGGATCTTAGCGGCATGCACAGAACCATTCAATCGCAGATAAGAAAACACCGTCCACCTCAACCTTTCAAACTGGCCGGGCACATACC
>CAIXIX010000614.1 GCA_903919615.1 uncultured Chthonomonas sp.
CTATCCTCAGGACACCCCGATTGAGATGGGGCCAACTCAGCTTATCCCGGCGACACACTTGAACAGGCGATTCACGCAGGAGGAAATGAATCGCGGAATTCAAGCTGCCGGTCCGGCCGGAACGTGTGTATTAGTTCATTTTGATATTGTTCATGGCGGATCCCTCAATATCGCCGATCGAACGCGCAATATGGCAAAATTCGTTTTTGCCCGATGCTCGGAGCCCACGGAGCCGGCATGGGAGAATGCTCGAGAGGAATGGAGAGCCCCGCAGGATCGGCTTGCGCCCTACGATAACGCCATAGTATGGAAGAGACATTGGGACTGGATGCGTGGTGCAGATGGCAGCCGCAGCGCTTCGGCTAACAAAACACCTGCAATGACCGTCTCTGAGGCTAGGTCGCAGGCAGGGGATGATATCCAGGCATCCATCGACGAAATCCATTCGCTCGCTTCAACTAGCATTCCACAACTTATTGATACTCTCATTGCAGCGATGGACTCAGCCGAGCCAGTCCGGCAGGCTGCGATCTATGCTCTCGCAAATCTGGGATCGAAGGCGGCAGATGAGCTGGTATTGAACTTACTAGCTAGCGCGAACCGAGAACAGGTTCCTGCTGAGAGAAAGGGTTGGAATGAAGGCTGCGTGGTGATGGAAGATGCAGCTTATGCGCTGGCCGCAATGGGAGACCAGGCCGTATCGATTTTAATGCCACTGCTTACTTCGGATTCCGAATGGGTTCGAGTTAACGTCGCGTTTTCGCTCGGTGAAATCGGAAGTTCGGCGAAAGAGGCGATGCCTGCTCTCATCGAAGCGCTATCGGATCCGTCGAATCGAGTCGTCCGCGTGGTTCTTGATGCGATCGGGCAGATTCGAATCGGTTCCGCTGCAGCACTACCAGAGATAAGGCGTCTGCTGCTTGCGGAGGACTACCCGTCCGCCTGGAATGAGCCCTTTCATCGAAAATGGACCGGCCGGGACCAGGTTCGGGCGACTGCGGCAATGACACTTTTGCGAATGGGTTCCGAAGCCGACACCGCAGAGGAGTGGATAGAGCACGCTCTGGACGACAACTGCGGCTACGTTGGCGGATTTGGAGTTGAATTTCTGATGAGGCGAGGTTCTTTGCGGGCGCTGAACGTTGCATGCGAGTACCTATACCGGCACCGGTGGGATAGCACACTGCAGGTAGGCATGAGAACCTTTTGAGAAACGCTACACGCGAGCGGTAATGGCGCTGAAAGCCGTGCATTGCCTCGTGATTGGGTTAAATAGTCCAGAATAAACAGCATCGCTGCTGAACGAAGTGGAGCAATACGTGGAACTCGAAAGTCTGAAGCTGGTAGTTGAGACGCTTGTCCAGCCAGTTAATGGTCTGATTGGTGTCTGCGTGCATGATATCTCCAGTGGCGAACAGGTTGGTTTTCGGATGGATGAGCCGCTTCCGATGGCCAGCGTGTGCAAAATCCCTATTTTGGTGACCGCTTATCGACAGTCGGAAGCCGGAGAACTAGACCTGCTTGAGCGCATCGAGTTCACCGAAGAGAGACGCTGTTTCGGCAGCGGCCTCTTCAACGCATTTACACCTGGATGCCAGCTAACGATCCACGACCTTCTGTTAATGATGATTGTTGTCTCGGACAACGCTGCAACGGATATGGTTCTCGAGAAGCTAGGCAGAGGAGCAGTTAAGCGGACCATGGCAGAGCTTGGACTGCTTGAGATACATCCGGAGCGGAGTATCGCGGACCTGTTGAGTGACTTCTTGATTGCGCTCGAGCCTGCTCTTTCGGGCATGAAGTGGGGAGAGTGGGATGACTATTGCGACCGCAATCCAGGCTTGCGCGAGAAGAGCATGGATCTCAATGTGATTCGGGAAGCAGTTAACGCATCGGCATCACATCGTGATACAGCAACAGTGCGGGCAATGGCTCGGCTCTGCGCGCTAATTGCTCAGAACCAGTGTGCATCTCAAGACTCCTGTGAAGCCATGCTGGAGATAATGGATCGACAGGTATTAAATACACGTCTTCCGCGCCAGCTTCCACAGTTTACGCGCCTGCCACACAAGACAGGAACGCTTGGGAGCGGAGCCGTAGTAAATGATGCTGGAATTCTTTACATTGATGATGTCGCAAGGGCAGCGGTTGTTGTCTTGAGCCGTGATGTCAGAAACCCATTGTTCGAAACCGAGGAGATAATTGGCCAAATTGGCCGCGCAGTCTATGATCATTACAAACAGTAATCGTACCTAGCAGCACGAACCAGGTTACATGGTTGGTTTGAGCGCAGGGTACGGCTGGCTACCAGCAAATCGAAACGGGGAGAGAGAGAGGCAACTTGTGAGCGGTATCCGCATTCTTCTGGCAACTGTTCTTTCGGCTGTTGCACTAATTTCGTTCGGCACAGATCGCGCAAATTCTCAGCTAGTGCTCCCGGCTCCTAAGCCGGTCGTCGGCCCCAGAATGCCTGCGTTAAGCCCGGATGGTAAACGGCTTGCGTTTGTCTATCGCGGCGATGTATGGATTTCAGATAGCGCCGGCGGCAGAGCAACCCCGCTCACCCGCAACGTCGAGATGGATGCCTATCCCCAATTTTCTCCCGATGGTCAGTGGATCTCGTTCTCGAGTATGCGGACGGGAAATTGGGACATCTTCATAGTGCTGGCAGACGGTGGCACGCCACAACAAATTACCTATAACGGTGGCAGTGATATAAGTTACGGTTGGAGTCCCGATGGAAAATCGTTGCTGCTGACGGCAAGGCGCGAAACTGGCGACTCGGAGATGTTAACGATTGATGTAAAGTCTTTGCGACTGCAGCGGCTTGCCAGAGATTTCAATGGTATGGCGACCGCCAACTTCTCACCAGACGGCAAGAGTATCGTCTATGGCCATTTCGATTCGTTTCCGTATACTCGCCCAAGATATCATGGCTCTGCAGCCACTCAAATCGCAGTTCTAGATGTGCAGAGCGGCAAGTCAAAATACATAACAGATGATCAGCATCAGCACCTCAACACTCGGTTCATGCCGGACGGCAAGAGTTTCGTAACGGTTACTTATAATGAAGTGACCCCTTCATCACACCGAATTAGCGAAAGCCCAGGCGTGTTCAAAGATTCTGCTTTGAGAACACCAAATCTCTGGGAGTTTGACATGGCGGGGCATGGTCGTCAACTAACCCATTTTGTGGGAGGTTCTGTTCGATTTCCCAACGTTGCAGCAAAATCTGGCGATGTCGTGTTTGAGTATGGCGACAGCGTCTGGATGCTTAAGTCTGGCGCTAAAGCCCCAGCAAAGATATTGATTACCGCAGCAGAAGACGAAGGTATATCAACGTTCCGGCATGAGTCCCTATCGACGGGCGCCACAGAGTCCGAACCGTCTCCAGATGGAAAGACGATCGCGTTCGATCTAAAGGGTGATATCTGGACCGTTCCTATCGACCGCCCGAAAGGCGCTGCAGGGAAAGGTCTTGAAATTGCTCGCAGACTTACGGATTGGCCCGGTGATGATTCCGATTTCTTCTGGTCTGGAGATGGCAAGAAGCTCTATTATCGGTCCGATAGGGATTATGTAACGCACCTCTTCGAGATGGATGTTGCCACAAAACAGATCAAGCCACTGTGGTCTCGCAAAGAGGATGTTGGCGCACTGTACTGCTCCCCCGATTCTAGGTATCTTGCGTTCTGGGTGCGCGGATCAGAGGGCGGTCTCTACGAAATTGAACTTCAGTCTGGAAAGACGACGCGGCTTATCAAGATGCCGGATGCTACACGTGAATGGCAGAGCGGCGAAGAGGTCTCCTGGTCGCCCGACATGAAGTGGATTGCATTTACCACTCAGGAGATCGGTGGACCCGTAAATATCTGGGTTACCGATGCGTCCGGCGGTAACCCTGTAAATGTAACTCGACTGAATGCCAATCATGCTCATCCGGCCTGGACGCCTGATGGAAAGTACCTGCTCTTCTCCAGCGACCGGGATGGCGCGGGCCTTTATATGGTCGCACTAACGAAAGAGACCGCCCGCCAGGTTGACGCAGATCTCAAGTTTGAGAAGCCAAAAGGCGCCGTAACGGTCTCGATCGACTTCGATCAGATTACACGGCGAATTCATCGTGTCACTTCGCAGCAGCCACATGATGACCTTGGCGTTACTTCGGAAGGCGTAATCTACTTTATTTCCGATGGCGACTGCTGGACCGTTTCCTACGATGGGACGGACCTGAAGCGTTTGACGAGTGGCGGTGGATGCGGAAACCTCCGGCCGGCGAAGGATGGTAAACGGTTTTTCTATCGACGCGAGGGGCTTCTCTACTCTATGAATCTCGACGGAGGAAATCAACAGAATATCTCATACGTTGCAGATTTTGATCGGGATATACACAGGGAACGGCAGGCAGCATTTGCGCAATTCTGGAATGGGTTCAATCGAAACTTTTACGATCCTAATATGCACGGCAGGGACTGGGCAGCGCTTCGTACTCGGTATGAGCCTCTGCTAGATGGTGTCGAAACGCGACAGGAGTTCGCGACCCTCTTGCAGATGATGGTCGGCGAGCTTGAATCGTCCCATTCGGAAGTAAGCCCTGCGGCTGGCACAACCCCAAGCCCCGTTACGCCAAGTCTTGGTTTTACCTTTGATTACAGCTATGCAGGGCCAGGTATCAGGGTGGAAAGCGTCCCACTGGGTTCACCAGCGTCTTACCCACAAACCGAGATCCGAGCGGGAGACTATGTGCTTGCGATCAATGGACAAGACATTAGTCTCGATGAAAACTTGTATCGCATTATTAACAACAAGCAGGGGCGCATCATTGAGTTCCTTGTTAACTCAAAGCCAGATCGCGCCGGCGCAAGAACTGTGAAATACGCATGTCTCACCTCTGCAGAATTCGCAAATCTGATCTACACAAACAGGGTAGAAAAAGCAAGATCCTATGTGGAATCCAAATCTGGCGGTCGGCTTACTTACGTGCACATCGCCGGGATGGGTGGCGGAAATCAGGTTACGTTCGAGCGTGAGCTTTACGAATATTCGATAGGTAAAAAGGGTGTGATCATCGACGTGCGCAGAAATGGCGGTGGTAACATTGCCGATACCCTCGTCGGATGGCTTGCGACCCGGCAGCACGGCTACTACGTTCCGCGCGATGGACTTCCCGAAGCATCCCCAGGGCGCTCATGGAACAAGCCCATTGTAGTGCTCATGGCCCAGAGCAGTTTTTCGAATGCTGAGATGTTTCCATATGACATGAAAGCGCGTGGTCTCGCCAAGCTCGTGGGAGAGCCCACGCCAGGGTATGTCATCTGGACATCTGGTTTCCCACTGGTCGATGGAACCGGGGCGAGAATGCCGGGTGGGGGAGTATACCGCAAAGATGGCTCACCGATGGAGAATGTTGGTGAGCAGCCAGATTTTAAGATTGGCATGACGCCAGAAGACTGGATTAGCGGCCGCGACCCGCAATTAGACAAGGCGATCGAGTTGCTCTTGAAATGAGGTGATGGGGTGGAGAGTAACGATATCCATTTGCATACTCAGCGTGATCTCGAAGTGCAGCCTCCGTTGAGCGCTGCCGTGAGCAATTTAACGGAAGAGCGCCTGAGAGTATTTTGCAACGCGTTATCGGATGGCTACTGGGATCTAGATCACACGAGCGGCGAATTGATAATGAGTTCAAATCTAAGCGAGTTGCTCGGATGTTCTCCAAGTGAGGTCTCGAATCCCGGCACCTTCTGGACAGACTGCCTGTCAGAAGCGGAGTTTCAGCGTGCCATCGATGCGTACACACTGCACCTAACATCAAGCAATCAGTTTGATTTGGAGCTCGAGTTTGTTCATACAAGCGGTGAAATGCGAATAATTCGCGTACGCATCGAGAGTATTCGAGACATCACTGGAGTTGCCATCAGGACAATTGGAACTTGCACCAATATCACACAGCAACGGATTGCTGAAGATAAGCTGAAGGAGATGAACTCCGGTTATGAGCTCAGCAAAGTAGACCGAACCAGAGAACTAAGACAGCACTACGATAGGGTAAGCACTCTAGCGGCAAGTGTGCCGGGCGTGCTCTACACCTTTGAGATGAATTCTGATGGAACGATTGAGTATCCCTATGTAAGCAGCGGATATGAACATGTGTTTGGAAGAATTGGGGACGACGCGGTCGACAGCATTAAGAGAGCGCTTTCCCACGTTCATCACGACGACACGGTCCGGGTAAGCGACGCGTTTCGTGACTCGGTGTCTGAATTGAAACCGTGGGCTGTTGAGTACCGATATCATCATCCCGTTCGCGGGGAGGTCTGGCTGGAGTCTCGAGCGATTCCAGTTACTGATGAGTTTGGAACTGTAAAATGGCATGGCGTTACGACAGATACGACAGACCACAAACTGCGCGAAAGCGAAATGAGCCGCCTAAAGCAGGATGCTGAACGGCGCGCAAAACTGCTGAATACCGCCAGGCAGGTTGCAAGAGATATCCTCATGAGTCGATCAGGAGGCGCAGTCGCTAGGCATATCTCAGAGGCGGCTAGAGAACTTGCCGGTGCAGCCTATGCCGTTATCGTAATTGATGGCGCACATATTTTGGGGATGCCCAATATTGTGGTTGCGGGTATTTCTGATCAAGATGCCGCCCTCCTTATAGAGACGAGCCTGCCGTCCGATTTCCTTACAGAAATGAGCAGTGCGACGGGGTTGGTTCGTATGAGTGACTTTAACTCACGTATCAAACTCCACCCACCTCTCAATCAGTTGCCCGATGTCGGCTTGTCGATTGGCATTCCGATCATGAGGGAAGGAACCGTCCTCGGCGCCATGTATGTCGGTGGGATGCCGGGTGATGAGCCCTTTGGGGATGCAGAAGAGGCTGCCGTCGAGGCGCTGGCGGACTACGCGGCAGTTGCTATACACTACCAGCGCCAGATCAAGCAGCAACGATCACTAACGCAGTCCTTTGTAAATATGCTGGACGAAGAGCGTCGAACAGTAGCTTATGAGCTCCACGATGGTTTGACACAGTACGTAATCTCAGCGCAGGTATTTCTGGATACGTACTGCGACATCTTTAACCTGTTCGGTCCGAATACGGACGCCAATTTGCAGAAAGGAATGGATTGCCTCAGGCTAGCCGTTCTTGAATCGCGTCGACTTGTTAACGGCCTGCGAGCGCTAACACTGGACGAGATGGGGCTTTCTGCTTCGCTAGATCAGATGTTTGAGGAGGAGAAACAGATCGCCGAATGGACTACTACGTGTTTTGTTTGTAACGTGGCCTACAGGCGATTTGATACGGATCTTGAAACATCGGTGTTCAGAATCGCCCAGGAAGCGCTTTCAAATATACGAAAACATGCAGAGGCGAAGCGCGTGTCCATGTGCCTACTCACTTCTACTTCGGACGCAGGCATCGAGATACTAACTCTTACGATCCGCGACTGGGGGCGGGGATTTAATAGTGGTGAAATCTCGGAACAGCCTGGTCACCTGGGTATGCGCAGCATGCGAGAGCGAACCAGGCTGATGGAGGGAGAGTTCGAAGTTGTTAGTGTGCCTGGGAAAGGCACATCTATCCGAGCCAGTTTTGAGTTACCGATGATCACAACTTGAGCCGCGACTTATTAAATGGCAAGTTATAATAAATGAGGGCGATGAGCAAACGCTCATCGCCCTCAAAACGTAAATCACCTCAGCCTGATGACGTAACGTCTTATTAGAAATCCGGATGTAACGCTTCCTGAATGTCTATGATACCTGTGCCGAGCTGCCCAGCATACCCTTGGTTCAGGCTGTCCACGCTGTCCGAGGTTCCTACAATCAGCCATCCCAAGAAATAAGAATTCCAGAAAGGATGCCTTGCCGCCAGTTCACCTGCCTCACCGCTAACGAACGGCGCAGCGAATGAGGTTCCAGACCACGAGGCGTATCCTCCAGTATAGTAGGTGCTGTAT
The DNA here is from genome assembly GCA_903919615.1 of uncultured Chthonomonas sp. Taxonomy (GTDB): domain Bacteria; phylum Armatimonadota; class Chthonomonadetes; order Chthonomonadales; family Chthonomonadaceae; genus CAIXIX01. The sequence continues at coordinate 7,965 of CAIXIX010000614.1, forward strand.
ATACCGACGCCGGGGGCAACTACCGAAACGTCTACACCGTAGTTGGAAAACGATGCCAGCGTGTTATCCGCATTTACCGCACCTACGCCGATTACAACATTTGAAGCCGCAGGGTAAGTCGGTGCGTTTGAGCTTGCGTTACCGGCTGCCGCCACCAGGACAACACCGTTGTTGGCAGCTTCTTCAAGTGCTGTTTCAAGCGCAGGCGAATACTGTGCAGTTCCAAAGCTCATATTGATCACGTCCGCACCGTGACGCACCGCATAATGAATGCCGCTGATCACGTTAAGGATGGTGCCCACTCCGTCAGAGTTTAGAACCTTCACGGGCAAAACTACCGAGTTTGGCGATACTGCCGTCACAATTCCCGTAACCATGGTGCCGTGGCCCAGCGCGTTATTGTTTGCACCGTCCGGCACGTCTGAAGGGGCAGTGCCTGGCTCGACAAAATTGGCGCCCGGCAACAGTTTACCGGCCAACGCAGGGTGATTGGCATTTACACCGGTGTCGAGAACTGCGACGATCGACCTGCGATAGCTGGGAAGAACGTTTATGTTACCCTGGTCTACCTGAGCATATGCGCCCTGGTTTACATAACCGCCAGCATCAAATCCATCGTCAAACGCGAGCTGAAACGGGGCTGCGGTAATCTCACTAATCTGAACACCGCTGTCGCCCTGTGAAAAAGTAACCCGCTGATCATAGCTCAGGATCTTGGCAACAACACTCGCTGCGGCAGCATTGGGCGCAGTGATGCGGTAGATGCTCAAGTCTGGCACACCGCCCGATACAGAAACATTGTAATTAGCCGCGATATCCGCGATATTTACGCCCGATATCACCTTAACAAGCAGACTGCTTGATGAATGATTCTGGGCATGCGCGCTACTTGAAAACGCCAGCGCACCAACAATCGCAGTCGCCTGAGCTAATCTTTGAAGAGTCCGGTTTCTCCGATATAGCATCTAGTACTCCTTACCTAACTTTCTGCGGAACGTGGCAGTATCCGCACTATCTCTCTCCGTACAGTGCAAATGTCGCCCACTGATACGGATGTTGCCATGTCTGTCGAACTTTTAGCTGTGCTAGTCGAAGCGACGAGGATCTTGACCTTCCGCTAGCCATCATTCGATGAAAGCTTGCCATCAGCGTAGCTGTGGGAGTATCCTCTGCTGCCCACAAGCTAACTGCAACAGAACGCGCGCCAGCCGCAAGAAACCCTCGCAGAAGGCCAAATGTCTCGTCGCCCGCTTCAACTCGTGCTTCGCCTGTTCTACAGGCTGATAGCGTAACAAGGTCGCAATCGAGTCTCATTGAATAAAGATCTCTTGCTAGAAGCGGACCATCCGCAAATCGCAATGAAGAGAAAAGCGGGTTGTCAGGTCTAAACTCACCATGTGTAGCTAGATGAATCATTCGCGCATTGCCGGAAAGCTTACGGAACTGTTCGAGTGTCGCGCTCTCTCCACAATACACTGTTGCATCTGGCAGTGTAGCCGCTAGTGCGGTCACTTCAACTTCAATCTGTGACAGCGACGGGGTAGGCACGCCCATGACAAGATCATTGCGTGACTTGCTGTCGTGTTTTTCCGCCACAGATCGATGACAATATTGAATTGCTGCCGATGGTGAGTAGGCCACTTCGAACCTGTCGATCAGGTACCTCTCACCGTCAAAAAGGGCATGGAATGGTATGCCATGAAGCACTCCATGCGGCACAATAGTCAATTGTTTACCGGGTATTGCGTGCAGAAGAGGCTTGATAAGTAGATCATACAACGATGACAGCGGTTTTCGGACGCTATCTATAAACTGATGCGCATGCGCGTCGACGAAGTCTTTAGAAGCCCCTGCTCTACTCAGTTGGAACCGCAGCTTACGGGTACAGGAAGTGATTTCGGAGACAAATGCCATCTCACGAAAAACTCTGACACGTCTACCTTTAGTTACAACAAACGCACATATTGTACCTCTAATCGTATAGTATTCTATTAACGTTTCGCCAGGTGCAAGTCGACAGCGCAGTTCCGACGAGCTTAGCGTTTCTGTGGCCCGCTTCAACTTCGATTTGGTATTGAACTCAGAGCTTCGTAGTACCGAGTTATACTCATTTTCAACAGCAAGCAGAGCGGCAGCTTTCTCACCTTCAGATCCGATCAGTCGGCTCGTGCCTTCTGTGCCATCCGGATGTATCTCAGTATACAGACGATTCAGACGCGCCCTTAGTGCTGCGAGACGCGTGACAGTTGCAGATGGCCGACCCTCTATTGTTGCTTCCGTGCCTGAAATAGCGGTCTGTACACGCTCATACAACAGCCTGGAGCGCGACTGCTCCACATAATCCAAAGCCTCATCAAGGCTGCGTGAACTGCCCTTTTCAATCAGGGCGGCAATTAGGTCCTCATAAATGGCAAGCTTGTCGGAAATAAATGCTGTATGAAGCTCTTCGCCTGGAACAAGAGTTCGAGCCGATTCTAGCGCTAGCACACCCTTACGCAGATGCGCCAGGCCCTGATTTGTTTTTCCCATGCTTAGATAATAGTTTCCAAGCGCCTGATGCGCTCGGCACTCAAGCCATCCGATGGCGAGCTCACGCGCCGTTCTCAAAACGGAACTCATCTTGCGGACGCTTGGAGTGGCTCCAGAAAGCGCACTCTCAGCCTGGATGAACCGTGCCTCTGCGGCTCGTGCTCGCAAACCAAACCGCGAGTATATTCTGTCTGCAATTGACGCGCTTTCGACCGCCCTTGTCGTATTCCCATCTTGTCGGTGCCAGTAGGCGCGCAAAAGATGTACGCCTGCCAGTTGGGACTGATTATTAGACCTGGAGAAATGCAACTCAGCTTTGTCAATGGCGCTCGCAGCTTCATTCGGCTGATTGAGGGCGGCAAGGCATGCAGCTCTGCCTAGCTCAATTCGTCCAAGCTCCAGAACGGCGGCACGAGGTTCAAGAATCTCTTGTGCAGCGGCGTAGCTCGAAAGTGCATCTTGATATAGATTAAGCGATCGGAAGACATCGGCAATATCAAGTTCGCAACTAGCGGCGTCAAAGGGAAGCTCATTGGCATTAAAAAAGTCGCGTGCGTTCTGCTCAGCCGCCAGGGCAGCGGCATACTGACCACCAAGGAACATCAGGTGACCCGTATTGTGATCGACCTTCGCGGTTAGAGGAGCATTCGACTGTTGTTCAAAAACGATTCGGCACGAGCGATAGTGTTCAAGAGACTCTTCAGCCCGGAATAGCTCCGCTTCTGCCTGAGCAAGGTTAAAATCAATTCTGGCAACGGCCAGAGAATCACCAAGCGAAGCGAGCACCGTGCGCGCCTCAGAATACATTTTTATCGCATCGTCGATTCGATCTAAACGCGTATAAACAATTGCGAGATTCGTAAGCACACGTGATGCAGCGGAATTCAAACTGAGGTCGTTTAATAATGTTATGAGCTGACGCGCAGATGTCTCAGCTTCCTGGTACCTGCCCAGCCAGCCAAGTGAGTCGCATCTTGGTATCTGCACTGTCGCCGCGAGCTCAGAGTCCTCGGCGAGCGTCGCCGCTTCAACAGCGCGGTCGATCGCAGCAAGTGCAGTTTCATGATCTCCAAGCTTCCTGAGGGCATGCGAACGGGTACGCTCAGCATAAGCGACGGCTCTGTTGTCTCCAATGTAGTTGGAGACCCGTGAGGCAATTTCGGAGAGTTCGACTGCTACAGAGGGAGAAGAAGCAACAGCGCTTGACGCTCGCTGCTGCAGGATGACAAGCACATTGGCGGGGGATTCAATCTTTGCAATCGCCTCGTCTAGCTCAAGTTCCGGTAAGTTAACCAGGCTATCGGCAATTGTTTCCGGGGTCATACGACCTCCGATAATCCAACCGTTAACCCATCAACTACAATGTCATTATCATTCCAACTCAACCGGAGCTCATACGTTCCAGGTCGAATTGAGTCAAACGTAAATTCGCTGTCATCCAGCATTCCAACTGCCGATTGTCTCTGACTGGAAACAAGCATTACGCTTTGCGGCGCCGATAGCGGTTCGCCACTTTTCGCTAATGCCTGACCGACAAGATACCAATTGCCATTATGGTTGGGCTCCTGCCACACGTCGATATCGACATTGTTCGACTGGTACACCACGTGACAGGAGGCGTTCGACAGGTCACGGGCAGCAACCTGACCACTGAGGCACAATCGACTGTCGTGCACAACTGTCGCCATGCTAACCAGGCGCTCGATCAGGCCAGGCTGCGTTTGAACTTCCACATCCGGCATGATATTGACTGATCTGCGGAGCGCCCAGTCAGAAACCTTAGCATTGTTACAGGCTATCGCGGCGCCCATTACAGGCATAAAGTCTTTCATCCATTGCAATTCGTCGCAGCACGAAGTGCAACCCGCAGCAACATGGCGGCGAATCTTGTTTGCAATGGAAGATGCAGCGGATCCTTCGTGGAAATCCAGCCTCTCTTCAAATGAGATTGTGCAGAACCTAGTCATGTATTCTCTCGCAATAGTATCAATAACTCGTGATACGCCGGTCGTGCGACGCTCATGTATGTAGATGCACGCAGAGGGTGTGAAAATACAATTTATTTTAGCAGATGTTAAAAAAATGTGAATACCATCTGCGTCACTTTCGGCTGCAGGAATGGGACAATCCGAGAGGAATGCTCTGTGCAACACCACGGGCAGGCTTATGAACGTGTTGAGTGCAGGAATAGCGTCTGTATTTGCCATACTCTATTACCTGTTGGCAGAATACGCCATGGCAATCGGATCAAATAAGGGTATGGATCACTTTTCCTATGCTGCGTGGTAACGAACCAGACAATAGACTCATTGAGGCCTGTTTGCGTTCAGACAAGCACGCATGGTCCATTCTATTGAATCGTTACAATGGGTTCATAGTCTCTATTGCCGTAAGGCAGGGGCTAAACCAGCCTGATGCTGAAGACATCTATCAGAACGTGTGTCTAAAGCTGTTTCAGAGTCTGGAAGAGTTGCGCGATACGAAACGGCTGCCGGCATGGCTTGCCCGAGTAACTGTAAATGAGTGCAATGCGCGCTTTCGACGAAAGACGACTGCCAAGCTGTTTAGTGAAACAGATGCGATTGTCGAAAATGAGGACGTGGCAGTATCTATACACGCTCCAGATGCTCAGACCCCCGAAGAAGAGTTCCTCAATCTTGAAAGATCGGCCAGCCTGGCAAAGGCGCTTACCGAGCTGCCGGAAGAGTGCAGAATGCTGATTACTAAGCTTTTTACGCAATCCTCGGAAGTGAGTTATGCTGAGGTTGCCAGGGAACTCAATATACCTTTAGGAAGCATCGGGCCAAGGAGAGCCCGATGCCTCGCACGCCTAAAGGCGATCATGACGCGCCACGGATATTAGACTGCGTCTGGGTGTTTCTCAAACGTTGTGGCCGTGGTCGTGGTCCGCAGTATGGTAATGAAGCGCCAGCAGATCTACTCCGAAGTCGCCATTAAAGTCGCGCCACACGGTGTGGATGTGGTTTGCGTCATTCTGAGTGCAGTCGTACTCCACCAGGAATGTCGAACCCTGTATCCGGTAGTAGTGAGGCTGACCCTTCTCGATTCCGCCCATCCAGGCGAATTTTATGTTGTCCATTCCCGCCCGATTAACAGCATCAAGGCGACGCTTCGCAACTTCCTCAACCTGAATGCTGCAGTACTCTTTTAATAAGGACAGGAATAGGCCCTGTTGATCGGCGGTTAGCTTGCTATAGGCAAGCCCCTTATCTTCGAGGATGCCGGCTTTTCGCACATTCGTCGTGACAACGTCCGCCGGGGCTGTCTCGCTGATGATCGCTTCCGCACGCTGCTCCGCGGTTAACGCCTTAACTAGCGATCGTCCCAGATCCTCCTCAGCTGCAAGCACGCGAACGCCTTTTTGCGGTCCGGATCTCACCTCGGCAGGATTACTTCCAAGAAATTGTGGGCTACTCGCAACGACTTTGCCTTTGATGGACGTCCAGTGGAGAGAAACGTGGTGTCCTTCGTAACGCCATCCCCATGTGCCTTTTGAGCTAGGATCACCGAACACGGTGAAGTAGTAAAGTTCTGTGTCGCGAGTGGCGCTTCCATTTTCCATCGCCTTCAGAACCAACTCAAGCTGCCTGATCGCTTCCACCTTTCGAAAACCACTCTTTGAAAGGCTGACCTGCAAGAGTTGATGCGCCGCCTCTTGCTGCTCAGGCAACATGTTCTTGTATCGCAGTCCATTACGCTCTTTGGGAATGTAGAACCAGTTCAGGCGCTCCTCGGAGTTAAAAGGCAGCTGTGCTTTTGCCTTTCTCTCGGGATCCAGTGTGGCCAGAAATGTCTGGACAGCCTTCAGAAGGGTGGGGGGCTTCGATTGGGCCCTGACCGTGCCTTCAGTGAGCACTGCGCCTGCGGCGAGCGCTCCTCCGATGATCACTTCCCGACGATTCAACATTAAAACGTTATCCTCTCTTTACGCGCATCAGCGCGTTGTGCTCGTTGCGTGAAATAATCCCTGCCCGTGATTGTTCACCGAATGCAAGGCTATCTCCTACAAGCAAAAGAAAGTTCGGGTTATATCTGGACTGTCCAATCAAACAGGGTGGTTTTGACTGCGCCAACCACGATAGGCAGTTGCTTCACGTGCTTACAGTTTTCTAAGAATGGGTTGTATGGCTGAGTGTACGAGGGGTTGAACGTGAGAACGGGAATAAATTGATCGGCGCAAAAAATGAGCGGTTAGCGAAGCACCTGGCCAGGGGCCCCGCCTCGAGAAGCAACACGACTTAATGTGCTCTGGTCCGCCATGTTAAGCTGAACCCCGCCAAGCACATAGGTTACAAGGTAACCAGCAATAGCTAGCCGGAGCATGCGCTTTACGAAGACCGGCTTCCTGAGTCGTAAATATTCTAAGCCGAACAATGGGCCAACAAAGAGCGTGGATTTTGCAAGTACAAACCACATCATACCGCGATTCATGAACGGTACAAGTATTGGGTTGGCTTCGATCGCTTTGCCATTATGAACCAACAGGACGGTCGATATCATGTCGATCAGACAGATCGCACCCAAAATCCAGGTTTCACGAGATACTTTTAACCGATCAGGCATGCATATGGCAGCATTGGACAACGTTGCGATCCTCCAAAACGGAGTAACATGAGTAGTCGGAAAACAGGACCGGGGGCTCTACAAGAAGCGCAAACTACTTGCATTATAACACGACTACTCCAAATGAGTAAATATGCGTCGTTTTCGTCCTCAATCGGAATCGCAGCCCGCTTTGATTGAATTAAAAACTCATTCGAAGCGGGCCACGCCTTAGCTGGGATGTTTACTCCTTCGGTGTCGTAGGAGCTTCTTCTTCGCCCTCTGCACGCCATACATATTCTCGCTTAAGAACCGTTCGGTGCAGCCACACCGTCAGGTCGTCAATATATGCATGCATAATGGGTATGTCGAACAGGCTCAGGATGGTACCCACTATCAGGCCGCCGACAACTGCGGTCGCAAGTGGCTGGTAAGCGTCCAACCCGGTCTTAGGTGCAAGGGCGATCGGCAGCATCGTGATTACTGTGATGCCGGCGGTCATCAGAATTGGCCGAAGTCTCTGTGGGCATGCTTGTGCAATTGCTTCATCTCTTGGAATGCCGCGATCTCTCGTTTTCATGATCATGTCGATTAACAGCACAGCCGTCGTTATGTCCATGCCAGTTAGTACAATGATTCCGAGGATAGAGACCGTCGAAAAGGCCTGATGCGCAACAAAAAGCGCGATAAACACACCAGCGAGTTCAAGCGGGAGTGAAGCGATCATCTGCAAAGGTTGCAGAAAACCTCGAAACTGAACGACAAGCACCAGGTACATCAGGACTAACGCCAGAGTTAATCCAGAAATCATTCGCCGGAACGAATCCATCATCTCCTTCATGTCGCCACGTACTTCCATCCCGTATCCGGATGGAAATTCGACCGGTTTGATCCCAAGTTTGGGATTACCCGCAAGCACATTAGATGTCAGGTTCATAACGACATCCATTGACGGCAAGCTTTCCGAACGATAGTATCCAGTGATGCCCAGCACGCGCCGCAGACCTTCATGCTCAACGGCAGTCGGCGAATCCTCGTGACTGATCGTTGCAACGGAGGACAGCGGAACCTGACCGCCATCTGGTCTAGTCAGGTACATTCGCTGCAGGCTCTGTTCAGAGTCCCGGTCCGCTTGGCGGTAGCGCAAGTTGATCGTATCGAGCCGAGTAGTCGGCAGCCGATAGTACTCTGAAGTGAGACCACCTGTAAGATTGTAGTACGCCTGCTCTGCGATGCTGTCTGCCATTAAGCCCTTTTCAGCGGCCTTTTGTGGGTCGACGTTTATCCTCAGTTCAGGTCTCTGATCGACCCATGTTGTCGCCGGCTGATACATTTCGGGCATCTTTTGGGCCGCAGCAAGCACCTCTGAGCCCAGTTTGTCGAGAGCCTTCAAATCTTTTCCGTAAATGTTAATATGAACTGGCGCTGCCGAAGTCGCCATAACATCAGAG